>NZ_JBFAUP010000029.1:0-64704 GCF_040679335.1 Streptomyces sp. NPDC052299 | reverse complement strand
GCACGACCACTTCGGCACCGGCGCCGACCTCCTCCTGCACCGCCTGCGCCGAATCCGCAACACAGCACGCACCACCACCACGGCCTGACCGGCACGCCACCCCACAGACCCGCACCACCTCTTTCCCCAGCACAACCGAGGAGCACACCCGACATGACACTCGCCCAGCCCGACCGTGAGCACGGCCCGGACGCCTGCTGCGGCAACCCGGCCACCGCCTGACCGTGGTGGGCGGCCCGCAGCCGACCACCTCCGTCCGGAGCACGACAGCCCGAGCGCCGACGACCGTCCGGGCCCCGCACGTACTGCCTGCGCACCGAGAGCACGACGCCCCCGCACCGTCCACCTCAAGGAGAGCCGCCTTGCGCCCCCGCAACGGAACCCTCAGCAAGCCCGGTGTCATCACCGGCGGCCTGCTCGCCACCTCATTGGCAGCCGGCCTCCTCACCCAGGCCCCGGCGGTGGCGGACCCCGCCGTCACCGACTACACCCTCTCCGTCGACGCCGACAGCACGGGGCCGGCGATCGACCCCACCATGTACGGCGTCTTCTTCGAGGACATCAACAACGCGGCCGACGGCGGTCTCTACGCCGAGCTCGTACAGAACCGTTCCTTCGAGTTCAGCCCGGTCGACAACAGCACCTACACCCCGCTGACCGCCTGGCAGCAGACCGCGTCCGGCGGCGCCACCGGATCTGTCACGGTCGTCGACGACGCCGAGCGGCTGAACGAGCGCAACCGCAACTACCTGCGGGTCGACCTCGCCGGCACGGGCGGCGGCACCGGCCGCTTCGGAGTGGTCAACAGCGGGTACGGCGCGGGCATGGCCCTGCAGAAGGGGAAGCGGTACGACTTCTCCGTCTGGGCACGCACGGACCACGCCGCCGGCACCCGCCTCGCAGCCGAACTGCGCACCGCCGACGGCACCGCTCTGACCGCGCCGCTGGGCATCACCGTGCGCGGCGACCGGTGGACCAAGTACACCGGAACGCTCGTCCCCAGGACGACCACCACCGCGGGACGGCTCGCGGTAACGGCCGCCGGTGCCGGGACCCTCCGTCTCGACATGGCCTCGCTCTTCCCCCACGACACGTACAAGGGCCGCCCGAACGGGCTGCGCAAGGACCTCGCCGAGAAGATCGCCGCCCTGAACCCCGGCTTCCTCCGCTTCCCGGGCGGCTGCCTGGTCAACACCGGCAGCCACCAGGCGTACGAGGCCCCGGACTGGGAACGCCGCCGCTCCTACCAGTGGAAGGACACGATCGGCCCGGTCGAGCAGCGGGCGGCAAACGCCAACTTCTGGGGTTATCACCAGAGCTACGGCCTCGGCTACTACGAGTACTTCCAGTTCGCCGAGGACATCGGCGCGATGCCGCTGCCCGTCGTGCCCGCCCTCGTCACCGGCTGCGGGCAGAACCAGTCCACCGACGACCCGGCCCTGCTCAAGCGGCACATCCAGGACACCCTGGACCTGATCGAGTTCGCCAACGGCCCCGTCACCTCCACCTGGGGCCGCAAGCGGGCCGAGATGGGCCACCCGAAGCCCTTCGGCCTGACCCACCTGGCCGTGGGCAACGAGGAGAACCTGCCCGACGCCTTCTTCGCCCACTTCACCGAGTTCCGCAAGGCGATCGCGGCCAAGTACCCCGAGATCACGCTCGTCTCCAACTCCGGCCCCGCCTCCTCGGGCGCCACCTTCGACCGGCTGTGGGACCTCAACCGCACGTCGGGCGTCGACATGGTCGACGAGCACTACTACAACTCCCCGCAGTGGTTCCTGGAGAACAACGACCGCTACGACTCCTACGACCGCAGCGGCCCCAAGGTCTTCCTCGGCGAGTACGCCTCCCTCGACAACCGCTTCGCCAACTCCTTGTCCGAAGCGGCGTTCATGACGGGCCTGGAACGCAACGCGGACGTCGTCAAGCTCGCGTCGTACGCGCCGTTGCTGGCCGATGTGAACAAGAACCAGTGGCGGCCCGACATGATCTGGTTCGACAACAACCGCTCCTGGGGCTCCACCAGTTACGAGGTCCAGAAGCTCTTCATGAACAACACCGGCGACCGGGTCGTGCCGAGCCGCGCCTCCGCCACCCCGTCCGTCTCCGGACCGATCACCGGCGCGGTGGGCCTGTCGACCTGGGCCACCAGCGCCTCCTACGACGACGTCGAGGTCACGGCGGCGGACGGCACCACCCTCCTCAAGGACGACTTCTCCACCGGCGCTTCCGGGTGGACGCCGGCGGCCGGGCGCGGCACCTGGACCGTCCAGGACGGAGCGTACGTCCAGACCGACGAAGCCGCCGAGGACACCCTGGTCACCGCGGGTGACCCGGGCTGGCAGGATTACGACCTGAAGGTCAAGGCCACGAAGAAGTCCGGCAAGGAAGGGTTCCTGGTCGCCTTCGGCGTACGTGACACCGGGAACTACTACTGGTGGAACCTCGGAGGCTGGGGCAATACCCGCTCCGCCGTCGAAAAGGCCGTCGACGGGGGCAAGCAGACCCTGTTGGACAAACCCGCCACCGTCGAGACGGGCCGTACCTACGACCTCCGCGTCCAGGTGCGCGGCCGGCAGGTCACCCTCTACCTGGACGGTAAGGAGTGGGGCTCCTTCACCGACGACAAGACCGCCGAGCCCTTCCGTCAGGTGGTGACCCGGGACAAGGGTGATCTGATCGTCAAGGTCGTCAACGCCCAGGCGACCGCGGCACGTACGAGCATCGACCTCGGCACCTCCAAGGTCGCGTCGACGGCCCGGGTGACCACCTTGGAAGGCGCGCCGAACGCGGTGAACAGCGCCGACGCCCGCCCGATCCGCCCGCGGAAGTCGACGCTGAAGGGCATTGGACGGACCTTCACCTACACCTTCCCCGCCCACTCCGTCACCTTCCTGCGCGTCAAGAGCAGGTAGAAGCGACCGGCGCGGCGGGGCCCACCGCCGCCCCTGCGTCCCTGCCGTGGAGGACGACAGTCCTCCACGGCCGGGGCCCCCACACAGCCGTGGGGCGAGCGGCCCGACGGCCCGTTCGAGCCGTCGGGGTTCTCCCTGCTTTCAAGCTGCTCGTCATGCCGAGCGCGCCCTTTTCCATGGGTTGTCGAAGGAGCTTTCCATGAATGCCGGACGCACCGTCCGCCACCGAACCGCAGCACTCCTGGCTGCCGCCGCCGCGGCGCTCGCCTGCCTGGTCCCCACGGCGTCGGCCGCCCCGGCGGACGCCTACCCCGATCCGCTGCCCGTCACCGGGGACGTCGTCGTCCATGATCCTTCGGCGATCCGCCTCAAGGACGGAACGTACGTGGTCTACTCCACGCACGATGGCCTCGAAGCGCGTACCTCGCGGGACGGACGCCGCTGGGAGAGGTCGGGTTCCGCCTTCACCACGCTTCCCGCCTGGTGGCGTTCCTACTCCGCGGAGAGCGACCCCTGGGCCCCCGAGATCGTCCACCGCAAGGGCCGCTACTGGCTCTACTACGCGGTCTCCTCCTTCGGCTCGAACCACTCCGCCATCGGGCTCGCCACCTCCTCCAGCGGCCGGCCCGGCACGTGGACCGACCAAGGAGAGATCTTCGCGAGCGGTACGGCGGACCCCTACAACGCCATCGACCCGGGGATCGTCGAAGGCGGAGGCAGACTCTGGATGTCCTTCGGTTCCTACTGGACCGGCATCCGCATGGTGGAACTGGACGACCGCACCGGGCGCCCCCTTCCCGCGGCCCCCGTCCACCACCTGGCCACCCGGCCCGACGCCCCCTACGCCGTCGAGGCCCCGTACGTCGTGCACCGGGGCGGCTACTACTACCTCTTCGTCTCGTACGACCGCTGCTGCGCGGGCGTCGAGTCGACGTACAACATCCGCGTCGGCCGCTCCACCTCGCCGACCGGCCCCTACACCGGACGCGACGGCAGGCCGATGACGCAGGGCGGTGGCGACCTGCTGCTGGCCGCCCACGGCAAGTACCTCGGACCCGGCGGACAGTCCGTGCTCCGTGACCGCGGCCGGGACGTCCTCGTCCACCACTACTACGACGCCGAGGACCAGGGCACTCCCAAGCTCGGCCTCACCCCGCTCTCCTGGAGTGCCGACGGATGGCCGGTGCTCGCCCGTTGACGGCGACCGCCCGGCCCCTGGCACCCCTGCCCCACGAAAGGAAGTCATGACCACCACCCCTGACCACGTCGCCCGGTTCACCCTCGATCCGGCGTTCACCGTCGGCGAGGTGAACCCCCGTCTCTTCGGTTCGTTCGTCGAGCACCTGGGCCGTTGCGTCTACACCGGCATCTTCGAGCCCGGCCATCCCTCGGCGGACGAGGCGGGCCTGCGCACCGACGTACTCGACCTCGTCCGCGAGCTCGGTGTCACGGCCATCCGCTATCCGGGAGGCAACTTCGTCTCCGGATACCGCTGGGAGGACTCCGTCGGCCCCGTGGAGGACCGGCCGCGCCGTCTCGACCTCGCCTGGCGTTCCACCGAGACCAACCGCTTCGGGCTCAGCGAGTTCATGGCGTTCCTGGAGAAGGCCGGCCCCGAGGCCGAGCCCATGATGGCCGTGAACCTCGGCACCCGGGGCGTGGCCGAGGCCCTCGAACTGCAGGAGTACGCCAACCACCCCGGCGGGACCGCCCTCTCCGACCTGCGGGCCGCCCATGGCGACAAGGAACCGTTCGGCATACGCCTGTGGTGCCTCGGCAACGAGATGGACGGGCCCTGGCAGACCGGCCACAAGACGGCGGAGGAGTACGGCCGGCTGGCGGCCGAGACGGCGCGGGCCATGCGCCAGATGGACCCGGACCTCGAACTCGTCGCATGCGGCTCATCGAGCCAGGCGATGCCCACCTTCGCGTCCTGGGAGGCGAAGGTCCTGGAGGAGACGTACGACTTCGTCGACTACATCTCCCTGCACGCCTACTACGAGGAGAAGGACGGCGACCGCGGCTCCTTCCTCGCCTCCGCCGTGGACATGGAGTCGTTCATCGAGAACGTGGTCGCCACCTGCGACCACATCGGCGCCCGGCTGAAGTCCAAGAAGAAGATCAACCTCTCCTTCGACGAGTGGAACGTCTGGTACCAGAGCCGCTTCGAGGCCGAGGCCGCCGAGAACCCGCTCGACTGGCCGGAGGCCCCCCGCCTCCTGGAGGACAACTACTCGATCACCGACGCCGTCGTCTTCGGCTCGCTGGTCATCGCCCTGCTGCGGCACGCCGACCGGGTCACGGTCGCTTGTCTCGCCCAACTGGTCAACGTCATCGCCCCGATCATGACCGAACCCGGCGGCCCGGCCTGGCGGCAGACCACCTTCTACCCCTTCGCCCACGCCGCACGCCACGGCCGCGGCGAGGTCCTCGACGTACGCGTCGAGTCGCCCACGTACCCCACCGCCGTCCACGGCGACGTGCCGCTGCTGCAAGCCACCGCCGTACGGGACCCGCAGACCGGAGCCGTCACCGTCTTCGCCGTCAACCGCTCGCAGGACCGCCCCCTGCCCCTGCGCGTCGCGCTGGGCAGTATGGGCCTCGACCGGATCGTCGAGCACACCGTCCTCGCCGACGCGGACCCGGACGCCCGCAACACCCTTGCGGAGCCGGACCGCGTAACGCCCCATCCGGGCGAGGGAGCCGTCCTGGCCGGCTCCGCGCTGAGCGTCACCCTCGAACCGCTGTCCTGGACCATGATCCGCCTGGCCTGACGGGCCGCCGCAAGGAAGGCCGCCTTCGGGCGGTTCCCACCGGAGGGCGGCCGACAGCCGCCCTCCGCCGCACCCCGGAAAGACGAGCCGCGATGCAATCACCCCACCCCAGTCGGCGCCGTGTCCTGGCCGGCTCCCTGAGTACCCTCGCCACGGTCGGCGCCCTCGCGTCCACCGCGAGCTGCGCCGCGCCCTCGGCCGCCGCGTCCGGCCACACCGGGCTCAGGTTCTGGCACCTCTTCGGCGGCGGCGACGGCGTCAACATGCAGACGATGCTGGACGCCTTCCGCACCGCCCATCCGGACATCGACCTGGAAGCCACCACGCTCCAGTGGGGCGCCCCCTACTACACCAAGCTCGGTATGGCCGGCGCCGGAGGCCGCGCGCCGGAGGTCGCCGCGCTCCACATGGCTCGGCTGGCCGGGTTCGGCCCCGGCCGGCTCATCGACCCGTTCGACCTCGACCTCCTCGCCGAGTCGGGCATCCGCCCGGAGGACTTCCCCGAGGACCTGTGGCGACGCGGGCAGATCGACGGCCGCCAGTACGCCGTCCCTCTCGACACCCACCCCGTCGTGCTCTACTACCAGACCGACATCTGCCGCAAGGCGGGCCTGATGGACGGGAAGCGTCTCAAGCCCATCGAGGGCGCGGCGGAGTTCACCGAGGCCCTGCGCGCCGCCAAGAAGGTGACCGGCACGGCCCCCCTCGTCACCGAGACCCTCGGACCGGACTGCATCACCCCCTGGCGCCTCTTCTCCACCTTCTACTCCCAGACCGGCGGCACCGTCCTCACGCCCGACGGCAAGGGCCTGGCCCTCGACGACGCCAAAGCCCTGCGGGTACTCGAGTACATGGCCACGCTCGTGGACGAAGGGCTGTGGAGGCGCCGCGCCGACTACGGGGCTGCCGTGGGCATCTTCAACCAGGGGCGAACCGCGTTCCAGCTCAACGGCGACTGGGAGGTCACCACCTTCCGAACGGGAGGGATACCGTTCTCGATGGCGCGCGTCCCCGCGCTGTTCGGACGACGGGCGACGACGCAGGCCGACTCCCACGCCTTCGTCCTGCCCCACCAACGCGACCGCGACACGGAGACGGACCGGGCCGCCTGCGCCTTCGTCGCCTGGATGCTGAAGAACTCCGTCGAGTGGGCGGCGGGCGGCCACGTACCCGCGTACCGGCCCGTTCTCTCGGATCCCGCCTACCTCGCGCTCGATCCGCAGTCGGCCTACCGCGACGTGATCGACGACGTCGTGCTCGACGAACCGGCCTGGTTCGCCGGCTCCGCGTCCCGGATGTGGATCGAACTCGGCGAGGTCTTCTCGACGTTGCTCACCGGCTCCCGCTCCCCCCGTGCGGCGCTCTCCGAGGCGAAGCACCGGCTCGGCCTTCTCCTCGACACCCGCAACCCCCTTCCCGGAGTCGCGTCATGACCACGCTCACCCCCTCCGCTCCGGCCCCCTCGGCCTCAGGAGCCGGCCGCGACGCCGTCACGGGACGGTCCCGGACCGTCCGCAGGAAGTGGACCGAGCACGGTCTCGTCTTCGTGGCCCCGTTCCTGATCGTCTACGGTCTCTTTCTCGTCTGGCCCTTGATAAGCGGCCTCGGGATGAGCCTGACCAGCGAGAACATCACCGGCACCGAGGCGGATTTCGTCGGCCTGGACAACTACGCGGAGGCGCTGGCCGATCCGCAGATGTGGTCCTCGCTGTGGAACACGGTCTGGTTCACCGTGCTCTCCACCATCCCGCTCGTGCTGGTCGGACTCGTACTCGCCCTGCTCGCCCACCAGTTGCGGTTCGTGCAGTGGCTCTGGCGGCTGAGCTGGTTCGCGCCGTTCCTGCTGCCTTCCGGCGTCGTCTGCATGCTGTTCGCGCAGATGATCTTCCCGCCGGGATTCGGGCTCGCCGACCAGCTCCTGGCCTCCGTCGGGCTGGAACCCGGCATCGGCTGGCTGAGCGACGAACGCTACGCGATGCTCTCCATCATCCTGACGACGGTGTGGTGGACGGTCGGGTTCAACTTCCTGCTCTACCTCGCGGCGCTCCAGGCCGTACCGCAGCACCTGTACGAGGCGGCCGAGCTCGACGGCGCCGGCTCGTGGCGCCAGCTGCTCCACATCACCCTGCCCCTCCTGCGGCGCACCACCGGTCTCGTGCTCGTCCTCCAGGTGCTCGCCTCGCTCAAGATCTTCGATCAGGTCTACCTGATGACCGGCGGAGGACCCGACGACTCGACCCGGCCCATCCTGCAGTACGTCTACCAGCAGGGCTTCACCGGCTACCGGATCGGCTACGCGTCCGCCGTCTCCTACATCTTCTTCGCCCTCATCCTGATCGTCTCCCTGGTCCAGCCCGTACTGGCCCGGCGCAAAGAGGAGGCCGGCAAGTGAGCCTCGCCACCGTCCGTGACCGCACCACCCGCTCGTCCCGTACCGAGAGCCGCCGGTCCCGCTGGACCGCGGGCAGGATCGCGCTGCTCGTCGTGGCGCTCGTCCTGGCCGCCGGCTGGCTGCTGCCCCTGCTCTGGGCCGTCGCCACGTCGCTCAAACCGGAAGGGGAGACGACCAAGACACCGCTGGAGTGGATCGGCTCGCGGATCACCTTCGACGCGTACGCCAAGGTGTGGGAGTCGGGCGACCTGCTGCGGTGGACGGTGAACTCCGTCATCGTCTCCGGCCTCACCACCCTGCTCACCGTCCTCCTGTGCGCCATGGCCGCCTACGGCTTCACCCGGACCACGTTCCGGGGACGCAAGCTCCTGTACGGCCTCGTCCTCGCCGGGATCATGGTGCCGCCCCAGGTCCTCATCGCACCGCTGTTCACCCAGATGGTCCGTATGGGGCTCGTGGACACCTACTGGGGAGTGATCCTTCCCCAGGTCGCCGTTCCCGCCATGGTGTTCATCCTGGTGAAGTTCTTCGAAGGGGTGCCCAGAGAACTGGAAGAGGCCGCCTTCGTCGACGGCGCCGGGCGCTGGCGGGTCTTCTGGACGATCGTCATGCCGCTGTCCCGGCCGGTCCTCGCGGCGGTCGCGATCTTCACGTTCATCTCCACGTGGAACAACTTCCTGTGGCCCTTCCTCGTCACCACAGATCCCCAGGCCATGACCCTCCCGGTCGGACTGGTCACCGTACAGTCCGGCTTCGGAGTCCGGTACGCCCAGATCATGGCCTCCGTCGTGATCGCGGGCCTGCCCCTGCTGCTCGTCTTCGCCCTGTTCCAGCGGCAGATCGTGCGGGGCATCGCCCACACGGGTCTGGCCGGCCAGTGAACCCGCCGACCACCGGTCCCTCCGCAGAGGACGAAACATGAGTGACACCACCACCAACTGGGCGGGGAACATCACCTTCGGCGCGGAACGCCGAAGGGCTCCCGCCTCGGTCGAGGAACTGCAGGAGCTGGTGGCCGGCTCCCGTGCCGTCCGGGCCCTGGGAACGGGCCATTCCTTCAACGCGATCGCCGACACCACCGGGGACCTGGTGTCCACGGCCGGCCTGCCCCGGGTGCTCGACATCGACACGCACGCCGGTACCGCCACCGTGAGCGGCGGAACCCGTTTCGGGGAGATCACCGGCCTCCTCCACGAGTCGGGGCTCGCCCTGCACAACCTCGGGTCGCTCCCCCACATCTCCATCGCCGGTGCCTGCGCGACCGGTACGCACGGGTCGGGAGACGGCAACGGCACCCTCGCCTCGGCCGTACGGGCCGTCACATACGTCTCGGCCTCCGGCGACCTGGTGACGACGGAGCGGGGCGACGAACACTTCGACGGCTCCGTGGTCGCCCTCGGTGCCCTCGGCGTGGTCACTACGCTGACCCTGGATCTGGTGCCGGCCTTCGACGTCCGGCAGTGGGTCTACGAGGACCTTCCTGTCACCGCCCTGCGCGGGGCCTTCGACGAGGTGATGTCCGCCGCCTACAGCGTCAGCCTCTTCACCCGTTGGAGAGGAGACCTGATCGATCAGGTGTGGTTCAAGCGACGCGCGGATGCCCCAGGGGCCGCGGACGAGCCATCACGGTGGCTCGGTGCCGTCCGGGCCGACGGCCCGCGACACCCCGTCCCCGGCATGCCTGCCGACTCCTGCACCCCGCAGCTGGGGCTGCCGGGGCCCTCCCCGTTCCGGCTGCCGCACTTCAGGCTGGAACACACACCCAGCAGCGGCGACGAACTGCAGTCGGAGTACTTCGTCGCCCGTGAGGACGCCGTCGCGGCCTTCGACGCCCTGCACGCCGTCCGGGACGCCTTCGCCCCGCATCTGCAAGTGGGGGAGATCCGGAGCGTGGCCGCGGACAGCCTCTGGCTCAGCCCGGCCCATCGGCGGGACTCCGTGGCCTTCCACTTCACCTGGCGGCCCGACACCGCCGCCGTGATGAAGGCTCTGCAGGTGATCGAGACCGCCCTCGCCCCCGTCGCGGCCCGGCCGCACTGGGGCAAGCTCTTCGTCACGGCACCCGAGGCCCTGCGCGGTCTCTACCCCCAGTACGACCGTTTCCAGCGCCTGACGGCGCACGTCGACCCAACGGGGAAGTTCCGTAACGACTTCATCGCCCGCTGCTTCCCGCGGTGAACTCCGTCGCCAGGAGTGTTCTTCAAGGACACGACGGACCACCACTGTCCGAGGGCGCCGGCCGACGCCGCGTTTCTGCGGGGCACCGTGCACACCTTCCTGATCCGGGACCCGCGCGAGGCGGTGCCGTCGCACTACGCGCTCAATCCGAAGGTGACCCTGGAGGAGATCGGCTACGCCCACCTGGACGAGCTGTACCGCGCGGTGGAGGCGGCGACGGGCGGGGAGCCGACGGTGATCGACGCGCACGACCTGGTGCACCGGCCGGACGCCCTGGTACGTGCGTGGTGCGAGCGGGTCGGGCTGCCGTTCCGCCCCGAGAGCCTGCACTGGTCGCCGGGCGACCGCGACGAGTGGTCCGCCACCGCGCGCTGGCACACCGACGTCAGCCGCAGCCACGGCTTCCACACCGCCGTACGCGCATACCCCACCACCGTGGACAACGACCCGGTGCTGGCCGCGTACCACGCCCACCACGAGCCGTACTACCGGCGGCTGTGGGAGAGGCGACTGCCGATATGAGGAGAGAGGGCACCGTGCGATACAGGCGTTTCGGCCGGACCGGTCGTGAGGTCAGCGAGATCGGCTACGGAATGTGGGGCATCGCCGGTGGCGAGGGGGGGCTGGACCGGCGCGGACGACACCCTCGGCCGGCGCGCGCTGGACGAGGCGGTCGAACGGGGCTGCACCTTCTTCGACACGGCCTGGATCTACGGCCGCGGCCACAGCGAACAGCTGCTGGGTGAACTGCTGAGCCGTCATCCGGGCCGCGAGCTGTACGTGGCGACCAAGATCCCGCCGAAGGACCGGGCCTGGCCGTCCACCCGTGCGTCACGGCTGGAGGACGTCTTCCCGGAGGACCACATCAGGGAGTACACGAGGCGCAGCCTGGACGGCCTCGGGGTGGACGCGATCGACCTGCTGCAGTTCCACGTCTGGGAGGACTCCTGGGCCGAGGACCGGCGCTGGCAGGACCCGGTGCGGGAATTCAAGGAGGCGGGGCTGGTCCGGGGGGTGGGGATCAGCGTCAACCGCTGGGAGCCCTGGAACGTCCTGCGCACCCTGGAGACCGGGCTGATCGACGCCGTACAGGTCGGCTTCAACATCTTCGACCAGTCCCCCGCCGACGAACTGCTGCCCGTCTGCCAGGAGATGGACATCGCGGTGATCGCCCGTGTCCCCTTCGACGAGGGAGCGCTGACCGGCCGGCTCACCGCGGAATCCAGCTGGCCCGAGGGCGACTGGCGCAACTCCTACTTCGTGCCGGAGAACCTGGTCCCGTCCGTCCGGCGGGTCGCGGAGCTGATGCCGCTGCTCCCGGAAGGCATGACCCTCCCCGAACTCGCCCTGCGGTTCGTCCTCGCCCACCCCGCCGTCTCGACGGTCATCCCCGGTATGCGCACCCCCGCCCATGTCGGCGCGAACCTGGCCGTGAGCGACGGCAGGCCGCTCCCGGACGAGCTGCTGGCCCAGCTCCACAAACACCGCTGGGACCGCGAACCGACCTGGTGGTCGCAGTAGGCCCACGGCCCGGATGCGGCGATGGGCGAACCCTCACCGCGATCCAAGGTAGGCGTGCAAAGAATTAGTTGCAAAGAAACCCTTGCAACCGAGTCTTTGCACGCCTACCTTGGAGTCATGCCAGAACAGCCCGACGGAACGGTCCACCATCTCGACCCCCGCTCACTCCGGGGGCTCGCCCATCCGCTGCGCATGCGACTGCTCGACACGCTGCGCTTCGACGGGCCGGCCACCGCGTCCCAACTCGCGGCGAAACTGGGCGAGTCGAGCGGGGCCACCAGCTACCACCTGCGTCAGCTCGCGGCGCACGGCTTCATCAAGGACGCCCCCGAGCACGGCAAGGGACGGGAGCGCTGGTGGCAGGCGGTGAGCCTGGGTGTGCGCTTCGACGACTCCCTGCTCACCCACTCCAGCCCGGAGGTGCGCGGCGCCGCCGAGCTCTATCTGCACGAGGTCGCGCTCACCCAGGCCCGGGACCTGTCGGCCTGGCTCGGCGACCGCGCGGCCTGGCCCGAGGAGTGGCAGAGCACCTGGGACATGAGCAGCGCGACCCTGCGGCTGACCCCCGGGCTGGCCGGAGAGCTCGTCGCCAGGATGCACGCGCTCATCGACGAGTACCGCGACCGGATCACCGACGAGGACGAGGGCGACAGCGCCCGCGTACGCGTCCACACCCATGCGTTTCCCCTCAGCAGCGAGTAAAGGAGAACCACCGATGCATGCCCAGGCCCACCTCGCCCTGCACCACCTCCGCGCCGCCGAACTCCACGCCGAGGCCGACGAGTACCGCCTCACCCGGTCCGTCCGGAGCCCCCGGCCCCTGCGCGCCGCTCTCGGGCGGACCCTGATCGAGGTCGGACTCCGTCTGACCACCGCACCCTCCCCCGCCCCGGCCGCCTGCTGACGCGAAGGGGCCGGGGAGTACAGTGCCCGGCGGCATTCCGGCCGTCCGAGGAGGAAACGTGACCGACACGAGCGAGGCCCGGCCCGCGGACGGCCGGGCCGCAGCGGCGCCACCGAGCCGGGTGCGGCGCCTGATGCGTTACGTCCCCCTGGTCGCCCCGGTCCTGCTGTGGGCCGTGCCGTGCTGGGTGCTGCTGTACACCGGACAGCACTGGCCGCTCCCCGTCACCGCGGGCGCCACCTGCCTCTTCGTGCTGGGCCTCGTCACCATGCCGTTCGCGATGGTGCGCGGGCACGGCAGGCGGCAGCGGGACCGGGCGGCCATCGTCGGGGACAGCCTGCTCGGGTCCGTCTGGGTGCTGTTCACCTGGTCCGTGCTGCTCGGCGTCCTGCTGCGGCTCGCCCTGACCCTGGCCGGGACCGGCGACGGGCAGGACCGGGCCAGGATCGTCACCTGGTCGGTGCTCGGGGCCGCCGCGGCCCTGCTCGGCTGGGGGTACGCCGAGGCGCGCCGGGTGCCGAGGGTGCGCCGGGTCGACGTACGACTGCCGCGCCTGGGGCCGGGGCTGGACGGGACGCGGGTCGTCCTCATCACCGACACGCACTACGGGCCGCTGGACCGGGCCCGCTGGTCGGAGCGGGTGTGCGCGGAGGTCAACGCGCTGGAGGCGGACCTGGTCTGCCACACCGGTGACATCGCGGACGGCACCGCCGAGCGCCGCCGCGCCCAGGCCGCCCCGCTCGGGACGGTGCGCGCCGCCCACGCCCGTGTCTACGTCACCGGGAACCACGAGTACTACAGCGAGGCGCAGGGCTGGGTGGACCTGATGGACGAGCTGGGCTGGCAGCCGCTGCGCAACCGCCATGTGCTGCTCGAACGCGGCGGCGACACCCTCGTGGTCGCCGGTGTGGACGACGTCACCGCCGAGTCCTCCGGCCTGGCCGGTCACCGGGCGCACCTGGCGGGGGCGTTGGACGGGGCCGACCCCGGACTGCCGGTGCTGCTCCTGGCGCACCAGCCGAAGTTCATCGACCGGGCCGCCGAGGGCGGCGTCGACCTCCAGCTTTCGGGCCACACCCACGGCGGCCAGATCTGGCCGTTCCACTACCTGGTCCGCCTCGACCAGCCGGCCGTCGCCGGGCTGAGCCGCCACGGCGACCGCACCCAGCTGTACACCAGCCGGGGCACCGGATTCTGGGGCCCGCCGTTCCGGGTCTTCGCACCCAGCGAGATCACCCTGCTGGTGCTCCGCTCCCCGGAGGGCCCGGCCGCGCCCTGACCCGCGGTACGGCCGGGCCGGTCCACCGGGGCGGACGATACGGTTATCCGGAATTCGATTCCATTATCCGGAACAACCGTCGAAGCGAGGCCCCGTGCAGCACACCGTGACCTTCCTGACCATCGGTCAGTCCCCCCGCCCGGATCTCTCCGTGGCCATCGAGGCGGAGCTGCCTGCCGGCGCCCGGATACGGCACGCGGGGGTCCTCGACGGGCTCGACCGGGCGGCGGTGGAGTCGCGGTTCGGGGCGGTGCGCGGGCGCGCGACCCTGCTGAGCAGGCTGGCCGACGGGACCCCCGTGACCCTGGACGCGGACGCCGTCGGGGCCGGGCTCGCCACCCTCGTGGAGCGGGTGGAGGCGGACGGGGCGGACGTCGTGGTGCTGCTGTGCACCGGGGAGTTCCCGGGACTGCGGACCCGTCGGGCGCGGCTGGTCGAGCCGGACGCGCTGCTCACGGGATACGTGGGCGCGGTGCTGCGGGGCGCCCGGATCGGGGTCGTCGTACCGCTGCCGGAGCAGGTGGCGGAGGCCCGGACGAAGTGGCGGGCGCTGGACCCGGCCCCGGAGTTCGGCACGGCCTCGCCGTACGCCGACGACGAGGGCGCCCTGTGCGCGGCGGCCCGGGCCCGGCTGGACGCGGGGGCGGAGGCGCTGGTGCTCGACTGCATGGGCTACGGCACCCGGCACCGCGAGGCGCTGCGCGCGGCCGGGATCACCGCGCCGGTGCTGACCCCGGGCGCGGCGGTGGGCGCGATGCTGGGGCCGCTGCTCGTCTGAGGGACGGCCCTATTCGGCCACGTAACGCAGCCAGTACGGGTCGCCGATCCGCTTCCCCACGCGCCGCGCGGCGTCCCGCACCGCGCGGCCGAACCGGGCCTCGTTCTCGTGGCGCAGCTCGGGGGCGGGCAGGGCGATCCCTATCCCGAAGACCTGCCCCGTATCGCCGTCCACGACGGCCGCGGAGATGCCCGCGACGTTCGGCACGAACTCGCCGCGCGAGGACTCCCAGCCGTCGGCGCGCACCCGGGCCAGCGACGAGACCAGCTCGCCGGGGGTGCGGGGCGCCGATCCGGTGGCCTGTTCGAGGCGGGCGTCGACGAGCCGCAGCACCTGCGCGTCGTCCAGGCGGGCCAGCAGGGCGCGGCCCATGGAGCTGGCGTAGGCGGGCGCGCGGGTGCCGGCCGGGGTGTACGCCTGGAGGGCACCGACCGTGCCGATCCGCATGTGCAGCACCAGCGATTCGGCGCCGTCGAGCACGTCCACGTAGCCGGTGTAGCCGATGTCCGCGACCAGTCTGGCCAGCTCCTCCTCCAGGAGCGAGGCGGTGGAGCGGGAGGCGCGGAAGTGGTACGAGGCCTCCATGACGAGTTCGCCGGGCCGATAGGCGCGGCTCACCGGGTCGCGGTCCAGGAAGCCGTACTCGGCCATCATGCTCAGCGTCCGTGACACGGAGCTCTTCGGCAGGTCGAGGGCGCCCGCCACGTCCGTCACGGTCAGGTCGCGCTGCAGGCGCGCCAGCAGCCGCAGGACGTCCCGCGCGTTGGCGAGTGTGCTCACCGTTCTCCTGCCTCCCCCGGGCCCCGGGCCCGTGCGTCCGATCGTAAGGGGCGCCCACATACCGAGACCGCCGCCCACCCCCTTGACGGGCGGGCGTGCCCCGGAGATGATCCAGCACATCCAGATATTCACACACGGTTCCATATTTTGGAACTTCTGGAGTGGCGGACACGCCGCCCCGCACGGAAGCACCGGAGATCCATGAGCACCGACGCGACGAACCGGGCCGTCACCGACGCCCCGCACACCGCGGCCGACGGAGCGCGCCATCCCCGCGCCCTCGCGCCCGGCAATCTGATCCTCACCGTCGTGCTCAGCGTGTTCGGCGCGGTCGTCGGCGTGCAGCTGCTGGCCACGCTCGGCGTCACGCCCAGCACCTCGCTGATCGGCGCGCTCGCCGCGATGACGCTGGCCCGGGTGCCGCTCGTCGCCTTCCGCGGCTTCCGCTCGGTCCACGCGCAGAACCTGGCGCAGACGAGCATCTCGTCGGCCACCTTCGGCGCCGCGAACAGCCTGTTCCTGCCGATCGGCATCCCGTTCCTGTTCGGGATGGGCGACATGATCGTCCCGATGCTGATCGGCGTCTCGGTCGCGATGCTGGTCGACGCCTGGCTGCTGTACCGGATGTACGACACCCCGGCCTTCCCCGCGAAGAACCCGTGGCCGCTGGGGCTGGCCGCCGCCGAGGCGATCAGGGCGGGCGACGAGGGCGGACGGCGCGCCAAGGTGCTCGGGCTGGGTCTGGTGACCGGCCTGGTGGGCGCGGTGTTCTCGCTGCCGATGTCGGCGTTCGGCGTGGCCCTGATCGGCGGCTTCGGCGCCATGGCCGCGTTCGGCGTCGGCCTGCTGTTCACGCAGTACGCGGACCCGCTGTTCGGCCTCGACCTGAACGCGATGTACCTGCCGCACGGGATGATGATCGGCGCCGGTCTCGTCGCCCTCGTCCAGGTCGGCCGGACCATCCTCGGCGCCCGGCGGACGAACGCGGCGCGGGCCGGTTCGGCCGGTTCGGCCGGTGCGCCCGAGGGCGCGGAGGAGGGCGCGCGGCGGCTGGGGCGCTCGATGCGCCTGGGCCTCGGCGCCTACCTCGCGATCTCGGTCCTGCTCGCCTTCGGGACCGGCGCGGCCACGCACATGAGCCCGGGCATGCTGATCGGCTTCCTGGTCTACGCGTCCGTCGCGGCGTTCCTGCACGAGCTGCTGGTCGGCATCGCGTCCATGCACTCCGGCTGGTTCCCGGCCTTCGCCATCGCCCTGATCACCCTCCTGCTCGGCATCCTCATCGGCTTCCCGCCCAAGGCGCTGGTGGTGCTCTCCGGCTTCACCGCCGCGACCGGTCCGGCCTTCGCGGACATGGGTTACGACCTGAAGACCGGCTACCTGCTGCGCGGCGAGAACGCCGACCCGGCCTTCGAGCTGGAGGGCCGCCGCCAGCAGCTGATCGCCGCGATGATCGGCTTCGGCGTCGCGATCGTCGTCGTCCTCGTCTCGTACCGGATGTTCTTCGACAACGGGCAGACCGCCCCGATCGACGCCGCGTACGTCGCCGCGATCAAGGCCGGCCCGTCCGTCGAGACCGCGAAGCACCTCGCGCTGTGGGCGATCCCGGGCGCGATCGTGCAGCTCGTCGGCGGGTCGAAGCGGCAGCTCGGCATCCTGCTCGCGACCGGGCTGCTGATCACCACCCCGATGGCCGGCTGGATGGTCGCCGCCGGCATCGCCGCCCGCGTCCTCGCCCCGCGCCTGCTCGGCCGGGACGTCAAGGGCGACCTGGAGGTCTTCGCCGGCGGCGCGATCGCCGGGGACGCCCTCTACTCCTTCGGCAACGGCGTGTTCAAGGCCGCCAAGTAGCCGGACCGCACTCCATCCCCCGTACCACCCGCACAGCACCACCCTGGGAGAACCCGTGAAGCGACAGCTGACCCATGACGACATCCGCGCGGCCGTGTACGGCGGTGCCGTACTCGGCGGAGGCGGCGGCGGCTTCGTGGAGCGGGGCCTGCGCACCGCCGAACTGGCCCTTCAGGTCGGCACGCCCGAGCTGTGGAGCGCCGACGAGTTCGCGGACGGCGATCTGACCGCGACCGTGGCCCTGGTCGGCGCCCCCGCCGCGCCCGACCCGCAGGTGCTGCCGACGCACCTGGTTCGCGCGCTGGAACTGCTGCGCCGGGAGCTGCCGGGCGACCTGGTCGCGCTGCACACGAACGAGAACGGCGCCGAGACCACGATCAACGGCTGGTTCCACTCCGCGCTGACCGGACTGCCCGTCATCGACCTGGCGTGCAACGGCCGCGCCCACCCGTCCAGCCAGATGGGCGCGATGGGCCTGCACCGCCGCGAGGGCTACCGGTCCAGCCAGGGTTACGCGGGCGGCAAGCCGCACGCCTATGTCGAGGGCGCGGTCTCCGGCGGCCTGGACGCGACGTCCAACGTGGTCCGGCGCGCGTCCGTGGAGGCGGGCGGCTGGGTGGGCGTCGCCCGCAATCCGGTCGAGGTCGGCTACGCCGTCCGCAACGGCGCCCCGGGCGCCATCGGCTTCGCGATCGAGCTGGGGCACCGCTTCCTGGCCGAGGGGCCGGCCGGTGCGGCCGCGCAGCTGGGCGGCGAGATCGCCGCGGCGGGGACCGTGCGCGAGTACCGCTGCGAGCAGCGCGAGGGCCTGGACGTGGGCGTCGCGGTCCTGGACGACGCCGACGGCACCACGCTGCACTTCGTCAACGAGTACATGGCGCTCGACCTCGCGGGCGGTCGCCGGGCCGCGTTCCCGGACCTGATCACGACGTTCGACGAGGCGGGGCAGCCGCTCGCCTCCGCCGATGTCGAGGTGGGCAAGCGCGTCGAGGTCCTGGTCGCCCCCGCGGAGAACCTGCTGCTGTCGCCGACGATGTACATGCCCGAGGTGTACGCCCCCGTCGAGGCGCTGCTCGGCATCGAGTTCGCGCCCGCCGAGAACGCGCTCGCCCATGTCTGAGCCGTTCCGCGTCGACCCGGCCCCGGTACGGGAGTTCTGCGACGCCCAGTGGGAGACCGAGATCCTGCCGCTGGTCCGGGACCACATCCGGGTCCCGGCCGTCAGCCCCGCGTACGACCCGGAGTGGGAGGCCCGCGGGCACCTGGACCGGGCCGTCGACGCGGCGGCGGCCTGGCTGCGCGCGGTGCCGCTGCCCGGCCTGCGCACCGAGGTCCTGCGCGCCCCCGGCCGTACGCCCCTGATCTTCTTCGAGGTCCCGGGCGCGGGCACCCGGTCCGATGAGACCGTCCTCTTCTACGGCCACCTCGACAAGCAGCCCGAGGGCGAGGGCTGGACCGGCGGCCGCACCGCGTGGGAGCCGTCCTTCGACGGCACCCGGCTGTACGGGCGCGGCGGCGCCGACGACGGGTACGCGCTGCCCGCCTCGGTGACCGCGATCCGGGCCCTGGCCGAGCAGGACGCGGCCCGGCCCCGGTGCGTCGGGGTGTTCGAGGCCGGGGAGGAGTCCGGCAGCCCGGACCTGGACCACTGGTTCGGGGAACTGGCGGACCGGATCGGCGAGGTGGGCCTGGTGGTCTGCCTGGACTCCGGCGCGGGCGACTACGAACGGCTCTGGCTGGTCACGTCGTTGCGCGGGGCCTGCGGCGGCACGCTCGACGTGCGGGTCCTCGGCGACGGCGCGCACTCCGGGGACGCCGGAGGCGTGGTGCCGTCGTCGTTCCGGGTGCTGCGGCAGCTGCTCGACCGCGTCGAGGACGGGGCGACGGGCACGCTGCGCCCCGCCGTCCTGCACGGCGAGGTGCCTCCGGAGCGCCGGGAGCAGACCCGTGCGGCGGCGGCCCTGCTCGGCGACGGGGTCCGGGAGCGCTTCGACTGGTACGGGGACACCTCGGCCGTGGCCGACGACCCCGGGGAGCTGCTGCTCAACCGGGCGTGGCGCCCCAGTCTGGAGGTCACCGGCGCCGACGGGCTGCCCCCGGTCGCCTCGGCCGGCAATGTGCTGCGCCCGCACACCCGGGTGAAGCTCGCGCTGCGGCTGCCGCCGACGGTGGACGGCGCAGCGGCGGTCGCGGAGCTGGGCAGGCTCCTGGAGGCGGACCCGCCGTACGGCGCGACGGTCCGCTTCACGCCCGACCGGGTCCTGGCCGACGGCTGGCACGCGCCCGCCGAGGAGCCGTGGCTGAGCGCCGCGCTCTCCGGGGCGAGCCGGGCCTGCTTCGACGGGGCGGACGTCGCCCGGATCGGGCAGGGCGGCACGATCCCGCTGATGGGGAAGCTGTCCCGGCAGTTCCCCGGGGCCCAGTTCCTGGCCTGCGGAGTCCTGGGCCCGGGGGCGAACGCCCACGGTCCGAACGAGTCGCTGCACGTGCCGTACGCACGGCGGCTCACCGCGAGCCTGTCCCTGACCCTGAACGCGTTCGCCGTTCGGGAGCGGTGCGCCGGGTGAGGGGGCGTCATACCTTCTTCAACGAGGTGAGGTGGGCGAAGACGACGACGTTGGCGGCGTAGCCGTCCTTCTTGTTGAAGCGCCCGCCGCACGTCATCAGGCGGAGTTCCGGACGGCCGGTGCTGCCGTACACCTTGTCGTCGGGGAACTTGTCCTTGGTGTACGTCTCGACCGCGTCGACCGTGAACACGGCCTTCTGCTTGTCGGCCCGGGTGACGGTGACCTTGTCGCCCTTGTGCAGGGCGTTGAGGTTGAGGAAGATCGCGGGTCCGGTCTCCGTGTCGCGGTGACCGACGATCAGCGAGGTGCCCTTCTCGCCGGGCGAGGGCCCGTCGCGGTACCAGCCCACCTCCCTGGGTCTGCTCAGGGGCGGGGCCCCGAGGTGCCCCTTCTTGTCGAGTCCCAGGCCGGTGACCGGCGCCTCGATGAAGATCGCGGGCACCGCGACCTTCACCGGCCGCGACGGTGACAGGGGGGCGTGCGAGACCGGCCGGTCGCCGCCGCCCGCGGCGTCGTTGCCGTGGGCGGCGGCGACCGGATCGTCGGACGAGTCGGAACTCGCCCAGACGATGCCGGTCACCAGCGAGGAGGTCACGCTCAGCGTCATCGTGAGACGACACGCCCGGCTCGGGCCCCGTCGGCGTCTTCTGCGCGGGTTATGCCTCGTTGCGGGCACGGCGGCGTGCGGCTCGACGGACCATGATCAGCCCGGCGGCTCCGACGGCGCCGGCCGCCAGCGCGGCGGTGGCCCCGGCGTTCGAGTCGCTCTCGGAGCTGACGCCCTCCATGTCCGGGACGCCGCCGCCACCGGCGGGGACGCCGCCGGACGGCTGCTCGTAGCCCGCCTCGGAGCCCGAAGCGGCCGAACCGCGCTCGGCGGTGTTGCTGGAGCCGTTGTTACCGGCCGGCTTGGTGCAGTTGACCTTGAACGCCTTGTTCTTCGGGCCGGACGGAACGATCCACACCAGCTGGTACGTGCCCTCGGGGAGCAGGTACTCCTGGCTGCGCGCCGAGCCGTTCACCAGCGGAAGGGTGCTGGCGAGGGTGTCCCCCGGGGGGACGGTCGGGGGCTGCGCGGTGATGGTCCACGGCACGGCCGGCATGTCGCCGAAGTTGCTGGCCTGGAGGACGAACTTGCAGACCTCGTTGCCGTCGCCGCCGCGCGCCGCCCAGCCGCCGGGGCGGATGTCGATGTCACCGCTGTCACCGGGGGCGGCGAAGGCGGCGGACGCCCCGCCCAGTGTGGCGGCGGCGGCCGCGACCACGGCGGCCGCGACCGTACCCGCGCGGACGCTGCGGGCACGGACAGAAGCGGAAATGCGCATGCTGAACTCCTTCGAGCCGGGATGATTGTCGTACTGATCAATCGATCGACCTAAGAGATGCCATGGCGCGCGGGATAAATGCCGCGTAACACTCTGAAAAGTGCGACAAGTACCCTGAGTAGCCGATAGGGGTCCGACCCGAAAAGCCCCGGAGACGCGATCGGGGCGCCCGGTGGGCGCCCCGATCCGTCCGTGTCGTCGCAGGTCAGTCAGGTCCGCCGGCGGCACCGGCCGCCGCGCGCCGCCTGCGCTGCTCGGCCACGTCCGCCACCGGCGAGGCCAGCAGGAGCGTGCGCGTGTACGCGTGGCGCGGCTCGGAGGTGACCGTCGCGGCGTCGCCCGTCTCCACGATCTCGCCCCGGTGGATGACCGAGACGCGGTGGCTCATGAAGCGGACGACGGCCAGGTCGTGGGAGACGAAGAGGTACGCGACCCCCGTCGCCTCCTGGATCTCCAGGAGGAGGTCGAGCACCGTGCGCTGGGTCGTCAGGTCCAGCGCGGACACCGGCTCGTCGCAGATGACCAGCCGGGGCCGCAGGGCCAGCGCCCGGGCGATCGCGACCCGCTGCCGCTGTCCCCCGGAGAACTCGCGGGGCAGCCTCCCCGCCGCGTCGGACGGCAGATGGACCCGGTCCAGCAGCCCGGCGACCCTCCCCCGGGCCTCCCGCGCCGCCGTGCCCTGCCCGATCAGCGGCTCGGCGAGGGTGTCCCCGATGGTGCGCGACGGATTCAGGGAGGTGTACGGGTCCTGGAAGATCACCTGGAGGTCGCGGCTGAGGACCCTGCGGCGCCGGGGACCGGCGTGCTCGATGCGCTCGCCGTCGAAGGTGATGGTGCCGGAGCGCACCGGGACGAGCCCGAGGACCGCGCGCCCGATGGTGGACTTGCCGGAGCCAGACTCGCCGACCAGGCCCAGGGTCTCCCCGGGCCGGACGGAGAGGCCGACTCCCTTGAGGACCTCGGTCTCCGGGGCCCGCCGCCCCTTGCCGGGGAAGGAGACCCGCAGGTCCCGCACGGCGAGCAGGGCGTCGGCCTCGGCGGCTTCGGGCGCGGCGTCGGAGGTCTTCATGCGGTGACGGTCCTTGCTTCTCGGGGCTGCCAGGGGGCGCGGGCCGGTGCGTCGTCCAGGACGGCGGCGAGCAGGGTGCGGGTGTACGGGTCCCGGGGGGCGCCGAGGATCTGTTCGGTGGTGCCGGTCTCCACGATGCGCCCGGCGTTCATCACGGCCACCCGGTCGCAGAGGTCGGCGACGACCCCGAGGTTGTGGGTCACCAGGAGGACGCCGAGTCCGCGTTCGTCCCGCAGACGGCGCAGCAGGGCGAGCACTTCGGCCTGCACGCGCACGTCGAGCGCGGTGGTGGGCTCGTCGGCGATGAGGAGGTCGGGGTCGCAGGACATCGCCCCGGCGATCAGGACCCGCTGGGCCATGCCACCGGAGATCTCGTGCGGGTAGAGGCGCAGGGTGCGGTCCGGGTCCGGGATCTCGACCAGGCGCAGCAACTCGCGCGCCCGTTCGGCGGCTTCCCTGCGCCCGAGTCCGAGGTGGTGGCGTACGGGCTCCATCAGCTGGCTGCCCATGGTGAAGGCGGGGTCGAGATTGCTCATGGGTTCCTGCGGCACGTACGCGAGGGTGCGGCCGCGCAGCGCGCGGTGGTCGCGTTCCCGCATGCCCGCCGTCTCCCGGCCGTTGACCGTGATGCTGCCGTGCGTGACGCGTCCGCCCTCGGGCAGCAGGCCCAGGACCGAGAAGGCCGTCTGGGTCTTCCCGGAGCCGGACTCGCCGACCAGGCCGACGATTTCGCCGGGGCGCACATCGAGGTCGATGCCGTGCACGACCTCCTTGTCGGTGCCGTCGGGCCGGGCGTAGGCGACGGTGAGGCCGCGCACGGAGAGCAGTTCGGCGCGCGGGGCGGCGGTCTCCGTGGACTCGGCGGACTCCGCGGGAGCGGCGGGCCCGGTGCGCCGGCGGCGGACGGGCCGGGGCGTATGGTCCTCCAGGGCGTCGCGCAGGGCGCCGGCGAGCAGGACGAGCGCGCAGTTGGTGAGGCCGAGCGCGAGTCCGGGCCAGAGGATGAGCCGGGGCGCGCGCTGGATGTTCTGGAACGCCTCGTTGAGCATGGCGCCCCAGGTCGCGGACGATCCGCTGCCGACGCCGAGGAATTCCAGGCCGGCCTGGAGGGCGATCGCGATGCCGGCGACCAGGGCGGTCTGGATGATGATGGGGCCGCGTACGACGGTCAGGACGTGCCGGGCGACGATGCGGGTGTCGGAGAGCCCGGAGACCTTCGCGGCGTCGACGTAGAGCTCACCCCGGACGTTGGCGACGATGCCGCGCACCAGGCGGAAGAAGCTGGGCGCCACCAGGACGCCGAGCACGATCATCAGGACCGTGACGTCGGGGCCGAGGATGGCGCGGGAGGCGAGCAGCACCACCATGGCGGGCAGGGCCATGACGAGGTTGACCGTCCAGTTGGCGACGGAGTCGAACCAGCCGCCCCGGTACCCGGCGAAGAGCCCCGACGGCACCCCGAGCACCAGCGCGATGGCGAGGGCGAGCAGCGCGCCGCCCAGCGTGTTCCGTCCGCCGTACAGCACCCGGGCGAGGATGTCGCGCCCCGCCGAGTCCATGCCCAGGGGGTGGCCGCCGCTGGGGGCGGCGAACGCCTCGCTGAGCGACGAGGCGCCCGGATCCTGCGAGGCGATCACGGGGGCGAGGAGCACGGCCGCGACGATGAGCAGGAGCAGGAGGGCGGAGAAGCCGCCGAGGGGGTTGCGCAGGACCCTGCGCAGGGTGCGGCCGGTACTCATGCGACCCTCGCCTTGGGGTTGAGCCAGCCGATCAGGATGTCGACCAGGAGGTTGATCAGGACGACGCCGACGACGGTGAGCATGACGAGCGCCATGATCACGGGGATGTCGCCGCGGGTGGTGTAGGTGACGGTCATGGAGCCGATGCCGGGAAGCCCGAAGATCTGCTCCACGAGGACGGCCCCGCCGAGCAGGCCGACGAACTGCATGCCGAGCACGGAGAGCGCGGGCGCCGAGGCGTTGCGCAGGACGTGCTTGAACACGATGCGGGACGCGGGCAGCCCACGGGCGCGCAGGGTGCGTACGTAGTCCTGCCGGAGGGCGTCGATGACGGCGCCCCGCACCTGCTGCGAGACACCCGCGACGGACGCCACGGACAGCGAGAGCACCGGCAGGGTGATGGTGGACAGCCAGCCGCCGGGCGAGTCGGTGAACCCGGTGTAGCCGATGGCCGGGAACCAGCGGAGCCGTACCGCGAAGACCAGCACTAGGACCAGGGTGAGCAGGAATCCCGGCAGGGCGTACCCCACCACACCCAGCACCTGCACGAAGCGGTCGGCCGCGCCGCGCCGCACTCCGGCCCACACGCCCAGCAGGAAGGCGCAGACCGTGGTGACGGCGGTGACGCCGAGCATCAGACTCGCCGTGACGGGGAGGCGGTTGCCGACGGCCTGGCCCACGTCCTCACTCGTGAACCAGGAGGTGCCGAGGTCGCCCCGGACGGCGTGGGACAGCCAGGTCCCGTACTGCTGGAGCACCGGGTCGTCCAGGCCCAGCGACGCGTTCTTGGCGTCGATGGCGCTCTGGGACGCGCTCTCGCCGAGCAGTTGCCGGCCCACGTCGATGTGCGGGACGGACAGCAGCAGATAGGTGAGGAAGGAGATCACGACCAGGAGCAGGGCTCCGGAGGCGATCCTGCGGGCGATGAAGTTCAGCATGACACTCGGTATCCGTCGGCGCGGGGCGCTACTTGGCGGGCGCGTAGTTGTAGATCGAGGGGACGGCCATGCCGGACTGCGGCGCGATCTTCACGGTGCCGTCCGAGACGTGCAGATAGCTCATCCGGTAGAAGGGGACGAACCAGGCGTCCTCGACCAGGTGCTGGTTCAGCTCGCGCGCGGCCGCCTTCGCCTCGGCCTCGCTGCCGGCCTTGAGGGCGGGCAGCAGCTTCCGCGTCACCTTGTCCGAGGTGCCGAACATGTTGAACGCGCCCGGGGTGACCAGCTCGTCGGCCGCCGCCCAGTCCGAGGTGGACTGGCCCATGTTCATGACCATGCCGGAGTACTGGCGGTCCTTGAAGACCTTCTGGACGGCCGAGGCCCCGTCGAGGGTGTCCCAGACGAGCTTCACGCCGATGGCCTTGAAGTCGGACTGCAGCGAGGCGGCGAGCGCGTCGTTGACGATCGCCGTGATCCTCGGCAGCTTCAGCGTGAAGCCGTCTCCGTAACCGGCCTGCTTGAGCAGGGACTTGGCCTTGGCCGGATCGTGCGCGTAGTAGCCGTCGAGCTTCTTGTCGTACGCCTGGGTCTCGGGGCCGAAGACCTGCGAGGTGGTCCGGCCGCGGTTCTGGCGGATGCGGTCGAGCATGGTGGCGCGGTCGACGGCGTAGTTGAGCGCCTGGCGCACGCGGGGATCGCGCAGGGCCGGGGTGATCTTGCCGTCGCGGTCGAAGAGCAGCAGCCCCTGGAAGTCGAACTCCTGCTTCTCGGTCCTGACCTTCGGGTCGGACTCGATGGCGATCTGCTGGTCGGCGGTCTGCAGGAGCGCCGCGTTGATCTGCCCGGTCTTGAGTCCGTTGGTGATGGCGGTCTCGTTGTCGAAGAAGCTGATGTTGACGTTCTTGTACGGGAGTTCCTCGCCCCAGTAGTCGGCGTTGCGGCTGAACGACCACTTGGTGCCGACCGTGGTCCGCGCCTTGTCGAGGCGGTACGGGCCGGTGCCGTCCGGTGTCGTCCTGAGGCTGTCGCCCTTCGCGAACTGCCGGGGATTGGCCATCAGGCCGGGGGCGTCGCTGAGGTAGAACTCCATCGCCGGGTTGGGCTGCTTGAGCTTGAGCGTGACGTGGGTGGCGTCGGTGACGTCGACGGCCGCCAGGTCGTTCAGCCACTTCGCGGAGGCGCCGCCGCCCTTCTGGAAGCGCTCCAGGTTCGCCTTGACCGCCGCGCCGTCGAAGGCGGTGCCGTCGGCGAACTTCACGTCCTTGCGCAGGGTCAGCGCGAGCGCCGTGTGCGCCTTGTCGTACGTCCACTCCGTGGCGAGCATCGGGCTGAAGGTGCCGTCGGGTTCGCGCTTGATGAGGGTGTCGTACACCGCCTGGAAGTACGGCAGGGCGCTGCCGGTGGCGACGGCGGGGTCCAGGCTCTGCGGGAGGGTCATCGTCGCGATGTTCAGCGTGGACGATCCGGCACCCGCGGCGCCGCCGTTGTCGCCGGCGCATCCGGCGAGGGCGAGCGAGGCCGCGACGCAGGCGGCAACCGTCGCGGTTCGGGCAGTTCTGCTCATGTCTTTCGCTCCGTCTGGAGAGCCGGGGGCACCGCCCCGGCGAAGATTGCCGGTGAGCCTACACACGGAATTAACCACTTGGTAGGTTTTCGTTCGGTGGGATTGACCAGCCGGTAAGTTCCGCTGGACGAGACTCGATCGCGGCAGGAGACCGAAGTGACCGACCCCGCCCCCGAGGCGCCCCGACGGCTGTCCAAGGGCGAGCGCACCCGCGCCCGCATCCTGGACTCCGCGGCCGAGCTGTTCGCCCGCTCCGGCTACCTCGCGGTCTCGCTGCGCGACATCGCCGCCCACGCCGGACTCACCCACGCCGGAGTGCTGCACCACTTCCCCGGCAAGGAGGCCCTGCTCCTGGACGTGCTGAGCCGCCGGGACGAACTGGACGCGCGCCGCCTCTTCCCCGGCGTGCTCGGCCCGGGCGAACCGGAGCCTGAGCCCGCCGAGCGGCTGCGCCTGCTGCTCGACGTGGTCGAGCGCAACGCCCGTACGCCAGGCCTGGTCGCGCTGTACGCGAAGCTGTCGGCGGAGGCCTCCGATCCGGACCACCCCGCCCACCTCTACTTCGTCCGGCGCTACCAGGTCCTGCGCCGCGAGCTGACCGGCCTGCTGGCGGAGCTGTTCGCGGCGGCGGGCGCCCACGAGGACCCGGCCGCCGTGGCACAGCAGCTGCTGGCCCTGCTGGACGGGCTGCAGACGCAGTGGCTCCTCGATCCGGACGCGGTCGACATGGCGGAGCAGGTCCGCGCCTTCCTCCACCGCTACGGCGTGGCGGCGGAGGGGCGCGGCTGAGGCGTCAGTGACCGAGGGCGGCGAGGACGGCATCGGCCGTGCTCCTGTGTCCGGCGGCGTTCGGGTGGAAGCCGGCACCCTCGGCCGAGTCGGCCGGTTCGATCCAGCGCACTCCGGCGGCCTGGCAGGCGTCGTGCCCGACGGACGGGCCGTAGCTGTCGCCATGTGCGTGGTGTCGGCCCCGGCGCAGGTGACGTCGGTGAAGGACGCGGCGCCCACCGCAGCCGCCACGAGCGAGGGGTAGTTGTGGTCCGAGCGCCCGCAGACGGTGTCGGTCTGCTGCGGGATGCCGAGCCCGGAGCTGTACGAGTCGCCGAGCGCCACGTACCGGACGGGCTCGCCGGGCGCCGGGGCGGCCGGGGCTGCGACGCCGGGCGAGGCGGCGCCCGCGAGCAGGGCGACGGCCGCCGCCGCCGCGAGGGCCAGGCGCGGGGTGCGGGGACGGCCCGCCTCTCGGAGCGCGGGGGTGGTCGACCGACCGGAAACCGACATGACCGTTCCTCGATTCAGGGGAGAGCGGAGCCGACGGGACGGACGGCAGAAGCAGGGAGCTCATCGGAGCGGACCGCCCGAGCTCGAAAACCGTACGGTGATCGGTTTCTGGCCGTCAAGGGCCGCGTCCGAAATGAAATCCGGCCACACGGAGGGGCCCCGCACGCCGCGCGCGGGGACCCTTGACACCGAAAACCGATCACCATACGTTTTTGGGTCGCATGCCGTCTTGCCCCGATTCGCTCCGCCGGACGGCCTCGGCCCGCCCTCCTCGCCCCGGCACCCCGCCCCTCACGGAAGCCCGACAGGTATTCGTATGACTCAGCGATCCACCCCCCGCCCCTCCCCCGCCACCGCGCTGCCGCTCGCCGAGAAGGCCGCCCTGACCAGCGGCTCCGGGGACTTCGTGAGCGAGGGGTCCGAGGCGGCGGGGCTGCCCGTCGTCAAGATGTCCGACGGCCCGCACGGGCTGCGGCTGCCCCGGGAGAGCGGGGACGGCGGCCAGCTCGACCTGCACAGCGCGGCGCCCGCCACCTGCTTCCCGCCCGCCGTCGCCCTCGGCAGCAGCTGGAATCCGGAGCTGGCCGAGGAGGTCGCCGCCGCCATCGCGGCCGAGGCCGTGGCGCACGGCGTCCACGTGGTGCTCGGGCCGGGCATCAACATCAAGCGGTCACCGCTGTGCGGCCGGAACTTCGAGTACTTCTCCGAGGACCCGCTGGTCTCCTCGGAGCTGGGCGGCGCGATGGTGCGCGGACTCCAGAAGGCCGGGGTCGGGGCGTCGCTCAAGCACTACGCGGCCAACAACCAGGAGACCGACCGGATGCGGGTGAGCGCTGACATCGACGAGCGCCCGCTGCGCGAGATCTATCTGCGCGCCTTCGAACGCGTCGTCCGCCGCGACCGCCCCTGGTCCGTGATGGCCTCCTACAACGGCGTCAACGGGGTGCCCGTCGCGCAGCACACCCGCCTGCTCACCGAGATCCTGCGCGACGAGTGGGACTTCGACGGGATCGTCGTCTCCGACTGGGGTGCGGTACGCGACCGGGTCGCCGCCCTCCGCGCCGGTCTCGACCTCCAGATGCCGGGCCCCGGCGGGCACACGGACCGCGAGGTGGCCGCCGCCGTGGAGTCCGGCGCGCTGGACGAGGCGGTGCTCGACCGGACCGTCGAACGGCTCGCCCTCTTCGCCGACCGCGCGACCGGCGGGTCCGGAGCGCCCGGAACGTTCGACGCGGACGCCTCGCACCGCGTCGCCGGACGGGCCGCCGACCAGTGCGTGGTGCTCCTGAAGAACGAGGACGCGCTGCTGCCGCTGGACCCGGCGCGCGGCAGCCTCGCGGTCATCGGCGAGTTCGCCCGTACGCCCCGCTTCCAGGGCGCGGGCAGCTCGCAGGTGACCCCGACCCGGCTCGACGTCCCGCTGGACTGCCTGCGCGAGCTGGCGACGGGCGCGGAGGTGCGGTTCGCCGCCGGGTACGCGCTGCCGGGCGCGGAGGGCGGGCCGACGGACGCCGGCCTGGCCGACGAGGCGGTGCGGCTGGCGGAGGCGGCGGACACGGCGGTGCTGTTCCTCGGCCTGCCCGCGCAGGACGAGTCCGAGGGCTTCGACCGCGACCACCTGGACCTGCCCGCCGCCCAGACCGAGCTGCTGCGGCGCGTCCTGGACGTCAACCCGCGCACGGTCGTGGTGCTGTCCAACGGCGGCGTCGTCCGCACCGCGCCCTGGCAGGACCGGGTGCCCGCGCTCGTGGAGGGCTGGCTGCTCGGCCAGGCGGGCGGCGGCGCGCTCGCCCGCGTCCTGTTCGGCGCGGTCAACCCGTCCGGGAAGCTGACGGAGACCGTCCCGCTGCGCCTCGAGGACTCCCCGAGCCACCTCTCGTTCCCGGGCGAGGAGGGCAGGGCCCGGTACGGCGAGGGGATCTTCGTCGGATACCGGGGGTACGACGCGCAGCGCCGCGAGGTCGCCTTCCCGTTCGGCCACGGCCTGTCGTACACGACGTTCGGCTACGAGGACCTGGCCGTACGGGAGGACGGCGACGGCTTCCACGTCACACTGACCGTCACCAACACCGGCACGGTGGCCGGGCGCGAGGTCGTGCAGTTCTACGTGGCCGGGCCGGACGGTTCACGCGTCCTGCGGCCGGTGCGCGAACTGCGCGGCTTCACCTCGGTGTTCCTGGAACCGGGTGCGAGCGCCGAGGTGGCGGTGCGCGTGGCGCGGCACGATCTGGCGTACTTCAGCGAGCGGGAGGGCGGCTGGAAGGTCGAGGGCGGCCGCTACCGCTTCGAGGCCGGCGCCTCCTCGCGCGACATCCGCGCCCGCGCGGAGACCGAGGTGACGGGCGACCCCTCGGGCCTGCGGCTGACCGGCCGGAACACCCTCGCCGAGTGGTTCGAGCACCCGGTGGGCGGCCCGCTGCTGAAGGAGGCGTTCGCGAAGGCTCGTACGGGCGGGTCCGCGGGCGCACTGGCCGATCCCATGATGCTGCGGTTCCTCGCCGGGGTGCCGCTCGACGTGATCTGCGAGTTCCCGCAGAGCCCGCTGTCCCCCGAGAGCCTGCCCGCCCTCGCGGACGAGGTGGCGGCGCGCACGGAACAGCGGGCGGGCTGAGATGGTCACCGGCCGGGTGGCGCCCGGCTGGGAGCCCGTCCGCGACGCCTTCGTACGCGGCTGTGCCGACGACCCCGGCGCCGCGCAGCTGGCCGTCCACCACCACGGGCGCCCGGTGGTCGACCTGGCCTCCGGTCCGCCGGGCTTCGGGACGGACTCGGTCGGCGTGCTGATGTCCGTGACCAAGGGGCTCGTCGCGGTCTGCGCCCACCTGCTGAGCGAACGGGGCGCACTGGACCTCGACGCGCCCGTGGCCCGCTACTGGCCAAAGTTCGCTGCCGCCGGGAAGGGCGGGACGACGGTGGCCGACCTCCTCACGCACCGGGCGGGGCTGCCCGCGTTCTCGGCCGGTCCGGCGGGGTGCGGGCTGCCCGGGCTGCTCGACCGGGAGGCCCGGCTGGACGTCCTCGCGGCGATGCGGCCGGTGTGGGAGCCGGGCACGGCGTGCATGTACCACGCGCTGACCTACGGCCACCTGGTCGGCGAGGTGGTGCGCCGGGTGAGCGGCCGGAGCATCGGGGCGTTCTTCGCCGCCGAGGTGGCGGGGCCCCTGGGGCTCGACCTGTGGATCGGGCTGCCCGCGGCCGAGGAGCACCGGTTCGCCCCGCAGTTCTCCGTACGCCCCGACCCCTCGCCGGAGCAGGTCACCGGCTTCCTCGCCGGGCTGGGGCTCGCCCCGGACGCGCCGCTGTCCCGTGCGCTGCGGGCGTCGCAGGCGGAGCTGGCCGCGGCGGTCCAGGGGCTGACGACCCGGGAGGGCCGTGCGGCCGAGCTGCCCGGCGCGGGCGGCATCGGCAACGCCCGCTCGCTGTCCCGGATGTACGCGGCGCTCATCGGCCCGGTGGACGGGATGCGGCTGCTCTCCCCGGCGGCGCTGGAGCGGGCGGTCGCCCCGCGCGACGACGTGCCGCCGCCACCACCGCTCGACGGCGGGGACCCGGCCGGCCGCTCCCGCTTCGGGCTCGGCTTCGAGCTGCCCCGGAAGGGGCTGCCGATGCTGGGCGAGGGCTCGTTCGGGCACGCGGGGGCGGGCGGCCGGCTGGGCATGGCCGACCCCGGCAACGGTCTCGCCGTGGGGTACGTGTGCACGGCGATGGCCTGGGAACCCGCGGCCGGGCCCGATCCGCGCTGGGCAGACTGGACGGAAGCGGTGACCGCGACGGCGTCGGCGCTCTGAACCGTACGGGCGGAGAGGCACGAAGGGGCGGCGCGTGGGCGCCGCCCCTTCGTGTGCCGGGTCAGGCCCCTTCGGCCGCCGTGCGCGGGTCGAGGATCGCGAGCAGGTCCTCGATGGGCTGCTCCATGTCCGTCGACCGGTCGATCAGCCATTGCAGCTGGATGCCGTCGGCCACGGCGACCAGGAGCACGGCCAGCCGCTCCGGTGGGATCGCGGAGCTGATCCGCCCCTCCGCGACCCCCTCCCGGACGAAGTCCGCGACGCGTTCGCGCACCACCGGGTAACGCTCGGCGAAGTGGGCGTGGGCGGGGTGGGCCGGGTCGCTGGCGGCGGCCGCCATCGAGACGAACAGCTCGACCAGGCCGGGGGTCTTGGCGCCCTCCCGGATGATCTCGCGGTAGCCGTACGGATCGGCCCGCTCCACCTGCCGGGCCCGCGCGGTCTCGTCACGCATCCGCAGGACCTGGGTGAGCAGGTCCTCCTTGGAGTCGAAGTAGTGCATCAGACCGGGCAGGCTGAGGCTGCACTTCGCCGCCACCTTCCGCAGGGAGGTACCCCGGTACCCCTCGGCGGCGAAGATCTCCAGTGCCGCGTGCAGGATCTCGCTGCGCTTGGCCTCGCCCTTCTCGTACGGGCCCCGTTTCGCCATGCCGGTCACCCTAACGCGAGGAGGGTGCGGTCACCGACCCGAGCGGGGCTCCGGCGGGCAGCCGCCGTTCCCGGGACAGGGCGCCCAGCCAGCGCGCCGAGTCCTTGGGCGTGCGGGCGAAGGTGTCGCGGTCGACCGCGATCAGCCCGAACGTCGGCCGGTAGCTCCCCCACTCGTAGTTGTCGAGGGCGCTCCAGTGCAGATAGCCGCGTACGTCGACGCCCTCGGCCATCGCCTCGGCGAGGCTCACCAGGGCGCGGGCGGTGTAGGCGATGCGGCGCTCGTCGTCGTCGGTGGCGATGCCGTTCTCGGTGACCAGCAGCGGCACGTGCGGGCCGACGACCTCCGCCGTGTGCCGCACCGCTTCACCGAGCGCCTCGGGGTAGAACTCCCAGCCGGTGAGCGTCAGTTCGGCGCCGGCGGGCGGGGGCAGGGCGCCGCCGGGGCCGATGCGGTGGCGGGTGTACGCCTGGACGCCGATCCAGTCGTCCTCGCGGGCGGCCTCCAGGAAGACGTCCTCGCGGGGCCGCGCGTGGGCGGTCGCGGCGGACTCGCAGCCCGGCTCCGCCTGATAGACCTGGTTGGCGACGGTCCAGCCGACCCGGACGCCGGGCACGGTCTCCTTCAGCGCGGCGGTGGCGGCCCGGTGGGCGCGGATCAGGGCCCGGGTCACCTCGGGGTCCGGGGCGAAGGAGGCCGGGTCGACGGCGGCCGCACCGGCCTGGCGGGCCGCGTTCGCCCCGGGCGCGACGCTCTCCCAGCCGTGCTCGGCCGCGTGCCGCTTGAGGGCGTACATCAGGGCCATGATGTTGGGCTCGTTGATGGTGGCGACATGGCGGACGCCCTCGCGCAGGATGCCGGCGCAGGTGCGCGCGTAGGCCGCGAACAGTTCGTCCGCGCCGGGGGCCGTCCAGCCGCCGAGGTCGCTGAACCACCGGGGCGAGGTGAAGTGGTGGAGGGTCACGACCGGGGTCAGCCCGCGTTCCAGCGCGCCGCGCACCATGGCCCGGTAGTGCTCGACGGCGGCGCGTGAGATCCGGCCGCGCTCGGGCTCGACGCGCGCCCACTCGATGCTGAACCGGTAGGAGTCGAAGCCGAGTTCGCGCAGCAGGTCCATGTCCTCGGGCCACCGGTGGAAGCTGTCGGCCGCGTCCCCGCTGGGCTCCTGGACGAAGCTCTCGGGGTGGTTCTCCAGGGTCCACCAGTCGCTGGAGACGTTGTTGCCCTCGACTTGGTGGGCCGAGGTCGACGCCCCCATGAGGAAGCCTTCCGGCAGGGCGAAACCGGGTCCGGCCTCGTGCACCATCGGGTTCTCCTTTCGCCCGGAGGCGGGCCGTTCGCCCACTCCGCAAAAAGCGTTCATTGATCGGTTTTCGTGTTAGCGTACAGGTGGCAGCGGTACGGGAGAAGAGGCGGCCGGTCCGGTCCCGCCCCGGCACCGAATGCCCGGGGGGCCGGACCGGACGGAACCTGACGCCGCCGCTCCGGCCCCCGGCCCACCGGTCCCACCTCCAGGGAGAAGCCCGTGAACGCCGTCATTCCGCACGCCGACGCCCGACCCTCCCGGCCCGCCGGCGCACTGCCCGCGGCCACCGCCTGGCACGTACGGGCGGCCGACCCGGCGCTGGCGGAGGTGGCGGAGACCGTACGGGCGCTCCTCGCCCCGCACCTGCCGGACGCACCCGGCACGCCGCTTCGTGAACTGGTCCTCGGTCTGGACGAGTTGGCGTCGGCGCCGCCGCTCGGCGTCTCCCCCGACGGGGCCGCCCGGCCGGTGGACGAGGGCTACCGGCTCCGGGTGGACGCCGACGGCATCACCTGCCGCGGCCGCACTCCGGCCGGGGTGTTCCGGGGCGCGACCACGGCCCTCCAGCTCATCGCCACGGGCAGGCTGCCGTACCAGGAACTCACCGACGCCCCGCGCTACGCCTGGCGCGGGCTCATGGTCGACCCGGCCCGCAGCTTCCTCACGCCCGACGAGGTGCGCCGGATCATCGACCTCGCCGCGCTCTACAAGCTCAACGTCCTGCACCTCCACCTCACCGACAACGAGGGCTGGCGCATCGAACTCCCGGGCACCCCGGCGCTGACGCCCCCGGGCACGGATTTCTACACGGCGGCCGAGTACCGGGCCCTTCAGGAGTACGCGGCCCGGCGGTTCGTCACCGTCGTCCCCGAGATCGACCTGCCGGGCCACTGCGCGACGTTCCGGGCCGCCGTGCCCGGCCTCCCGCCGGCCCCCGCCCCGGCCGGGCTCGCGGACCGCTTCCCGTTCGTGCCCCCGCTCGACCTCACCGACGCGGCGACCCACGCCGCCGTCGCCCGCGTCCTCACCGAGGTCTGCGCGCTGACGACCGGCCCCCATGTGCACATCGGCGCCGACGAGGCGTTCGGCGCGACCCCGGAGAGCTTCGACGCCTCCGTACGCGAACTGCGCGCGCTCGTACGCGGCCTGGGCAAGCGTCCGGTGGCCTGGCAGGAGTCCTCACGGGCCGGGACCGGCCCCGAGGACATCGCGCAGTACTGGGTGGACGTGGAGATGATGGACCTGCCGGACACGGCGGAAGGGCTGGCCGCCCGGCCCGAACTCGTGGCCGCCGGGCGGAGCGTGGAGATCATCGCGGCGCTGAAGAAGTTCTTCGCCCCCACCGACGACGACCTCCGCCGCACCGTCGAGGGCGGTGGGCGCGTGCTGCTCTCCCCGCAGTCGCACCTCTATCTGGACCGCCCCTACGCGGCGGAGTTCGCCCCGGCCGAGCAGTCCGCCGAGGCCGCCCGGCTCGGCTTCGACGGCTACCGCCCGCTGGGCGTCCGGCACGCGGCGGCCTGGGACCCGGGCGCCCACCCGGTCCCGGACGCGAACGTCGCGGGCGTGGAGGCCACGGTGTTCGCCGAGAAGTTCAAGGGCTTCGAGGACGTCTCCCTGCTCCTGCTCCCCCGGCTCGCCTCGGTCGCGGAGGCCGCGTGGTGCGGGCGCGCCCCGGAATGGGCCGGATACCGCGAGCGTCTGGCGCACCACGGCCGCCTCTGGGCCGACCGGGGCCTGCCCTACTTCGCCTCCACCGAGGTGGACTGGCGCTGAGGGCGGCTCACACCTCCACCCCGAGCAGTTCCGCGAACGCCGTGCTTCCCTCCGGCGTCACCTTCACCGCCCGCCCCGAGCCGACGCGGCGGACCCACCCGCGGTCCAGGGACGCCGTGCACAGCGCCGCGCCCAGGGCGCCCGCGAGGTGCGAGCGGCGCTCGGTCCAGTCCAGGCAGGTGCGGACGAGGGGGCGTCGGGCCCCGGCGGGCTGCCGGAAGTCCAGGGTGTCGGACAGCCAGCCGCGGCCCGCCGGGGTGACGGCGATCCCGGAGCCGGTGTCGACCAGGCCGCGCGCGGCCATCGCGTCCGCCAGGGCGACGCCGAGCCGGCCCGCCAGATGGTCGTAGCAGGTGCGCGCCCGGGCCTCGGCGTCTTGGCGGACCGAGGCGCGCAGGGTGCGCGGGCGGGGCGTGCCGGGGGCGTACCCGGCAAGCGCCTCGGTCAGCGCGGCCGCTTCCGGGCCCGCGAGCCGGACGTAGCGGTGCCGCCCCTGCCGCTCCTCGGCCAGCAGCCCGCCTGCCACGAGGCGGGAGATCTGCTCGCTGGCGGTGGACGCAGTGACGCCCGCGTGCCGGGCCAGCTCACCGGACGTCCAGGCCCGCCCGTCGAGCAGTGCCTCGCAGAAGGCGGCGCGGGTGCGGTCGGCGAAGAGGGCGGCGGTCTCGGCGAGGGAGGACATGACTCCATGGTGGCGCAGGGACGGTTCGGCGGGGGCCGAAGTGTTCCGGTCCTACGGTCGGAGCCATGAGCCACGCGACGACCCATGAGTTCAGTCAGTACGCGGAGATCCGCACGGCGCTCGCCGACCCCGCGCTCGTCCCTCCGGTGCCCGGCCCGTTCGCCGGTCCGCCCGGCGCGAGCGTCGCCTGGTTGCGGGCCACGGTGGCGAGGTTCGCCTCCGGTGAGCCGCATCTGCGGCGCCGGGCGTGGGTGGAGGCGGAACTCGCCCGCCTGACCCCGGCCGATCTGCACCGGGCGGCCTCGGCGCCGGGCGGGGAGGGCGATCCGCGGAAGCGCGTGGTGAGCCGCCTCGCCGCCGCCCTGGACCTGCCGCAGCCGGAGCGGGTCGCCCGGGAGGTGGCGGTGCTCGCGGACGCGTACTTCGGCGAGGACGGCGGGACCGACGCCGACCGGGCCGTCGCCCGGCTCGTGGACCTGCTCTCGCCGGACCCGGCGGACGACACCGGGCTGGAGGCCGTCGCGCAGCGCATCGGGCTCCTGGCCCAGGCGTGCGCCGCGACCGCCGCGCTGACCGGGGCCGTCGGGGCGGCCGGGCCCGCGGTGCCGACGGCCCGGGTGCTGCGGGACGATCCGCCGGTGCGGGTCATGCGCCGGGTCGCCGCGCGGGCCACCCGGGTCGCCGGACGGGAGATCGCCGAGGGCGACGAGGTGGTCCTCGACCTGGTGGCCGCCCGCCAGGGCCACCCCGTAACGCTCGCCTTCGGCGCGCCGCCCCGGGTCTGCCCGGGCAAGGCCCACGCCCTCGCGCTGACCGAGGGGCTGCTCGGGCGGCCGATGACACCGTTCGCCCGCCTCCACCATCAGGGGAAGGCCCTGCTGCTGCCCAACGCCTGGGACTACGCGTCGGCCGCCGCGCTGGCCGCCGAGGGGTTCGCAGCGGTGGGAACCACCAGCCTCGGCGTGGCGGCGGGGCTCGGGCTGCCCGACGGGGCGGCGGCGACGAAGGAGGCGACCGTGGACCTGGCCCGGCGGCTCGGGCGGGGGCCGTTCCTGTTCAGCGTGGACGCGGAAGGGGGGTTCGGCGACGACCCGGCGGAGGTCGCCGTGTTCGCGCGGCGGCTGTACGAGGCGGGAGCGGCGGGGATCAATCTGGAGGACGGGCGGGCGGACGGCACCCTGACCCCGGTGGAGCTGCACGCCGCGAAGGTCGCCGCCGTCAAGGAGGCGGTGCCCGGGCTGTTCGTCAACGCCCGCACGGACACGTACTGGCTGGGGTGCGAACAGGAGCGGACCGCCGCCCGGCTCGCGGTCTACGAGCAGGCCGGTGCGGACGGGGTGTTCGTGCCCGGTCTTTCGGACCGGGCGGAGATCGCCGCGCTGGCCGACGCCCTCGTCACCCCGCTGAACGTGCTGTACAGCCCGGCCGGACCGGGCATCGCCGAGCTGAGCGCCCTGGGGGTGCGGCGGGTCAGCCTGGGCTCGCTGCTGTACCGGGAGGCGCTGGCCGGGGCCGTGTCCACGGCCGCCGCGATCCGGGACGGGGGCCCGGTGCGGAGCGGAGCACTCCCGTACGCCGATGTGCAGGCACTGGCGCCGGGCGACGGGTCAGGGGGTCGCGGCGGAGACGACGTAGACGACCGGTGACATCGGGTCGGTCATGTCGACGGTGATGTCCTGGGTGGGGCGCGGGTCCTTGTTCCTGTGGGTGGTGCCCGCCCAGGAGACGCCGTCGCCGAAGTACCAGCCGGCGATCTTCGTGTCGCGCTTGCTGATGGTGACCTTGCCTGGTTCCAGGGCGGCGCGGCCGGTGCCGATGTCGTTGAGGAAGGCGTCCAGGCCGTTGGACGTCGTGCGGAACTGCACGTACATCCGGCTGGCCTTCCAGTTGTTCGTCTCGTAGTACTGCACACCGGTCGCGTAACCGGGGATCGGGACCTCGAAGATGCGGCGCAGCATCCGGGACGGCCAGCCGGGGCGCAGCCCCTGCGCGGCGGCCTCGGCGGCCTTGTCCTGGCCGGAGCGGCGGCTCTGGCCCGCCGAGATCAGCAGGTATCCGGCGGGGATGCCGATGAGCAGCACGATGATCGTCGCCGTGATCAGGCGTCGGCGGATCAGGTGGCGGCGGGTCTCCGGGGCCCGTCCGTCGCCCTCGTCCGGGGACGGGGACTGGCGCGGCACGACGGGGTGCTCGGCTGCGGTCATGGGTGTGGGGCCCCTAGGAAGTGCGGGTGTTGCGGTTGCTGCGGAGGGTGCTCGCCGCCTGGTCGTAGATCTGCGCGTACCGCTCGTACCGCTCGACGCGGCGGCGGTTGGTGCGGCGGAAGCGCCGCGCGACCAGCCGGGCGAGGTCCGCCGCGCCGACCATACCGGCCTCCGGGCCGAGCTGCGCCTTCGCGATCCTGGCCTCGGGGCGGTATCCGCGCCCGGTGAGGTGGCGCTTGAAGGCGTCCCGGGCGGGTCCGATGAGCAGGTCGTCGGCGGCGCTGACCCCGCCGCCGATGACGAAGCAGGAGGGGTCGAGCGCGGCGGCCAGATTGGCGATGCCGACGCCGAGCCACTGGCCGATGTCCTGGAGGAGCTCGACGCACATCGCGTCGCCCTCGCGGGCCAGTTCGGTGATGAGCGGTCCGGTGATGTCCGGGACATTGCCCTTGACGCGCTCGATGATCCCGTGGGCCACCGGCGAGTCGGCGGCGGCCAGCTCGCGGGCCTCGCGGACCAGCGCGTTGCCGGAGCTGTACTGCTCCCAGCAGCCCCGGTTGCCGCACGGGCAGCGGTGGCCGCCGGGCACGACCTGCATGTGGCCGAACTCACCGGCGACGCCGTACTTGCCGCGCTTGACCTGGCCGTCCTCCAGGATCGCTCCGCCGATGCCGGTGCCGAGGGTGATCATGACGAGGTGGTCCTCGCCGCGCCCGGCGCCGAAGCGCCACTCGGCCCAGGCGGCGGTGTTGGCGTCGTTGTCCACCATGACGGGGACGACGAGCCGGGAGGCGAGGGCGTCGCGCAGGGGCTCGTCGCGCCAGGCCAGGTGCGGGGCGAAGAGGACCTTGGAGCGGTCCGCGTCGACCCAGCCCGCAGCGCCGATGCCCACCGCGTGCACGTCGTGCCGGTCGGAGAGGTCGAGGACCAGCTCCACGATGGTGTCCTCGACGACCTTCGGGCTCTTGGACTTGTCCGGCGTCTCGGTGCGCACCGTCTCCAGGATGGTGCCGTCGGCGTCCACGACTCCGGCCATGACCTTGGTGCCGCCGATGTCGATGCCGACGGTGGGAACCCGGGGCGCCGTGAGGTGCGAGCGCCTTTCCCGGGTGCCCACGGTCCGCAGGACGGTCGCGCGGGCGGAGCCGCGGTGTGCGAAGTCGCGGTACGTGCTCATCGTCCCTGAAAGGTGTGGGGTGACCGGGTCAGGTGTGATCCCGGTGGCGGACGGCGCCCGTCCGTCCCGATTCTGCCACCCCGGAGGGGACGGGGTCGCCGCGCGGCTCCGCTACACGCTGTCGCCGGTGCCCGGCCCGGAGGTGCGCTCCAGCTCGTGGCTCAGCTCCTCCAGCTCGCTGCCGCCCGCCATCTGCCGGGTCAGCTCGTCCAGCGTGACGCCGTCCTTGGTGTGGCTGCCGGCCATGGCGCCCCGCTTCAGGAGGACGAACCGGTCACCGACGAGATACGCGTGGTGCGGGTTGTGCGTGATGAGGACCACGCCGAGACCGGCGTCCCGGGCGGCCGCGATGTACTTCAGGACGACCCCGGACTGCTTGACGCCGAGGGCGGCCGTCGGCTCGTCCAGGACGAGCACCTTCGCGCCGAAGTGGACGGCGCGCGCGATGGCCACGCACTGCCGCTCGCCGCCGGACAGGGTGCCGATGGGCTGGTCCACGTCGCGCAGGTCGATGCCCATGCGGAGCAGCGCCGAGCGGGTCGTCTCGCGCATCAGCTTCACGTCGAGGCGCTTGAAGGGTCCGGCGCCGGTCGTGGGCTCGGAGCCCAGGAAGAAGTTGCGCCAGACCGGCATCAGGGGGACGACCGCGAGGTCCTGGTAGACGGTGGCGATGCCCCGGTCGAGGGCGTCGCGCGGGTTGGCGAGGGCGGTCTCCTCGCCGTCGATGAGGAACCGCCCGGCGTCGTGCCGGTGCAGCCCCGCGATGATCTTGATGAGGGTGGACTTGCCGGCGCCGTTGTCACCGAGCACACAGGAGATCTCGCCCGCGTGGACCTCCAGGGAGACGCCTTCCAGCGCCTTGATGTTGCCGTAGTACTTGGCCACGTCGTCCAGCTCGACGAGGGCCTGCCGGCCGGTGTCCTTGGGCCCTTCCGGGGCCTTGGGGGCCGTCATGTCGTCGCCTCCGCGCGCTTGCGTACCCATGCGTTGAGCAGGGTGGCCAGGAGCAGCATCGCTCCCAGGAAGAACTTGAACCAGTCCGGGTTCCACTCCGCGTACACGATGCCCTTGCTGGTCATGCCGAAGATCAGGGCGCCGACCGCCGAGCCGATCGCGGAGCCGTAACCGCCGGTGATCAGGCAGCCGCCGATGACGGCCGCGATGATGTAGATCAGCTCGTTGCCGACGCCCTCGCCGGACTGCACGACGTCGTAGCTGAACAGCAGGTGCTGCCCGGAGACCCAGGCGGCGAAGGCGACCCCGAGGTAGAGCCCGATCTTGGTGCGGACGACCGGGACGCCGACCGCGCGGGCCGCGTCCGCGCCGCCGCCGACGGCGAAGATCCAGTTGCCGAAGCGGGTGCGGAGCAGGATCCAGGTGGCGACGGCCACCAGTCCGGCCCACCACAGGAGCGTCACCTTGAGCTCGACGCCGCCGACGGTCCAGTACGAGGCGAAGAGCTTGCGGGCGGAGGGGAAGCCCTCCATGTCGCCGATGCCCTTCGTGGAGACGGTCCCGCTGATGAGCTTGGTGAGGCCCAGGTTGAGCCCGGTCAGCATCAGGAACGTGCCCAGCGTGATGATGAAGCTGGGGAGTTTCGTGCGGGTCAGCATGAAGCCGTTGAACGCGCCGAAGGCGAGCGTGACCAGCAACGACACGAAGACGCCGACCCAGACGTTGGCCGTCATCTGGTAGCTGAACATCGAGGAGACCAGCGCGGAGCTGGTGACCATCACACCGGCCGACAGGTCGAACTCGCCGCCGATCATCAGGAGCGCGACCGGAGCCGCCATGATCCCGATGGTGGAGGCCGCGTACAGCACCGTGCCGAAGCTGGTGACGCGCAGGAAGCTGTCGGCGACGACCGCGAAGAAGAGGAAGACCGCGAGCGCGCCGACGACCGAGCCCAGCTCCGGGCGGCCGAGGAGCTTGCGCAGCGGTGAGGTGCGCAGCAGCCGTTCGTCCACGACGGCGGTCGATCCGGGCCCGGCGGTCATCGGGTGCCCCGGTCGGCGTACTCGGCGAGCGTTCCGGCGTCCTTCGCGGTGATGATCTGCGGGCCGGTGAGGACGGGGCGGCCGCCGCCGAGGACGTTGCGGTTGTAGCGGTAGAGCCAGAGCAGGTCGACGGCCTCGTAGCCCTGGAGGTAGGGCTGCTGGTCGACGGCGAAGCCGAGGGTTTCGGACTTCAGCCCGGCCGCGACGGTGGCGTTGAGGTCGAAGGTGTCGACCTCGGCCTTGCTGCCGGCGGTCTTCTTCGCCTTGACGGCGGCGTCCGCGAAGGGCGCGCCGAGCGTGACGACCGCGTCGATGTCCTTGTCGGACTGGAGCTTCGCCTCGATGGACGCCTGGACGTCGGGCATGTTGGTGCCCTCCACGTACAGGTTCTGCATCTGGCCGTCGAAGGTCTTCTTCGCACCGGCGCAGCGCTGCTCGTGGCCCACGTTGCCCTGCTCGTGCAGGATGCAGAGGGCCTTCTTGCGGCCGCGTTTGTTCAGCTCGTCGCCGACGGCCTCACCGGCGATGGACTCGTCCTGGCCGATGTGGGTGAGCGCGCCGTACGCCTTGGACTCGGCGGAGCCGGAGTTCACCGTGATCACGGGGATGCCGGCGCGGACGGCCTTGGCGACGACGTCCTTCATGGCGTCGGGCTTGGCGAGCGTGACGATCAGCCCGTCGACCTTCTTGTCGATGGCCGCCTGGACCAGCTGGGCCTGTTGCTGGCCCTCGTCGCTCTTCGAGTACAGGAAGTTGATGTTGTCCTTCTTGGCCGCCATGTCGGCGCCCTTCTGGACGATGTCCCAGAAGGTGTCGCCGTCGCCCGAGTGGGTGACCATGGCGAAGGTCCAGCGGGGCGTGTTCACCGCGGCCCGGCCTTCGGCCGCGGCCTTGGCCGCACGCTCCTCCGCCCGCTTGCCGCCGGTGCTGCTGCATCCCACGAGGGACACCCCCAGCACCGCCGCAAGCACGGCGCCCATCGCACGTACCCCTGTCCGAACCCTTGCCACGACGCCGTGCCCTTCTTGTGCTGCTCGCTGTGCTGCTGCCGGTGGTGCCGGGGCCCTGTGGTCCCGGCCCGGCTGGGCAAGTATCCCCGAGCGCGTGCCGCCGCGACCCGGAGGGGCACGAAGAGGACGGCGGCGCGTCGCTCACCAGCGCACCGGCAGGCGGCGCACCCCCCGGATCAGCGTGCCGGGCAGCCAGTCGAGCGGGGCGGCCTCCGGGTCGGCCTCCAGGCCGGGGCAGCGTTCCAGGAGCGCGCGGATCGCGATGCGGCCCTCCATCCGGGCCAGCGGGGCGCCCAGGCAGAAGTGGATGCCGTGTCCGAAGGCGAGGTGGCCGCGGGTGTCACGGCGGATGTCGAAGCGGTCGGGCTCGGGGTAGCGGGCCGGGTCGCGGTCCGAGCCGGCGAGCGAGACCAGGACCGCGTCGCCGGTCGCGATGGTCCGGGAGCCGACCTCGACCGGCTCCCGGGCGAACCGGAGGGTGGCCGTCTCCACGGGTCCGTCGTAGCGCAGCATCTCCTCGACGGCGCCGTCGAGGAGCGAGGGGTCGGCGCGGAGCGCGGCGAGCTGGTCCGGGTGGGCGAGCAGGGCGCGCACGCCGTTGGAGATGAGGTTGACCGTCGTCTCGTGGCCGGCGACAAGGAGCAGGAAGGCCATGCCGACCAGCTCGTCGGGCGAGAGCGCGTCGTCGTCCTCGTGGCGGGCGGCGATCAGGGCGCTGAGCAGGTCGTCGCCGGGTGAGCGGCGCTTCTCCTCGATCAGCTCCACGAGGTAGCCGCCCATGGCGCGCACCGCCTCGCCCTCCTCCTCCGCGTTCGCGGGGGCGACGACGCCGTTGGACAGCTTGCGGAAGGCGGCCCGGTCCAGGTCGGGGACGCCGAGCAGCTCGCAGATCACGGTCATCGGGAGGGGGAAGGCGAGCGCGTCCACGAGGTCGGCGCGGCCCTCGGGGACCATCAGGTCGAGGAGTCCGGCGGTGATCTCCTCGACCCGGGGGCGCAGCGCCTCGATGCGGCGCGGGGTGAACTCGCGGGCGACGAGCTTGCGCAGCCGGGTGTGGTCGGGGGCGTCCGTCTCCAGCATGTTGGCGTTGATCGGGTCACCGCCGGTCTCGCCGGGGAGCGACCGCCAGTCCTTGCCGAAGCGCTGGTCGGCCAGGACGGCCCGGCCCTCGTCGTAGCCGACGACGAGCCAGATCCGGTCGAACTCGTCGGTGCGGACGAGGTGCACGGGTCCGGTCGCGCGCATCCGCTCGTAGTAGGGATAGGGATGCGCGGTGAAGTCGGGCAACCCGCTGAGATCCACAACGACTTCGGACATGAGTCCGCCCTCCCGGTCGTGTCGTCCCCGCTCCGAGGACCGGCCCGTTCAGCCTATGCCGGGCGGCCTGCGGGGAGGGAGCCGCTTCAGGCCGGATTCGATCCGCTCTCGTCGTCCAGGAGACCGGCGTCGTGGACGAGCAGGGCGATCTGGACGCGGTTGTTGAGGCCGAACTTGGCCAGGATGCGGGAGACCTGGGTCTTCACCGTGGCGACGCTGAGGTAGAGCTCCGCGGCGATCTCCGCGTTGGACCGGCCCCGTCCCACGGCGACGGCCACCTCGCGCTCCCGGTCCGCGAGCAGCGCGATCCGCTCGCGCGCCCGGGCGGCCCGGTCCACGCGTTCGTCCCGTCCGGCGCCGGCCGCCCGGGCCATGAGCTGCCGGGTGACGGCGGGCGAGAGGACCGGGTCGCCGCCGGCGACCCGGCGCACCGACTCCACGATCAGGGCCGGCGGGGTGTCCTTGAGGACGAAGCCGGCGGCCCCGGCGCGGATGGCGCGGAGCACCTGCTCGTCGGCGTGGAAGGTGGTCAGGACGACGATCTCCGGCGCGTCGGGCCGGGCGCGCAGCGCTTCGGTGGCGGCCAGGCCGTCCATGACCGGCATCCGGATGTCCATCAGCACCACGTCGGGCCGCAGCCGGTCGACCAGGGCCGCGGCCTCGCTGCCGTCGGCGCCCTCGCCCACGATGTCGATGTCGTCGGCGCCGCCGAGCATCAGGTTCAGCCCGGCCCGGACGAGCGGGTCGTCGTCGATGATGAGCAGGCGGACGGGCGCGTCGGTCATGACGCCCACGGTAGCCAGGCCCGCACCGCGAACCCGCCGTCGGGGGCGGGCCCGTGGTCGAGGCGGCCCCCGGCGAGGGTGGCCCGTTCGGTGAGGCCGATGAGCCCCTGGCCGGAGCCGGGGACCGGGGTGAAGGGCTCGGTGGGGGCCGGGTTGCGCACCTCGACGGTGATGCCCTGCCCGGGTCCGCCGGTGACGGCGACGGTGACCCCGGTGCCCGGGGCGTGCTTGCGGGCGTTGGTCAGCGCCTCCTGGGCGATGCGGTAGACGGTGCGGCCGGAGGCGGCGGGCACGGCGTCGGGGTCGGCGAGGCGGTTGTCGAGGGCGACGTCCATGCCCGCCTCCCGGGACTCGGCGACGAGCGCGTCGAGGGTGGCGAGGGTGGGCTGCGGGCGGTTGCCGTCGGTGTCGCGGGGGCCGCGCAGCACCCCGATGATCTCGCGGAGGTCCTGCAGCGCCTCGTGCGCGCTGTCCCGGATGACCCCGGCGGCGCGGGCGACCTCGGCCGGGGGCGCGTCGGGGCGGAACTCCAGGGCGCCCGCGTGGACGCTGAGCAGGGTCAGCCGGTGGGCGAGCACGTCGTGCATCTCCCGGGCGATCTCCTCGCGGGCGAGTCGCTGCGCCTGCTCGGCGCGGAGGGCGGCCTCGGTCTCGGCGCGGACGGCGCGTTCGCGGAGGGAGACGACGAGCTGGCGCCGGGAGCGCACGATCATGCCCCAGCTGAGGACGAGGAGGATCAGCAGGAGCCCGATGACGGTGGACGCCAGGAACGACGTGTCCGGGTCGGGGCGCAGATACGGCTGTACGGGGGCGACGGCCAGGGCCCCCACGCCGACGAGGGCGACCGGGCGGAACGGCCGGTGAACGGCCACGCTGAACAGCGCGACGAGCAGGGCACCCGCCGCGACCGGTTCGACGGTGGACAGCAGGGTCAGGGCGACGGCCAGCCCGACCGGCCAGCGGCGCCGGAACCACAGGGCGCAGCAGGCGGCGGCGCCGACGAGGGAGTCCACGAGGACGAAGGTGTCCGGTGTGGTGGGGTCTGCCTCGATGGTGGCGAGCGTCGCCAGGCCGATGCCCGCCGCGCAGAGGAACGCCGTGAGGTCGACCACCCAGTCCCGGACGGTGCGGCGGGACCGGCCCCGGTCGCCGGGCAGCTCGGGTCCGGCCATCGCCGAGGGCAGCAGCCAGGGGTACTCCGTACGCGTCATGTCGACAAAGCTACGCACGCGGGCGGCGGGTCCGGGGCGTCCGGGGCGCGGGAGCGACCAAAGTCGCGGAGCCGGAGACTTTCGGACCCGGTGGGCAGCCCACCGGCCGACGCGGCCCGGCCGCCCGGGCGGCCAGGCTCGGGGCCATGAAGAAACTCTGCGAGACGGTCGGGTTCCTGGTCTTCGTCCAGGGGGTCGCCGGACTGATCCATGTGTGGGTGGACTGGTTCCGCTTCTTCAACCTGTGGCAGCGGCTGCCGTTCGCCGCCGAGTACCCGGTCTTCGTGTCGATCGTGCTGATGGTGGCGGGCGCGGCCGTCATGGTCGCGGCGGACGCGATCAAGGAGTGAGCCGGTCAGGGCGCGCCCGGGTCCGCGCTCCGCCGTCCCCAGGCGGTCCCGGCCAGTACCAGCGCGGCGCCCGCCGCCCCGGCGGGGCCCAGCCGCTCACCGCCGATCGCGATGCCCGCGGCGGCGGCCCACAGCGGTTCCGTACCGAGCAGCAGGCTGACGCGGGACGGGGAGGTGCGGCGTACGGACCACATCTGCACGAAGAACGCGAAGAGGGTGCAGAACACCGCGAGGAAGAGCAGCCCGGCCCACTCCCGCACCCCGAATCCGGCGGCGACCGTCCAGGGCGCCGCGCCCGTCCCCGGCGCGGCGGCCAGCAGGGCGAAGACGGCGAGGGCGCTGCCGAGCTGCACGGTCGTCAGGGACAGCGAGTCCGCGCCCCGGACGGACTTGACGCGGGCCATGAGCAGGACGTGCAGGGTCCGGGCGAGGGCGGCGACGAGCATGAGCAGGTCACCTGCGGAGGGGCTGGTGAATCCGCCGCCCTGGGTCAGCAGCACGACCCCGGCCACGGAGAGCCCGGCGGCGGCGAGGAAGGCCCCGGTCGGCCGGGTCCGGGTGACGGCGGCCTCGGCGAGCGGGGTGAAGATCATGGTGAGGCTGATGATGAGCCCGGCGTTGGTGGCCGAGGTGTGCACGATGCCGTACGTCTCCACCAGGAAGATCCCGCTGAGCACGAGGCCCAGCAGCCCGGCGCCCCGCCACTGGGCGGCGCTCAGCGCGCGCAGCCCGCGCAGCCCGGCGACCACGAGGACGGGCAGCACGACCGCGAAGCGCAGCACGAGCACGGCGACGACGGTACGCGGGGTGGTGATGCCCTTGGCGGCGAGATAGCTGGAGCCCCACACCACGGCGACCAGCAGGACGGGCAGATCGGTGAGCCAGGCCCGGCGCGGCGGGGCGAGGACGGGGGCGGGAACGGCGGCGGAGGACACCTGGACTCCTGCTCTCTCCACAGGGACGACGTGGAGACGGCACCGGCTCGCACTGGGAACGATCACGCTACCGGGCGCGCTCCCGGAATGACGAGGCCCCCGGCGGGACGGGCCCGGACTCGGCGTCCAATTCCCGCCGGTCTCCGGGCCGCCGGACGACTTTCCTGGTTCCTGTCAGCACGACCGGCAACGGACAGGAACGACGATGAACAGCACCTTTCCCACCCCCCGCACCGCGCTCGTCACCGGCGGCAGCCGGGGCATCGGCGCCGCGACCGCCCTGCGGCTCGCCCGGGACGGCGCCGACGTGGCGCTGACGTACGTACACGACGAGGGCGCCGCCAAGGAGGTCGTCGCCGCGATCGAGGCGACCGGGCGCCGCGCGGTGGCGCTGCGCGCCGACGCGGCCGACGCGGAGGCCGCCGCCTCGGTGGTGCACCGGGCGGCACAGGAGCTGGGGCGGCTGGACGTCCTGGTCAACAACGCGGGGATCGGCGTCCTCGGCCCCATCGGCTCGCTCACGCCCGCAGACGTCGACCGGGTCCTGGCCGTGAACGTCCGGGCGGTGTTCCTCGCCTGCCGGGCGGCGGCCGAGGTGATGGGGCGCGGGGGCAGGATCATCTCCCTCGGTACGGCCCTGAGCCGGCATGCGGGCGGGCCCGGCGGAACGCTCTACGCGATGAGCAAGTCCGCGCTCTCCGGCCTGACCAAGCCGCTGGCCCGCGAACTGGGCCCGCGCGGCATCACGGTCAACCTGGTCCAGCCGGGTGCCGTGGACACCGGGATGAACCCGGCCGACGGCCCCTTCGCCGAGGGCCAGCGCGCGGCCAACGCGCTGGGCCGGTTCGGCACGACGGAGGAGATCGCCGCGCTCATCTCGTACCTCGCGGGCCCGGAGGCCGCGTTCGTCACCGGGGCCGAGCTGGTCGTGGACGGCGGTCACGCCGCCTGACGTCGCGCTGCCGCTCCTCCCCGCCCCGCCTACGCTGGGCGGGGAGGCAGGCCCGTAACGGCAGACGAGGAGAAGGGACGATCATGTCCGGTATCCCGGCGCACACCCTGAACGACGGCCGTACGATCCCGGCGGTGGGACTCGGCACCTATCCGCTGGACGACGACGCGGCGGAGAAGGCGGTGTCCGGGGCCCTCGGTCTCGGCTACCGGCTCGTGGACACCGCGTTGAACTACGGCAACGAGACCGGTACGGGGCGCGGTGTCGTCCGCAGCGGGGTGCCTCGCGAGGAGGTCTTCGTGACGACCAAGGTGCCCGGCCGGCACCACGGCTACGAGAAGACGCTCGCCTCGTTCGAGGAGTCCCGGAGCAACCTCGGCCTGGACTACGTGGACCTCTATCTCATCCACTGGCCGCTGCCGAAGGTGGGCCTGTACGTGGACACCTGGCGAGCGCTCATCAAGCTGCGCGAGGACGGGCTCGTCCGGTCGATCGGGGTCTCCAACTTCACCGCGGAGCACCTGAGGCGGCTGGCGGAGGAGACGGGCGTGGTGCCCGCCGTCAACCAGATCGAGCTGCACCCCCGGCTGCCCCAGGAGGAGCTGCGCGCGGCGCACGCGGCGATGGGGATCGTCACGCAGAGCTGGAGCCCGCTGGGGCGCGGCCGCGATCTGCTGGCCGACCCGGACGTGGTGGCCGTCGCCGAGGCGCACGGCGTCACCCCGGGCCAGGCGGTGCTGCGCTGGCACACCCAGCTCGGGGCCGTGCCGATCCCGAAGTCGGCCGATCCGGGGCGGCAGCGGGAGAACCTGGACCTGTTCGGGTTCGAGCTGACGCCCGAGGAGCTGGGGCGGATCTCGAACGGGCGGCGGGAGCGGTTCGGCGGGGACCCCGAGGAGCACGAGGAGTTCTGACGCCCCCGGGGTCCCGTTCCGTCAGCCGCCCAGGCCCTGTCGTCACATTTCCGTCGTCCGCCCGGAGGACGGGCCGGGCGGCGTCAGGTGCGTGCTCTCGGCGTGCCGGCCCCAGATCCCTGTACTGGATGTACTGGGGTCTGGGGCCGGGGCGGCGAGAGTGCGTGCATGGCGTCACCCGGCAGACGGAAATGTGACGACAGGGCCTAGCTCCGCGTGGCGGGCGGCCAGCCGGGCCGTGCCGCGTGCGGTGAGGGAGCCGAAGAGGCGGAGGCGGGAGATGCCGCCGTCCGGGAAGATGTCGATGCGGACCTGGTCGGCGCGGACCGCGTCGGGCAGCACGAAGCGGTGGTTGGTGTCGGGCTGGAGCCGGGTCCGGGGCAGGAACTCGGTCCACGCACCGGTCTCCGCGTCCCGGGCGGTGAGCCGGGCCCAGCCCGCCGCGTTGCCCTTGAGGTACGCGGTGTCGATCTCGACGGCGCGGATGTCCGACTCTTCGGCCAGGTGGTAGTGGATCCAGTCGTTGCCCCGGTCGCGGCGGCGCCGGGTCTCCCAGCCGTCGTCCATCTTGCGGGAGCGGCCGGGCTGGATGGTGTGGGTCGCCGGGGAGTAGAAGCGGTCCGACGCGTCCTCGACCCGGCCGCCGTTCTCCAGGGCGACGACGTCGAAGGTGCCGAGCGCGGCCAGCCAGGCGGGGTCCGGGTCGACCTCGCCGTGGACCCGCAGGCGGGCGATGCCGCCGTCCGGGTGCTGGTTGAGCCGCAGATGCGTGAAGCGGCGCTCCACGTCGACGGCGAACCCGTTGGCCGCGTGGCCGCCGACGGCGGTACGGGGGACGAGCGTCGTCCACTTCACGTCCGGGGCCAGCAGGTCCTCCGGCGAGGGCGAGCCGGGCAGCGAGACGGCCTCGATGGAGACGGCCTGCGGGTAGTTGCCGCGGAAGTGGGCGGTGTCCACGACCAGGCCGCGCACGATGCCGGGGGCGCCGAGGCGGATCAGCGCCCAGTCGTGGTCCTCGTCCACCGGGTGCGGCTGCGTGGCACCGGTGCCGCGTCGGCGGCGGGTCTCCCAGCCGTCCATGATCTTGCCCTTGTGCCCGAAGCGCTCGGGGTCGAAGTGGGCGGGCTCCGGCTTGAGCAGGTTCTCGCGCTCGGCGAAGAACTCGTCGTTGGCGGCGATCACGGCCGCCCCGAGCCGCCGGTCGGCGAGGTCCACGAGGTGGGTGAAGGGGTGGTCGGCGGTGCGGTAGTCGGCGTACGGATCGCCGCCGCCGTACGGGTTCGCGTCGCCGGTGAAGTGCGCTGTCGCCGTCATGCCTGGGGGTCCCTTGTCTGGAGGCGGCCGGTGGGTTCGGAGAGCACGCCGTCGGCGGCGATCCGTACGCCGCGCAGCCAGGTGGAGCGCACCACGCCGTGCAGGGTGCGTCCGGCGTACGCGGTGACCTGGTTGCGGTGGAAGAGCTCGGCCGGGTCGACGGTGAAGGTGGCGTCGGGTGCCAGGACCGCGAAGTCGGCGTCGCGGCCGGCCTCGATGGCTCCCTTGTGGTGCAGCCCTGCGAGGGCGGCGGGGGCCGCGGACATCCAGCGGGCGACGTCGTCCAGGGTGTGGCCGCGGCGGCGGGCCTCGGTCCAGATGGCGGGCAGGCCGAGCTGGAGGGAGGAGATGCCGCCCCAGGCCGAGGCGAAGTCCGGGGTCTTGAGGTCGGTGGTGCAGGGCGAGTGGTCGGAGACGATGCAGTCGATGGTGCCGTCGGCGAGCCCCTGCCACAGCGCGTCCTGGTTGGCGGCCTCCCGGATGGGCGGGCAGCACTTGAACTCGGTGGCCCCGTCGGGGACCTCCTCGGCGGTGAGGGTGAGGAAGTGCGGGCAGGTCTCGACGGTGAGCCGGACGCCCTCGCGGCGGGCGGCGGCGATCAGCGGCAGCGCGTCGCTGGAGGACAGGTGCAGGACGTGGACGCGGGCGTCCAGCCGGCGGGCGTGGGCGATCAGGCCCTCGATGGCGGTGTTCTCGGCGTCGCGCGGCCGGGACGCCAGGAAGTCCGCGTAGGCCGGTCCGCCCTGCTGCGGCGCGGAGGCCAGGTGGTGGGGGTCCTCGGCGTGCACGATGAGCAGCCCGCCGAAACCGGCGATCTCGGCCATGGACCGGGCCAGCTGCTCCTGGTCCAGCTCGGGGAACTCCTCGACGCCGGACGGCGACAGGAAGCACTTGAAGCCGAAGACCCCGGCCTCGTGCAGCGGACGCAGGTCCTTGACGTTGGTGGGGACCGCACCGCCCCAGAAGCCGGTGTCCACGTGCACCTTGGGCTCGGCGACGCCCTGCTTGACCCGCAGGTTCCCGACCGTGGTGGTGGGCGGCAGGGAGTTGAGGGGCATGTCGAGCAGCGTGGTGATGCCACCGGCCGCCGCCGCGCGGGTGGCGGTCCAGAAGCCCTCCCACTCGGTGCGGCCGGGGTCGTTCACATGGACGTGCGTGTCCACGAGGCCGGGCAGCAGGACGTCGTCCCCGAAGTCCTCGACGCGGGCACCGGCCGGGGCCTCGGTCTCGTACGGCAGAACGGCGTCGATGGTCCCGCCGGTGACGGCGACCGACGCGGGCCGGGTCCCCTCGGGGGTGACGACGCGCGTCGAGCGCAGTAGCAGCTTCACGTCCTGACCGGACACCGGCGCTCCTCACTTCGCACTTTCAACGAACTGTTGAAGGAGTCTTCACTCGGGAGTGCGACCCGTCAAGACCCCATCCTTGCTCCCCGCCCGCCCCGGGAGCCGCGCTGGAGGTTTCCACAAAGTAAAAGGTGAATTTCGGAGTGCGGAACGTAGAATGGGCCAGGTGCCGCGCGGCCGGGGTGCCGCGCGGCCTGCGGACACCCGGACAAACGGGCGCTGACCGGCCACGACGACCCTCCTCGGCAGTGGGGCCACCGGAAAGGGCCCGGTAGGCTGCTGCCTTGCTCCTCCGCTTCGAAAGGACCGTTGACGTGCCGCCGTCCCACGCCAGCACTTCCGACTCCAAGCCCGCCGGTTCCAGCGGTGGTGTGCAGTCCCTTGAGCGCGCCTTCGACCTGCTGGAGCGGATGGCCGACGCGGGAGGCGAGGTCGGCCTGAGCGAGCTCTCCGCGAGCAGCGGACTCCCGCTGCCGACGATCCACCGCCTGATGCGCACGCTGGTCCTGTGCGGTTACGTACGCCAGCAGCCCAACCGGCGTTACGCGCTCGGCCCCCGGCTGATCCGCCTCGGCGAGTCCGCCGCACGGCTGCTCGGCACCTGGGCCCGCCCCTATCTGGCCCGGCTGGTCGAGGAGACGGGCGAGACGGCCAACATGGCGCTGCTCGACGGCGACGAGATCGTGTACGTGGCACAGGTGCCGTCCAAGCACTCGATGCGCATGTTCACCGAGGTGGGCCGCCGGGTCCTGCCGCACTCGACCGGCGTCGGCAAGGCGCTGCTCGCGCACACCCCGCCGGACGAGGTGCGCGCCTTGCTCGCCCGCACCGGGATGCCCGCCGCCACCGAGAAGACGATCACCACCCCGGACGGCTTCCTGGAGGCGCTGGACCAGGTCCGCCGGGTGGGTTACGCGGTGGACGACAACGAGCAGGAGATAGGGGTCCGGTGCCTGGCGGTCTCGGTGCCCAACTCCCCCACCTCCGCCGCGATCTCGATCTCCGGCCCGGCGGGCCGGGTCACCGAGGCGGCCACCGAGCGGATCGTGCCGATCCTCCAGCAGGCGGCCAAGGAGCTGTCGGACGCGCTGGCGAGCAGCGGCGCGGCGGGCTGAACGGCAGCGAGGCGGGCCGGACCCGGGAGGGGTCCGGGCCCGCCCGCGTTTCAGGTGAGCGCCGGGGCCGTCAGGCGGCCGTCCAGCATCGTGACCGTCCGGTCCACCCGGTCCAGGTGGGCGCGGTCGTGCGTGACCAGGACCGTCGCCGTGGACCGCTGCCGGGTCAGCGTCACCAGCAGGTCCAGGACGGCCGCGCCGCGCTCGTGGTCCAGGGCGCTGGTCGGCTCGTCCACGAGCAGCAGGGCCGGGTCGTTCATCAGGGCCCGGGCGATGTTGATCCGCTGGCGCTGCCCGCCGGAGAGCTGGTGGGGCCTGCGGCCGGCCTGCCCGGCGAGACCGACGGCGTCGAGCAGGTCGAGCGCCCGGGCCCTGGCCGCCCCGGCCCGGCCGCCCGACAGATGGGTCATGACCTGGAGCTGTTCGACCGCGGTCAGGGACGGGAGGAGGTTGGGCTGCTGGAAGACGATGCCGATGCGCTCCCGCCGCAGCGCCGCCTTCTCCGCGCGCCCCAGCCCCGTGGTGTCCGTACCGGCGACGACGACCGCGCCGGCGTCCGGGGCGACCAGGGTCGCCGCCACGGCGAGCAGGCTGGACTTGCCGGAGCCGGACGGGCCGACGACGGCGGTGAGGGTGCCGGCGGGCACGTCGAGCGCGACGCGGTCCAGCGCGGTGAGCCGCCCGTCGCCGTCCGGATAGGTGAGGGTGACATCGGTGAGCGTGAGGGTCATCGGGCACTCCCGAGCGCGGTGAGCGGGTCGACGGCTGTGATCCGCCGGATGGACAGGGCGGCCCCGGCCGCGCCGAGGGCGATCATCACGGCGGCCGGGACGAGGACCGTCGCCGCGTCCAGAACGAACGGCACGGAGCCGCCGGAGACGAGGGCGCCGATGCCGGAGGCGAGGGCGGTGCCCAGACCCGTACCGACGGCGAGCATCACGACGGCCTGCCCGAGCGCATCCCGGAGCAGATACGGCGTCGAGGCACCCAGCGCCTTGAGCACGGCGACGTCACCGCTGCGCTGGATCGTCCAGACGGTGAAGAAGGCGCCGATGACCAGGGCGGAGATCGCGAAGAGGAAGCCGCGCATCAAGTGAAGGGAGCCGTTCTCGGCCTGGTAGGAGCCGATCGCGCTCAGCGAGTCGTCCAGCGAGAGCGTGCGGGTGCCGGCCGCCCTGTCGCCCGCGGCCAGATCGGCGGCGCCGGTGGTGGTCAGGGCGATCACGGTGGCGCGCCCGTCCCCGCTCCCGGACCGCCGCCAGTCGGCGAGGTCGGTCCACACGACCGGGGTGTGGCTGTACGAGGCGTCGCCTGCGACGGCGGACACGGTGGCCTCCCGGCCGCCCAGGGTCAGCCGGTCGCCGGGGCGCACGCCCAGCTCGTCGGCGCCCCCGCGCGAGAGCACCACCTCACCGGGGCCGACCCGGGCGGGCGCCAGGCCGCTGCCGGGCTCCACGCCGAACGCGGAGACGGCGGCGGTGCGCTCCCCCGTACCGGCGGTGGCGTTCAGGGTGCGGATGCCGAGCGGGTGCGCGGACTCCACGCCGGGCCGCCCGGCCCAGGCGCGCACGGCGGCCTCGCCGACGGCCGAATCGGTGAAGGACACCGACCGGCCGTCCGGCGGGGCGGCGAAGGCCAGGTGGTCGGCGTTCAGCCCGGTGACGGCCGAGGTGTTCTCCCGGGCCAGCCCGGCGGTCAGACCGGACAGCAGGCCCACGAGCAGCGTGATCAGCACGATCACCGTGCCCATGAGGGCGAACCGGCCCTTGGCGAACCGTAGGTCTCTCCATGCGACGAACATGGCTCCAGCGTCGTTTCCCCCCGCTCCGGAAACATCGCCCCCGGGCTGGTGACGACATCAACCTTTCGATTGACCGGCCCGGGACGGCCCGCGCCTAGGCTGGAGCATCATGGAAACGCGTGTCCATCCCCCGGTCGCCGCCGCGCTGCGGCTGTGTCTGCACGCACTGATGCTCGGCCTGCTGGCGCTCGCCGTGGTCAAGGCGTTCGCCGACGACGGCCCGCGCCCCGGCGCGGTGACGGCGGTCGCCGGTGCGCTGGCGGCGGTGTACGTGGCGGGCGCGGCGGCCAGGTTCGTGCAGCCGGGGACCCGGGCGGGCGCGGGGTGGCTGGCGGTGCTCGGGGTGTTGTGGGCGGCGCTGCTGGTGCTGTCACCGGACGCGTTGTGGGTGGCCTTCCCGCTCTACTTCCTCCAGCTGCACCTGCTGCCGACGCGCTGGGGCCTGCCCGCCGTGGCGGTGACGGCGGCCGCCGCCATCGCGAGCTTCCTGCTGCACGGGCAGGCGGTCACGCCCGGCACGTTCATCGGTCCGCTGCTCGGCGCGGCCGTCGCCGTCGCCACGGTCCTCGGTTACGAGGCGCTGTTCCGGGAGAGCGAGCGGCGCCGCGAGCTGATCGAGGAGCTGGTCGCGACCCGTGCGGAGCTGGCCGAGGCGGAGCGCACCGCCGGCACGCTGGCCGAACGCGAGCGGCTGGCCCGGGAGATCCACGACACCCTCGCGCAGGGCCTGTCCTCCATCCAGCTGCTGCTGCGCGCAGCCGAACGGGCGCTGCCCGGGGACGCCCCGGCTGCCGCCCATGTGCACCGGGCGCGCGAGGCGGCGCAGGACAACCTAGCCGAGGCGCGCCGCTTCGTCCGCGCGCTGACCCCGCCCGACCTGGCGAACGGCTCCCTGACGGCCGCACTGGAACGGCTGTCGGCCCGCTCCACGACGCCCGCGCTCGCCGTGCGGTTCGCGGTCAGCGGCACACCGGTCGAGCTGCCCACGCCGTACGAGGTGGCGTTGCTGCGGACCGCGCAGTCGGCGCTGTCCAACACCGTGCGGCACGCCGGGGCGGGGCGGGCGGAGATCACGCTGAGCTTCATGGACACGTCGGTGTCGCTGGACGTGGTGGACGACGGGCGCGGCTTCGCGCAGGACGTCGCGACGGCCGGTGCCACGGAGTCCGGCGGCTTCGGGCTGCCCGCGATGCGCTCCCGGGCCCGGTCGCTCGGCGGCACCCTGAGCGTCGAGTCGGCACCCGGCCAGGGCACCGCCGTCGCGCTGACGCTCCCGCTGCCGGTGGGCCGGGCCGGGCGGGAGGCGGCATGAGCGGGCCGGTCCGGCTGCTGCTCGCCGACGACCATCCGGTGGTACGGGCGGGGCTGCGGGCCGTCCTGGACACCGAGCCGGACTTCCGGGTCGTCGCGGAGGCCGCCACCGCGGAGGAGGCGGTCGCCCGGGCGGCGGCCGGCGGGGTGGACGTCGTGCTGATGGACCTCCAGTTCGGCGCCGGGATGCACGGCTCGCAGGCCACCGCCGCGATCACCGCGGCACCGGACGCGCCCCGGGTGCTGATCCTGACGACCTACGACAGCGACGCGGACATCCTGGCGGCGGTCGAGGCGGGGGCGGCGGGCTATCTGCTGAAGGACGCGCCGCCCGAGGAGCTGGCGGCCGCGGTCCGTACGGCGGCGGCCGGGCGCTCGGCGCTCGCCCCGGCCGTGGCGCACCGGCTGATGGACCGCATGCGCACCCCCGCCCAGGCGCTCACCAAGCGCGAGCTGGAGGTGCTGCAACTGGTCGGCGAGGGCCTGTCGAACGCGGAGATCAGCAAGCGGCTCTTCCTCAGCCAGGCGACCGTGAAGTCCCATCTGGTGCACATCTACGCGAAGCTCGGCGTCGACTCGCGCACGGCGGCCGTGGCGGCGGCGACCGCCCGCAGGCTCATCCGCCGCTGAGACCGCCGGAGCCCCCGGCCGCCCGCCCGTTCAGCGCTGCGGCGGCTCGCCGAAGAGGTCGACGGCGACCCGGACGTCGCGCAGGGCCGCGGCCAGTGCGCTGACCGAGCCGATCGCCCCGGCGATCAGCAGCAGCGAGCGGCGCAGCCGGGGGATCTCGGGTGCCCCGCTGAGCGCCATCGCGTCCAGCGCGGCGAGCTCGTCCTCGGCGATGGCCCGGTCCGGGAACCGCCCGGGGTGTCCGGCCAGGGCCCGCCGGAGCCGGGAGACCGCGGTACGCAGCTCCGCCACCCTGGGGTCCTCACCGCTGCTGGTCACCCGCTCCTGCCCGACGCTCTTCAACAAAGCTCCCCCTCGCACGTCCTTGTGCCAGTGTCGTTCCGACCGGTCCCGGGACCGTGGTCAAGTGTCCGGGGATGCGGGCAAGTTAACGCCATAAAAGGTGCCGGGCGCCACTCCGCGTACGTAACACGCGCCGCAGAGGTACGAGGCGGTGGGCGCGAGCGGCCGCCGTGGGGTATCCAGGCGGCATGACACACGCACGAATCGCCGGACTGCTGCTCGCCGCGGGCGGGGGCCGCCGGCTCGGCGGACGCCCGAAAGCCCTGCTGGAACACCGCGGCGGCCTGCTCGTCGAGCACGCGGTGCGCACGCTGCGCGCGGGCGGCTGCGGCACGGTCCATGTGGTGCTCGGTGCCTCGGCCGACGAGGTCGCCGCCCGGGCGGATCTGGCCGGCTGCGGCGTGAGCGTCAACCCGGAGTGGACCGAGGGCATGGGCTCGTCGCTGCGGACGGGGCTGGACGCGCTCGCGGGGACGGGCGCGGACGCGGCGCTCGTCCTGCTGGTCGACCAGCCGGGGATCGGGGCAGAGGCGGTGGCCCGGGTGGGTGCGGCGTTCCGGGACCGGACGAGCCTGGCGGCGGCCTCGTACGCGGGGGAACGCGGGCATCCGGTGCTGTTCGGGGCGGACCGGTGGACGGACGTCGCGGCGGGGGCGGTGGGCGACCAGGGGGCGCGGGCCTACCTGCGGGCGCACCGGGCGGCGCTGACGCTGGTGGAGTGCGGCGACGTGGCACAGGCGTACGACATCGACACTCCGGCGGACCTTTCGCACCTGGAGTGAACGCCCTGGCACGCTGCGCCGACACGCGGGCCGTTCTGTCGACCCGAAGAATCTCGACATCAACAAACCATTGAACTTCCACCATGAGGAAACTACTATCCACTTTTCAGAAGCCCTCTGCACCTCAGACGGCGGCCACAGCCGTATCCCGGAGCCCTGGCACGCCGTGCCGAATCGGGCGGCCCGGCGGCCGTGACGCCGTCCGCACCGCCCGCTGAAGGAGTGACAGCTCATGTCCGCACCAGCGCCGTCCTCGCTGGCCATCGTCGATGCCGAGCCCCTGCCCCGGCAGGACGAGGTCCTCACCCCCGCGGCCCTCGCGTTCGTGGCCGAGCTGCACCGCCGGTTCACGCCCCGGCGCGACGAACTGCTCGCCCGCCGCGGTGAGCGCCGTGCCGAGATCGCCCGCACCTCCACGCTGGACTTCCTGCCGGAGACCGCGGCGATCCGTGCGGACGACTCCTGGAAGGTCGCCCCGGCCCCGGCCGCGCTGAACGACCGCCGCGTGGAGATCACCGGTCCGACCGACCGCAAGATGACCATCAACGCCCTGAACTCGGGCGCGCGGGTCTGGCTCGCCGACTTCGAGGACGCCTCGGCGCCCACCTGGGAGAACGTCGTCCTCGGCCAGCTCAACCTGATGGACGCGTACAACCGCTCCATCGACTTCACCGACCCGAAGTCCGGCAAGTCCTACGCGCTGAAGCCGGCCGACGAGCTGGCGACGGTCGTCACCCGCCCGCGCGGCTGGCACCTGGACGAGCGTCACCTCCAGCTCGACGGCACGCCCGTGCCCGGCGCGCTGGTCGACTTCGGCCTGTACTTCTTCCACAACGCCCAGCGCCTCATCGACCTCGGCAAGGGCCCGTACTTCTACCTGCCGAAGACGGAGTCGCACCTGGAGGCCCGCCTCTGGAACGACATCTTCGTCTTCGCGCAGGACGAGCTGGGCATCCCGCAGGGCACCGTCCGCGCCACGGTCCTGATCGAGACCATCACCGCCGCGTACGAGATGGAGGAGATCCTGTACGAGCTGCGCGACCACGCCTCCGGGCTGAACGCGGGCCGCTGGGACTACCTCTTCTCCATCGTGAAGAACTTCCGTGACGGCGGCGCCAAGTTCGTCCTGCCGGACCGGAACGCGGTGACGATGACCGCCCCGTTCATGCGGGCGTACACCGAACTCCTCGTCCGCACCTGCCACAAGCGCGGCGCGCACGCGATCGGCGGCATGGCGGCCTTCATCCCGTCCCGCCGCGACGCCGAGGTCAACAAGGTCGCCTTCGAGAAGGTCAAGGCCGACAAGGACCGCGAGGCGAACGACGGTTTCGACGGCTCCTGGGTCGCCCACCCGGACCTCGTCCCGATCGCCATGGCCTCCTTCGACGCGGTCCTCGGCGAGAAGCCGAACCAGAAGGAGCGCCTGCGCGAGGACGTCTCCGTGGCGGCCGGCGACCTGATCGCCATCGACACCCTGCACGCCAAGCCCACGTACGAGGGCCTGCGCAACGCCGTCGCCGTCGGCATCCGCTACATCGAGGCGTGGCTGCGCGGCATGGGCGCGGTCGCCATCTTCAACCTGATGGAGGACGCGGCCACCGCCGAGATCTCGCGCTCGCAGATCTGGCAGTGGATCAACGCGGACGTGGTCTTCGAGAACGGCCGGCACGCCACGGCGGACCTGGCCCGCGAGGTCGCCGCCGAGGAACTGGCCGCGATCCGCGCGGAGATCGGCGACGACGCCTTCGCCGCCGGCCAGTGGCAGGAGGCCCACGACCTCCTCCTCCAGGTCTCCCTGGACCAGGACTACGCGGACTTCCTGACCCTCCCGGCGTACGAGCGGCTGCGCTGACGCCGCACCTTCGCGTGAGCCCCGCGCCCCGGTGTACGCCTCCGGGGCGCGGGGCCTTCGCGTTCAGTGGACGCGGATCGCGGTCACCTCGTGCACCATGGCCGCGCTCGTCGCCGGGCCGTTGCAGGTCAGCTGGTGCGGTGGGGCGCGGTGCACGGTGACCTCCACGTCGTACGCGGTCGCGCGGGGCGGTGGGCCGGTGACGCGGATCAGCCAGTGGGGTCCGGCCCGGGAGGTCCCGGTGACCGTGTAGTCGTGGCGGCCCGCCGGGCCGAAGCGGGCGAGCACCGCGGCGACGGCCGCCTGCTGGGCCGGGAAGAGGTCGGTGTACCCGCGCAGGTGGGTGGCGTGGACGCGGCCCGCGAGGTGCTGTCCGACCACGGTCACGGCCGAGCCGGCGTCCAGGCCCCCGTAGTAGACGCCGTCGGGCGCGACGAGGACGTTGGCGGCGAACCGGTCACCGCCCACGTGGGTGCACTCCCACACCGGGTCCGGCCACCGCTCGGCCAGCGCGCGGGCGGCCGGGCGTCCGCGCAGGGCGCAGCAGGTGTCGTGCCGGCCGTGGGCGCAGACGAGGACGACCGGCGGGTGCCCGGGCTCCCCGGGCGCGCCGAGCGCGGCGGCGGCGAGCGCCAGGTCCTCGTCGCGCTCCCAGGTCCCCCACTGCTGACGGTGGCCGCCGGTGCCGTCGTGGCGCAGCACGGCCCAGCGCCGGGGACCCGCATCGCGGGGGCGGCGGCCGTGCCGGCGGATCAGGAGGATGCGGGCGCGCACGGCCCGGGCCGCCTCGTAGAGCAGGGACTTCGGCACGGGGTCGAGCGCGAGGCCGTCGTAGCCGTTGGCCGGCCAGGGCGCGTGGTATTCCACGAGGACCCAGACCAGGCCGTACGGGGCGGTGCCCGCGAGCGCGTCGCCGCGGGCCCGGGCGGCGTCGGCGCAGAAGAAGCGCTCCGCTGTCACCGGAGGCTTGCCGCGCTCACTGAGCGGCCGGGACGAGGACACCGGCGCGCAGCAGCCTCCCCGCGCAGGCGAGGCCGAGGTCGGCGGCGGTGCGCACCTCACCGGCGAGCAGGCGGGCCAGGGCGGGCAGGTCCGCGTCCGGGAAGTCCAGCCATCCCACGCGGGTGACCAGGCGGTGGCCCTCCAGCCGGGCGTCCAGCGCGCCCCGGAGGCGGACCGGGGTGCCGGGGGCCAGTCCCTTGAGGGCGGCGAGCTGGGCGAGCGGGCCGAGCGGTGCGGGGCGGGCCTGGGCGCGCCGGGCGCGGTGGACGTGCGGGGCGGGGTCGGCGGCGGCCAGGGCCGCGGCGAGCCGTTCGCGTACCGGGGCGGCCTCCTCGTCCGGGTCTGCCGGGCCCAGCGGCAGGGAGCCGCGCATCCATGCGTCGTCGCGCAGCTCCGCGAGCGCGGCGCGCACCAGCTGTTCGGCGAGCGCGTACCGGGTCCAGGTGTGGACGCCGAGCGTCAGGTGGACGGAGACCTCGCCCTGCGCCTCAGCGGCGTGCAGCCAGCCGCGCGGCAGGTAGAGGACGTCGCCCGGCCCGAGCACGGTGTCGAGATGCGGTTCGCCCGCGGCGGCCTCGGCGACGGCACCGCGGTGCTCGGTCCAGGGCTGGTCGCGCAGCGGGTCGGGGTGCACGGGGCGGTGGACGATCCAGCGCTTGGTGCCCTCGGTCTGGAGCACGAAGACGTCGTGCACGTCGTAGTGGGCGTCGAAGCCGCGGTTCTGCGGCGGGGTGACATAGGCGTTGGCCTGCACCGGGTGGCCGAGTTCGGCGGCGAGCGCGGCGGTGAGGTCGCCGACGGGGGCCCAGGTGCGGTGGAGCGCCTGCAGGACGAGCGTGGCGCCGTCGGCGAACTCCCGCCACAGCGCGGTGTCGTCGGCCTGGTCACCGATGGTGGCGCCCACCCCGGCGGGCGAGGTGAACGAGGCGTCGGGCAGCGTGGCGCCGTTCTTGGCGACGCGGAGGAACGGCGTCCGCAGTCCGCGCCGCGAGACGAGTTCGTCCACGGCGGCGGCCGGGAAGAGGTCGGAGAAGTCACCGGCCCGCCGGGTGAGCAGCGCCTCCCGCCCCCAGAAGTCCCGGGCGAACGCGGTCCGGTCCGTGCCGGGCGTCAGGCGCGATTCCAGGACCCCAGGGGCCGCGCTCGCGGTCCGGGGGTCCTGGGTGCCGGTCGGGGATGTGCTCAAGAACGGCCCGCGCCGCCGTCGGCCCCGCCGTCCTGGACACCGGGGGTGCCTGCGGCGCCGCCGTCGGCCGGCCCTTCGGCGCCACCGTCGGCGCCGCCGTCGTGGACGCCCGGCGTGCCCGCCGCGCCGCCGTCGGCCGGACCTTCCGCACCACCGTCGGCGCCGCCGTCGGCCCCGCCGTCCGCGCCGCCGTCATGGACGCCCGGCGTACCGGCCGCGCCACCGTCCGCAGGGCCCTCGGCCCCGCCGTCGGCGCCACCGTCGTGGACGCCCGGCGTGCCCGCCGCGCCACCGTCCGCGGGGCCTTCCTGCTGGTTCGGGTCCTGCTCGGGGCTGGTCATGGTTCCTCCCGCGCATCGAACGGCTGGGGCCGGACCCGTAACGGAGCCCGGTGGTGAGGCACGGCGGTGCCACGGGGGCACCGCCGCGACCAGCCTACCGCTATGGGCGGTAAGTCTCGATTTGAGGGAAATGAACCGATAGCGAGCTACTTCAGCCCGTTGTCCAGGGCACCCATCAGCGTGCCCTGGGTGGTGTCGCCCGACATTTCCCAGACCATGACGCCGAGCAGCCCCTTGTCCTTCACGTAGTCCGTCTTCTTGCCGATGGACCAGGTGTCGTCGAAGGACCACCACTGGCTGCCGGTGTAGCCGTACGTCGAGATGGACTGCTCGTCGTGATGGACCGTCATCGTCGGATAGGCGCCGATGAGGTTCGAGTAGCCCCGGGTGCCGGCCTCCTCGGCGAACTGTCCCGGCGCGGCCCCGCCCGCCGGTTGCCACTCGCCCGCGACGCCGCCGTCGGTGACGCCCTGCCAGCCCCGGCCGTAGAACGGGATGCCGAGGGTCAGCTTGCGGGGTTCGACACCCGCGTCGGTGTACGCCTTGATGGCGGTGTCGGCGCTGAAGTGGAAGTCGTACGGGTCCTGCGTGTCGTTGTAGAGGTTGGCCTGGTGGCCGGTGCGGTTCGGCTCCCAGGAGTTGTCGCTGCCGGAGCCGTGGAAGTCGTAGCCCTGGACGTTGGCGACGTCGAGCGAGTCGAAGACCTTCGACAGGTCCCAGCCCTCGTCGATCTTCTGCGGGTCGGCGGGGGTGAAGGCGGTGAGCAGGCGGTGGCCGCCGCCCAGCGCGTCGAGCTGCTTGCGGAACTCGGCCAGCAGCAGGGTCAGGTTGTCCTTGTCGTCGGGCGAGTAGTGGTTGCCGGGGTGCCCGGTGCCGGTGCCCGGCCACTCCCAGTCGATGTCGAAGCCGTCGAAGATGCCGGCCGCACTGCCCGGGCCGCCCGCGCCGTTGTACTCGGGCAGGTTGCCCTTGATGTACATGTCGATGCAGGAGGAGACGAACTTCTTGCGGGCCGCGTCGGTGGCGGCCACGTCGGAGAAGTACTTGGAGTACGTCCAGCCGCCGAGCGAGACCACGATCTTCAGGTCCGGGTGGAGCTTCTTCAGCTTCTTCAGCTGGTTGAAGTTGCCGCGCAGCTTGGCCCAGCCGTCGTCCGCGACCCCGTCCACGGACTGGGCGGCGCTGAACGGACGGGCGTAGTCGGCGTCCGCGTCACCCGCGCCGGTGCCCTGCTCGGGGTCCTGGGGGTCGGCGGTGGTGCCCTTGGTGACGCCGTTGAGGCAGGTGAGGTTGTTGGGGTCGATGTTGGCGAAGGCGTAGTTGACGATGTCGAGCTTGTCGGCGGCTCCGGAGGTCTCCAGGTTCTTGACGAAGTACTGGCGGCCGTAGATGCCCCACTGGACGAAGTAGCCGACCTTCGCGTAGTTCCCCGCCCCGACGATGTCGTCGGTCTTCACCGTGAGGGCGTTGCTCGCCGGCGATGCGTTGTCGGCGGCGTCGCGGGCCTTCACGGTGAAGGTGTACGAGGTGGAGGGCGACAGGCCCCCGACGGTCGCGGTGGTCGTGGTGCCGGAGACCGTGGTGGCCAGGGCGGAGCCCCGGTAGATGTCGTACGCGGCGACGCGCTGGTTGTCCGTCGACGCGGCCCAGGCGAGCGTCACGGACGAGGAGTCGGTGCCGGTGGCACGCAGGGCTCCGGGGGCCGTCGGGGCCGAGGTGTCGGTGGCCGGGTCGACGGTCGTGACGGTCAGCGGGGCGCTCTCGGCGGAGACGTTGCCCCGGGTGTCCTTGGCGCGGACGGTGAACGCGTAGGCGGTGGCCGGGGTCAGGCCGGTGACCGTGGCGGAGGTGGCCGCGGTGGCGGAGCCGACGACCTTGCCGCCCGCGAGGATGTCGTACGAGGCCACGGGGAAGTCGCCCGCGGTGGCGGCCGTCCAGGACAGCATCGCGGTACGGGCGGTGACGTCGGTCTGCTTCAGCCCGCCGGGCGCGCCCGGGGGCACGTCGGCGGAGCCGTCGCACTTGTCGCCGTTGATCCTGCACCCGGTCGGCGCGGTGATCGGACCGGTGGCGACGAACCAGAAGCTGTACGGCTCGGTGCTGCTGTGCGCGGCGATCGTGCCGTTGTAGTGCGCGTTGACGGCGGTGACGTGGCTGCCCTGGGTCGTCGTGGTCCCGTTGTACGAGGACTGGATCGCGACCCCGGCGGGCAGGTCGAACTCCAGGCTCCAGCCGGTGACGGCGGTGTCCGTGTCGTTGTGCAGGACGTAGGTGCCCTTCCACCAGGGGCCGTTGTCGGCGGAGGTGAAGGTCGCCGTGAGCTTGCCGGCCGCGTGCGCGGGGACGGCCTGCAGGGACAGGAGCGCGAGGAGGAGGCCGAGCACGGCGAGCAGTGCGGTCGCCGTTCTCCTTCTGAGTGGCATGTGCTCGAACATGGTTCTCCCTTACGGCAGGGACCGGTGAGGCGGTCCTCGGGGAGGTGCGGATGTCGTGCCATGGAGCACACGGGAAGGTAATTGGTCTGGACCAAGCCGTCAATAGGTACAGACCACTTGAGATACGCGGGCCGTCCCGCCACCGATGCCCCCTCAGCTGTTGGCGCAGGTGTGCGAATTGATCGTCTTCATGGTTAGGATCAGCGATGGCAAGGCTGTAGCGCAGAGGTCGTCGCGCCCTAGCTGTATTGCCCTGTGAGGTTGGGGACGCGGCTGGCGGGTGGCTTGCCTGCGAGCGCGGTGTGTCCGCGGTGGTGATTGTAGGTGTGCAGCCAGCCG
>NZ_JBFAUP010000028.1:0-76946 GCF_040679335.1 Streptomyces sp. NPDC052299 | reverse complement strand
GAGGGCGAGGTGCGCTACGCGCGCGACGCCTTCGAGGGCCTGCGCCTGATGGACGCGCTGATCGCCGTCAAGCGCGGCGTCCCCGGCGCCACGCTGCCCCCGCTCAAGCAGCGCCGCGTACCGCTGAGGGAGCAGCCGGGGCTTGCGGAGCCCGCGGACGTCGGCAGGTCGGACGTCGCCGTCGACAACCCCGTCCCCGTCCCGCCGTTCTGGGGCAGCCGGGTCGTCAAGGGCATCCCGCACAGGGAGTACACCTCCTGGCTGGACGAGGCCGCCCTGTTCAAGGGGCAGTGGGGCCTCAAGGGCGACACGATCGAGGCGGAGGGCCGGCCGAGGCTGCGGATGTGGCTGGACCGGCTGCGTACGGAGAACCTGCTCGAAGCGGCCGTCGTGCACGGCTACTTCCCCTGCGTGTCCAAGGGCGACGACCTGATCATCCTGGACGAGAACGGGTACGAGCGGACCCGGTTCACCTTCCCCCGCCAGTCGCGCGGCCGCCGCCTGTGCCTGGCGGACTTCTTCCGGCCCGAGGAGTCCGGCGAGACGGACGTGGTCGGGCTCCAGATCGTCACCGTCGGCTCGAAGATCGGCGAGGCCACCGCGGAGCTCTTCGCCTCCGGCTCGTACCGCGACTACCTCGAACTCCACGGTCTCTCCGTGCAACTGGCGGAGGCGCTGGCCGAGTACTGGCACGCGCGCGTCCGCGCCGGACTCGGGATCGCCGACCGCGAACCCGAAGGGCTGGACGGCATGCTGCGCACCGAGTACCAGGGCTGCCGCTACTCGCTGGGCTACCCGGCCTGCCCCGACCTGGAGGACCGCGCCAAGATCGCGGACCTGCTGCGGCCGGAGCGGATCGGGGTGCACCTCTCCGAGGAGTTCCAGCTCCACCCGGAGCAGTCCACCGACGCGATCGTCGTCCACCACCCGGAGGCGTCGTACTTCAACGCGGGCCGGGCCGGGGGTGGCCGGTGATGGACCGTCCGACGTTCTCCTTCGAGTTCTTCCCGCCCCGCACCGCGCAGGGCGAACGGACGCTGTGGCGGGCCATCCGCCGCCTGGAGCCGCTGGGCCCCGACTTCGTGTCCGTGACCTATGGCGCGGGCGGGTCGTCCAGGGACCGGACCATCGACGTCACGAAGCGCCTGGTCACCGAGACGACCCTGCGGCCCGTCGCCCACCTGACCGCCGTCGGGCACTCGGTCGCCGAGCTGCGGCACATCATCGGCCAGTACGCGGACGCCGGGGTGCGGGACGTACTGGTGCTGCGGGGTGACCCGCCCGGCGACCCCAAGGGGGAGTGGACCGCGCATCCGGACGGCTTCCACCACGCCTACCAGCTGGTCGAACTGGTCCGCTCGCTGGGGGACTTCACCATCGGCGTCGCCGCCTTCCCCGAGCGGCACCCGCGCTCGCCGGACTGGGACAGCGACATCCGGCACTTCGTCGCCAAGTGCCGCGCGGGCGCCGACTACGCCATCACGCAGATGTTCTTCGACGTGGAGGACTACCTGCGGCTGCGCGACCGGGTGGCGGCGGCCGGCTGCACCACCCCGATCATCCCGGAGATCATGCCGGCCACCGACGTCCGGCAGATCCGCCGCTTCGCGGAACTCTCCGACGCCGCCTTCCCCGAGGACCTGGCCCACCGCCTGGAAGCCGCGCAGCACCGGCCGGACATCGCGTACGAGATCGGCGTGGCCCACGCGACCCTGATGGCCGACCGGCTGCTCGCCGAAGGCGCGCCCGGGCTGCACTACATCACGCTGAACAAGTCCACGGCGACCCTCGACATCCACCGCAACGTCATGAGCACTAGGAGCCTCCATGCCAGTTGAGACCATCGATTTCAAGGTCGCCGATCTCTCCCTTGCCGCTTTCGGGCGGAAGGAGATCACGCTTGCCGAGCACGAGATGCCCGGTCTGATGTCGATCCGTAAGGAGTACGCCGCGGCGCAGCCGCTGGCGGGGGCTCGTATCACTGGTTCGTTGCACATGACCGTGCAGACGGCGGTGCTGATCGAGACCCTGGTCGCGCTGGGTGCGCAGGTGCGCTGGGCGTCGTGCAACATCTTCTCCACTCAGGACCATGCGGCTGCGGCGATCGCGGTGGGTCCGAATGGCACTCCCGAGGCCCCGGCGGGTGTTCCGGTGTTCGCGTGGAAGGGGGAGACGCTGGAGGAGTACTGGTGGTGCACGGAGCAGGCGCTGACCTGGCCGAACACGCCGACCGGTGGTCCGAACATGATTCTGGACGATGGTGGTGACGCCACGCTCCTGGTGCACAAGGGTGTGGAGTTCGAGAAGGCGGGCGCGGCTCCGGATCCGGCGACGGCGGACAGTGAGGAGTACGCGCAGATCCTCACGCTGCTGAACCGGACGCTGGGTGAGTCCCCTCGGAAGTGGACGCAGCTGGCCTCGGAGATCCGCGGGGTGACGGAGGAGACCACGACGGGTGTCCACCGCCTGTACGAGATGCACCGCGACGGGACCCTCCTCTTCCCGGCGATCAATGTGAACGACGCGGTGACGAAGTCGAAGTTCGACAACAAGTACGGCTGCCGCCACTCCCTGATCGACGGCATCAACCGCGCCACCGATGTCCTGATCGGCGGCAAGACCGCCGTGGTCTGCGGCTACGGCGATGTGGGCAAGGGCTGCGCGGAGTCGTTGCGCGGTCAGGGGGCCCGGGTGATCGTCACGGAGATCGACCCGATCTGCGCGTTGCAGGCGGCGATGGACGGTTACCAGGTCGCCACGTTGGACGACGTGGTGGAGCAGGCGGACATCTTCGTCACGACGACGGGCAACAAGGACATCATCATGGCCTCGGACATGGCCCGGATGAAGCACCAGGCGATCGTCGGGAACATCGGTCACTTCGACAACGAGATCGACATGGCCGGTCTCGCGGCGATCGAGGGCATCGTCAAGGACGAGGTCAAGCCCCAGGTCCACACCTGGACGTTCCCGGACGGCAAGGTCCTGATCGTGCTCTCCGAGGGCCGCCTGCTGAACCTGGGCAACGCGACCGGGCACCCCTCGTTCGTGATGTCGAACTCCTTCGCGGACCAGACCCTGGCCCAGATCGAGCTGTTCACGAAGCCCGAGGAGTACCCGACCGACGTCTACGTGCTGCCCAAGCACCTGGACGAGAAGGTCGCCCGCCTCCACCTCGACGCCCTCGGCGTCAAACTCACGACGCTCCGCCCGGAGCAGGCGGCGTACATCGGTGTCGAGGTCGAGGGCCCGTACAAGCCGGACCACTACCGCTACTGACCCCGCAGCCCTACGAGGTGACCGCCCAGAGACCCCCTGGAGAACCGCTAGAGACGAGGCCCGGTGACGTGGCTCGACCGGCGAGGGGCTGCCTACGCTGCGGATGAAGGCCGTACCCGACGGTCCTTCCGCAGCCACCCCCCACCGGACAGCGCCGCCACCGCCGCCACCGTGCGGACCCCCACCACCATCCGCACGCGACCACTCCCTCATGACGAGAACGACGAGCACCACACCACCACGACAGACGGGACGAACATGACGAACACGACCCTTGTGATCGGCGGCACGGGCAAAACCGGGCGGCGGGTCGCCGAGCGGCTGTCCGCCAAAGGGCTGCCCGTACGCATCGGATCGCGCTCCGGCACGCCTCCCTTCGTCTGGGAGGACCCCGCCACCTGGGACGCCGCCCTCGACGGGGTGAGCGCCGTCTACATCACCTACTACCCCGACCTCGCCTTCCCGGGGGCCGCCGAGACCGTCGGCGCGTTCGCGAAGGCCGCCGTCGCCAAGGGGGCGCGCCGCCTGGTGCTGCTGTCCGGGCGCGGCGAGGAGGGCGCGGTCATCAGCGAGGACAAGGTGAAGGAGTCGGGCGCCGACTGGACCGTCGTCCGCGCCAGCTGGTTCAACCAGAACTTCAGCGAGAGCTTCTTCCACGACCTGGTCATGGCCGGCGAGATCGTCCTGCCGACCGGGGACGCGGTGGAGCCGTTCGTGGACGCCGACGACATCGCGGACGTCGCCGTCGCGGCGCTCACCGACGACAAGCACATCGGCAAGACGTACGAGCTGTCCGGCCCGCGGCTGCTCAGCTTCGGCGACATCGCCCAGGAACTGGGCAAGGCCACCGGCCGCACCATCACGTACATCCCCGTCAGCGTCGACGAGTACCGCCAGGCGCTGGAGGAGAACGGGCTCCCCGTCGAGTTCGCCGACCTGTTCGGGCTGATCCTCGACGGCCGCAACGCCCACCTCGTGCACGGGGTCGAGGAGGCCACCGGCCGCAAGCCGAAGGACTTCGCCGACTTCGCCCGGGACGCCGCCGCCAGCGGCGTCTGGAACGCCTGACCGACACCGGGACGCATGGGACGGGCGGCCGCGCGCTGTGTGCGGCCGCCCGTCCCCGTCCCGCCTCGTGTGAGGAGGCACCCATGACCGGTACCGAACCGATGACGAGCGAACACCTCCCGTCGCTGCCCGGGCACTTCCACGGATTCGCGCTGATGCACATCGCGATGCGCCGCGACGCCGCCCGCCTCGTGGCCGTCGCACGCTCCGGGACCGGCGCCCGCACCGACGGGCTGGTCGCCTGGTGGCACAGCCTGCGCGAGGTGATCGACTGGCACCACCACAGCGAGGACGCCGTCCTCTGGCCCGAACTCCGGCGCGCCGTCCCCGGCTTCGACCGGGCCGCCGACGCCATCGACGGCGACCACCAACGCCTCGACGCGGCGATGGACGCCGTCGGCGCCGCGCTCCGCCCCGGCGCCGACCCGGGGGCGCTGCGCCCCGCGGCCGACACCTTCGCCGCCGTCCTGCGCGACCACCTCGCCGCCGAGGAGCGCATCGCCTTCCCCGCCTTCACCGCACTCGGCGCCACGCGCTACGCCTCCGTCGAACGGCGGTTGCTGCGGACCGCGCCGCCCGGCGTGCTCGGCCGCCTCCAGCCCTGGATGTTCGACGGGGCCGACCCGGCGTCCGCCGCCCACGTCACCGCCACCATCCCGCCACCGGTACGGCTGCTCGGCCGGACGGTGCTGCGCCGCCGCTACGAACGCCTGCTCGCCCCCGTACTGCGCCCCGAGGAGAAGCCATGACCGCGCCGACCACCTCCCTCCCGGCCCGGCCGGGCGGACGCACCGAAGCGTCGCTGTACGCGGCCACCATCGCGATGGGGCTGAGCGCGGGGCTGTACTTCGCGTTCGACGTGTCCGTCATGCCGGGGCTCGACCGCACCGACGACGCGGCCTTCGCGAGCGCCATGGGCCACATCAACGACGCCATCGAGAACGGTTTCTTCGGGCTCGTCTTCTTCGGCGCGTTCCTGGCCACCGGGGTCTCCGGCGTCTCCCTGCGCCGCCTCGGCCACACCCGCGCCGCCCGCTGGACCTGGGCCGCGCTCGCCCTCTACTCGGCGGCCGTCGCCGTCACGATGAAGGTCAACATCCCCCTCAACCGGCAGCTCGCCCGGCTGACCGCGGAGGCGTCAGGACCCGAGATCGCCGTGATCCGCGACCGCTTCCGGGGCGCCTGGACGCCGGCCAACGCCGCCCGCACCCTGGCCTGCACGGCGGCCCTCGCCTGCCTGGGCCGGGCGCTCACCCTGCGGGCCCGGGCCTGATCCGTACGCGGAGAAGGGCGGCCGGCCCCCGCCCGGGACCGGCCGCCCTTCTCAGCGCGCCGCGCTATCCGTGGTCCCGCGTCAGCTCGCTGACCGCGCCGACCACCGTCTGCGGCGCCTCCAGGGGCAGCATGTGCCCCACGTCCGGCACCTCCTCGAAGCGCGCCCGGGGCAGCGCCTCCGCGACGACCCGGCCGAGCCGCGGCTCGATCACCTTGTCGCGGGTGCCCGCGAGGACCACCGCCGGCACGGTCACCGACACCAGGGCCTCGCGCAGGTCCATGCCCCGCGAGGAACGGAACGCCTCCGCGCGCACCGCGGGCCCGGCCGCGGCGAACATCTGCCGGTTCACCTCGCTCAGCTGCCGGTCCGCCTTCGGGCCGAGCATGTTCTGCCCGAGGAGCTTGCGGCCCAGGGCCGGGCGCGAGACGGCCCGCTGGAACAGCGCGCTGCCCATCATGCGGACCTCGCTGTCCGGCGTGTCCTGGTCGTGCGCCGCGGTGGCCAGCAGCACCAGGCCGCTCAGCGCCCCGGCGTTCCGGTTCTCCGACGCGGCGTACGACAGGGCGGCGAACCCGCCCCCGGAGTGCCCGACGACGACGGCGTCCGGTGCCTCCACATGGGCGAGCACCGCGGCCAGGTCCGCCCCGAGCCGGGCGATCCCGAAGGGCTCCGCGCCCCGCGTGGACGCGCCGTGGCCCCGCAGGTCGTAGGAGACGACGCGGTGCCCGAGGCGGATCAGCCGGTCGGCCACCGTGCTCCACACCCGGCGCGACGCGCCCCAGCCGTGGACCAGCACCACCGTCACACCGGTCGGGGGCGTGAGCGGCGGCAGGACGGACACCGCCAGGGCGGCGCCGTCGTCGGTGCGCACCAGCGTCTCGGTCGCCGGTGCGGCGGCCACCGTCGTCATCGGGTACTGCCCTCCAGCTTCCGGGCCTTCGCCGTCTCACCGGTCCGTACGGCCGGAGCGCCTTCGGCCGCGAGGATCTCGCCGAGCCGGACGAACGCCTTGCTGGTGGCGCTGGAGTGCTCCGCGCCGATGTCGGCGACCTTCGAGAGGATCTTCAGGAAGCCGTTCGGCCGGCCCACGAAGTGCATGCCGACCTTGGTGCGACCCCCGTCGAGCGGTTCGAGGTAGAAGTCGCTGGTGCCCCGGAACACCCCGGACACGTAGTCGACCGACAGCAGCCGCCGGGGCTCGACGGCCCGGGTGCGCGCGGTGAACCGCAGCTTCGGGCCGCCCTTGTCGACGCCCTTGGTGTGCACCGTGACCGCGACCTCGCCGCCCACCTCGTCCGGCGAACCGGACACGGTGGCGAAGGTGTTGGCCGGCACCCACCAGCGGCCGGCGCCGCGGAACTCGGCGATCAGCGCCTCCCACACCGCCTCCGGCGGTGCGTCCACGATCGCCTCGTCGATCAAGTCGTAAACTGTCATGCCGATTCTCCTGTCGGGGTGTTCCGGGTGGCGGTCCGGGTCTCGCCGGCCGGGGCCCTGGCGTCCTGGATCAGCCGAAGAAGCCCTGACCGGGGGTGAGGATGCCCGCCGCGTCGTAGCGCTGCTTCGCCGCGACGAGGACCTTCCAGCGGGCGCCGAAGTGGGTCCGCCAGTCCGCCTGGGTCATGTTCGGGATCGCGCCCACCAGATACCGCTTGGCACCCAGCGCGACCGCCTTGTCGTACAGGCGGCGGTTCTGGTCCAGCATCCGCGCGATGTCCGCGCCCGGGGCGGGGAAGCGGAGCACGTCGCACAGGTAGGCCGTCGACTCGGAGGGCTGCACCGTCAGCGGGCGGGTCAGCTTCGACGTCGGGTACGGGTAGTAGAGCAGGAAGCCCGCGCCCAGGTCGTCGCCGTTCAGCTCGGCGGTCAGCAGGTCCGCGAACGCCTTCGCCTTCGAGGCCGGGACGAACAGGCTCAGCCACGGCTTGGGCTGGCCCCAGAAGTCGTTCTCCTTGAGCCACGCTTCGTCGCCGTCGGTGCGGAACACGGCCTCGCGGAAGGACAGGTCCTCGATCGTCGCGGACGCCCGCTCGTCGTGCAGACCGGTCAGCAGCGCGGTGCGGTCGGGGGCGGTGCCGCCCTTCCAGTACGCCTGGCCCTCCAGCTTGTACCACCAGCCGGAGTTGTCCGGGGTGCGGGCGATCTCGCCGACCTGGCCCTCGAACCGCTTCTCGGCCATCAGCTTCTCGGAGTCGGCGAGGAACGCGGACACGTCGTTGTAGTAGAGCGTGAAGACGGTCATCTTCGGCGGTGCCGGGATCAGGGCGACCTCGGCCCGCACGATGATGCCGACCTGGCCGCCGCCGCCGAGCGCCGTGTTGAACAGATCGGCGTGGCAGCTGGGGCTGGCCGTGACCAGGTCGCCGTTGCCGGTGACGATGTCGATCGACTTCACGGTGTCGATCTGCAGCCCGTAACGCGCCACCGTGGAGCCGATGCCGCCGACGCTGAGCGTGCCGCCTATCGACAGGTGCAGGTAGTCGGTGAGCGCCGGCGGGGTCAGGCCCCGGGTGAGGGCGGCGTCGGTGAGCTGGGCCCAGGTGACACCGGCCTCCACCACGGCGGACGACGAGCCGATGCGGACGATCCTCGTCAGGCCGCGCGCGTCGATTGCGATGCCGCCCTGCGGGACCTGCGCCTGCCCGTAGCAGGAGTGCGACTCCTCGTCGCCGTTCTGCCCGCCGCGGCCGTTCATCGCGATCTTCAGCCCGTTGGCCCGGGCGTAGTTGACCATCTTGACGATGTCTTGCACCGAGCCGGGGCGCAGCACCGCCCAGCACGCGCCGGTCACCATGTGGCCGAAGTCGTGGTTGAACGAGGACGTGACACCCGCCGAGGTCTCCAGCGTGCCGTCGAGCACCGGCAGGCTCGCCGCCGTAGCGGCGAAGGAGTCCGACTCACGTGCCCACGCCTGGTGCGAAGTGCTCCAGCCGATGACCGTGGCGGCCGCCATGCCCCCGAGGATGCTGCGCCGCGTGATGGGGGTGCTGCTGCTTCTCATTCGGTCTGTCTCCCGTCCATTACGTGTGGTTCAGGGCCGGCAGGCCGGCGCCCGCGAGGGTGGCGAGCTGGTACTCGGAGGGGGTGAATCGCTTGGTCTGGCGGCGGAAGCGCCAGGTGTACGTCGGCCAGATCGACGGGTTGCGCCCGTGTGCGTCGAGGTACCAGCTCTTGCAGTTGCCTGCGTTCCACACGGTGCCATCGAGGCGGGCCTGCAGCCGCTCGTTCCAGTCGTCCTGGACCGTCTTTCGAACCTCCACCGAGGCCAGGCCCTTCTGGTCCATGACCTTCAGCGCGTCCAGCACGTAGCCGATCTGCGCCTCGATCATCACGACCTGCGAGGAGTGCCCCAGGGTGGTGTTCGGGCCGAGCAGCAGGAACAGGTTCGGGAAGCCGGCGACGGTGGTGCCGCGGTGCGCGGCCATGCCGTGCTCCTGCCACACCTCGCGCAGCGACCTGCCCCCGCGGCCGGTGATCCGCCCGGCGACCGGGCGGTCCGTGGCCTTGAAGCCCGTGCCCAGGATGATCGTGTCGATCTCCCGCTCGGCACCGTCGGCGGTGACGATGGAGTGGGCGGTGACCTTCGCGATGCCGTCGGTGACCAGGTCCACGTTGGGCTGCTGGATCGCCGGGTACCACGTGTTGGAGAACAGCAGGCGCTTGCACGCCATCACGTAGTCCGGGGTGAGCTTCGCGCGCAGCTTCTCGTCGGCGACCGACTTCTTCAGGTGGTCGCTGGCCATCTTCTGCATCTTCCCGGCGACCTTGGGCCGCTTCATCACGAAGGCCAGGATCTCCCGGCCCCACATGTTGAAGTTGCGCCGGAAGTTCTGGTAGCCGGGGACCCCGCGCAGCAGCTTGGTCTGGAGCGGGCTCGTCGCCTTGTCGTTCTTCGGGCCGATCCACGGCGGGGTGCGCTGGTAGAGGTCGAGGCGCCCCACCTCGGGCTGGATCTTCGGCACGAACTGGATGGCGGAGGCGCCGGTGCCGATGACGGCGACGTTGCGTCCGCTCAGGTCGTGGTCGTGCCGCCAGCGGGAGGAGTGGAAGACGGTGCCCTCGAAGTCGGCGAGGCCCGGGATGTCGGGGACCGCCGCCTCGCTGAGGTAGCCGGTGCCGCTCACCAGGACCTGCGCGGTGTAGTCGCCCTGCGAGGTCTCGATGTGCCAGCGCCGGGTCGTCTCGTCCCAGCGGGCCCCGAGCAGTTCGTGACCGAAGCGGATGTGCGGACGCACCCCGAACCGGTCGGCGGTGTCCCGCAGGTACGCGTACAGCTCGTCGCGCTTGCCGAAGGTGGACTTCCACTCCGGGTTCTGCGCGAACGAGAACGAATACAGGTGGGACATCACGTCGCAGGCAGCACCCGGATAGGAGTTGTCCCGCCAGGTGCCGCCCACCTCGTCGGCGCGTTCGAAGACGAGGAAGTCGTCCACGCCCTTCTGCAGCAGCCGGATCGCCATGCCGAGGCCGGAGAACCCGCTGCCGATGACGGCGACGCGCAGATGCCGCTGCGGTCCGCCGCCGCCGGCCGGGCGGCTGTCCTCGTCACTGCGCGGCGGCTCTAGAGTGCTCGTCACGTCAGCCTCCTAGCGGCGCGCGATGGTGACGCGGAAGTTGTTGAAGAACTTGTCCTCGAGCGTGTACGCGAAGATGTCGAGGTAGCGCTCGAAGCGGGCCACGACCTCCTCGCCCTCCATGGCGACGGCCTCGTCGCGGCGCTCGGCGAGCAGCTTCAGCCAGGCGCGGCAGGCCACCGCGAACGACTCGCGCTCGTTGACGATCTCGACGACGTCGAACAGGCCCTCGGCGGCCTGTGTCAGCTCGTGCAGGTGCGGGATGTGGCAGTTCTCGAACTCCGAGCGCTGCAGGAACTTCAGGTCGTCCAGCAGCTGCCGGTTCATGGGCAGTGCCTCGGCCGTCATGGTGTGCAGCACGAAGCGGGCGCCCGGCTTCAGGGTGGCGCCGACCTTCTGGAAGAACACCCGGTACTTCTTGGTGCGCTCGCGCGGCGGCAGCGTCGAGGAGACGAAGTGCTCCAGCGCGTTGATGCAGAACGCCGCGTCGTACGGGTCGTCGGTGGTGTGGTCCTCCCAGGATTCCACCCGGGTGGTGATCCGCGGGTTGTCCAGGCCGGCGATGAACTGCTCCTGCGTGCGGCTGAGGGTCAGCCCGACCGCCTGCTCGACGCCGTGCACCGTGGTGACGCGGTTGAGCATGGTGCCCCACCCGCAGCCCACGTCCAGGACACGGCGGGCGTTCGCCGCTCCGGCCAGCTCGACGAACTTGTCCAGCTTGCGCTCCTGGGCCTCGTCGAGGGCCTCGGTCAGACCCTCGCCCTCCTCCCAGTAGCCGCCGGAGTACATCATCGTCGGGCCCAGCAGGAGGCGGTAGAAGTCGTTGCTCACCTCGTAGTGGTGCCTGATCGCGTCGACCTCGGGGACCGACTGGTTTGCGACCGTGGTCATCTTCGTCCTCAACTCCCGTCCGGCTCATGCTCGTGGCGTGGTGCCTGCGATGTCATCGCGAGACGAGAAAACCCCCGCATCGCAAGAGACGTGCAACACGACGGGGCCAAGGGCTGTTGCGCGCCGGTTGCGTGCGTACGGGTTCCATGCGTTTCGACAAGGCCAAGCCCTGCGGAGGAAGGACCTCACCCCATGTCTCTGCCCACCATCGAAGAACTGGCGAGCCAGCTCGAGGCCGTGTCCGGCGCCCAGAAGGTCGACCCGGACCACCCGCTCCAGCACATCCCGGACGTGGACTCGCTGGACCTCATGGAGTGGCTGTACGGGTTCCAGAACACCTACCCGGACATCCCGGCCGACGAGTCGCTCTTCGCCGACCTGGACGACACCACGACGCTGCGTCACGTCTACGACCGCATCCTGGCGCTCGTGCCGGCGCAGGCCTGAGCGGGCGCGCATGAACGGCTTCGACATCACCGGATGGGGCGCATCCGTCCCCGAGAAGGTGGTCACCAGTGCGGAGCTCGCCGAGCGCTTCGGCGTGGACGAGCACTGGATCACCAGCCGGTGCGGGATCAGTGAACGGCGCGCCGTCGGGCCCGGCCAGACGACTGCCTCGCTGGCCGTCGAGGCCGGCCGGCGCGCCCTCGCCAAGGCGGGCCTGAGCGGCGGCGACATCGCCCATCTGATCGTCGCCACCGCCACGCCCGAGCAGCCCTCGCCGGCGACGTCCGCGTTCGTCCACCACGAACTGGGCATCGCCGGCAGCGCGCACGACGTCAACTCCGAGTGCGCGGGCTTCGTCTACGGGCTCGTCTCCGCGATGGCCCTCATCGCGATCGACCCGCGGCCGATCCTGCTCATCGGCTCCGACACCCACACGCTGACCGCGAACCCCGCCGACCGGGATCTGTCGATCCTGGTCGGGGACGGCGCGGGAGCCGTCGTGCTCGTCCCCGCGGCCGACAGCAACGTCCTCGCCTGGAACCTGGGCGCGGACGGCAGCTGCACCGGCAGCCTCAAGGTCCTCGCGGGCGGCAGCCGTATGCCGACCACCGAGGAGACGGTGCGCCAGGGTCTGCACTACGCGCAGATCAACGGGAACGAGATCTATCTGAACGCCGTGCGGTACACCGTCCGTACGGTCCGGGAGACGCTGAAGACCGCCAAGGTCGAGGCGGCCGACGTACGCCACGTCATCCCGCACCAGGCCAACATCCGCATCATCAACTCGATCCTCAGCCACACCGGGCTGCGGCCGGAGGCCCTGGTCGCGAACCTGCACAAGTACGGGAACACGGCGTCCGCGTCCATCCCGATCGCCCTGGCCGAGGCGCTGGACGAGGGCCGCATCGAGAACGGCGACCTGGTCCTGTTGGCCGGCTTCGGCGCAGGCATGACCTGGGGCTCCATGCTCCTCGAATGGCGCGGAGGGACACGATGAGTACGCAGAAGCCCGCCGGCACCCGGCCCGAGCACCCCGTCGCCCTGGTGACGGGCGCCTCCGGCGGGCTCGGCCAGGCGCTGGCGATCGAACTGGACGCCCTCGGATGCAAGGTGGCCGTCCACTACAACAGCGCGAAGGACGCCGCGCTCGCGGTGCAGGAGAAGCTCACCAACGACTCCGTCCTGGTGACCGGCGACGTCGGCTCGTACGAGGCCGTCACGGCCATGCACGCGCAGATCGCCGAGCAGCTGGGCCCGGTCGACGTCCTCGTCAACAACGGCGCGATCCGCCGTGACCAGGTCATGGCGATGCAGAAGCCCGAGGACTGGGCGGCGGTGATCCAGACCAACCTCATCGGCTCCTTCCACACGGCCCGGGTGTGCGTTCCGCACATGCTGCGCAAGCGGTGGGGCCGGGTGATCAACGTGGTCTCGCCCTCGGGTCTGATCGCGACGGCCGGGCAGACGGCGTACTCCGCGTCCAAGGCCGGCCTGATCGGCTTCACCCGGACCCTGGCCGCCGAGTGCGGGCGGCGGGGCGTCACGGTCAACGCGCTCTCGCCCGGATTCATGATCACGGGCATGACGCAGACCCTCCCCGACCACGTGGTGGAATCGATGGAGAAGAAGGCGCCGGTGCCCCGCTTCGTGACCGTCGAAGAGGTGGCGCGCAGCTCCGCCCTCTTCCTCGACCAGGACTGTATGACCGGCCAGGTCATCAGCATCGACAGCGGCGTCACCATCACCTGATATCCCCCGGGGGGCTTTCCCAGGAAAGCCCCCCGGAAAAAATTCCGCACGAAACGTCCGCGGAATGCTCCTGCGAACCGCATTTCGCAGGAGCATTCCGCGGACGTTTCCCTGCCCGGGCGGGCCTACGCGGCCGGCGGGAGCAGGGGCTCGTACGCGCTCATCAGGAGCGGGTCGACGCTCGCCGGGCCGCCGTACGGGGTCACCGCGCGGGCCGCCTCACGGGCCGGGTCGGGCTCCCGGAGCAGGCCCAGATAGAGCGTCTGGGTGGACGGGGCGGGCTCGATGCCGAGCTCGTCCGACAGGAGCTCGCGCAGCTGCTGGTAGACGCGCAGCGCGTCGGCCCGGTTGCCGGCGGCGGCGTGCGCCGTCATCCGGCAGCGGTGCGCGCTCTCCCGGAACGGCGCCCTGCGCACCGCCTCGTCGGCGTACCGCAGGGCGTGGTGGCTGTTGCCGAGGGCGGCGGCGGAGGCGCTGGACAGCTCCAGGGCGCTCAGACGCACCGCCTCGATGCGTTCGCGCGTGCTGTTCACCCACTCGCCCTCGTGGGCGGGCAGGAACGCGCCGCGCAGATTGGAGACCGCGCCGGAGGCCAGTTGCAGGGCCACCGCGTGCGCTCCCTCCCGGCACGCCTGCCGGGCCTCGGAGACCGACGCCTCGGCCGTCTCCACATCGGTCAGCGCGTCGCTCGGCAGATGCAGCAGGTAGCGCCCGCTCTGGGCGACCAGCGGGGTCTCGCCGGGCCTCTGGTGCGCGCTGGTGACGAAGGACCGCACCCGGCTGACGACACTGCGCAGCGCGGACGCCCAGGTGTCGGGCAGGCCCTGTGGCCACAGCGTGTCCGCGAGCTGGTCGCGGCTGGTGCCCGCGGAGCGCTCCAGGACCAGCCGGGCGAAGGCGATTTGGGCCTGTGCGCTCGACAGGTGCCGGGGCGGTTCCGCCTCGTGCTCGATGCTGACAAGTCCTACGAGCCGGATCAACACGTCGACACTCCCCCTGCGGCAGATCAGGAACCGAGCGGGGAACACGGCGCCGTTGCTTTCTCTTTGCGCCGTTCAGTTCTCGCCATTCCCCGTGATGTCGACGTGACCTTCGCAGGGGCGTTCAGGCCGTGTCAATTGAGCCCGGGAACATACCGGAGGGAATGAGTGGAAGCCCAAGTTCCGCTGAATCGCGGGTCCATGTTTCTTCCCTTCTCCATGCATTCACCAGGGGTTTTCTAGTGAACCCCGAGCGGCTTCGAGCGTAATTCGAGAAGGGCTCCGGCTTCCTTGTTGCGGCGGCGTTGCGGAGCGCGGCGTAGAAATCCTGTCATGAATAGGCCGTTCGCCGGCCGACTGAATCAGTCTGAGGAGACCCACGTGAACGCAACCGGAGGTTGGGAACGGCTGGCGCCGAAGCTGGCCGCCACGAACAGGCGCGTGGCGGCACTGGAGTCCGAGCCGGAGCGCCGCAACAGTTTCGTCTCCTACACGGTCGAGCGGGACAGCGCCTACGCCGATCTCGACGGACAACGGCTGCTGATGATGTCCGGCTACAGCTATCTGGGTCTGGGCGGCGACGAACGCGTCGTCGCCGCCGCCAAGGCCGCCGTCGACCTGTACGGCACCGGCAACCACGGGGTCCGCGCCCTGGCCGGCACGATCCCGCTGCACGAGGAGCTGGAGGCGGAGGTCGCCAGCTTCGCGGACCGCGAGGCGTCCATGGTCTTCAGCTCGGGCTACGCGGCGAACGTGGGCACCGTCGGCGGCCTCGTCGGTGCCGGCGACACCGTCTTCATCGACAAGTACGACCACGCCTCCATCGTGGACGGCTGCCGGCTCTCCGGCGCCACCGTCACCCGCTTCCGCCACAACGACGTCGACCACCTCGACCGGCGCCTGGCCGCCGCCTCGCCCGACGGGGTGCGGCTCGTCATCGTCGACAGCGTCTACTCCATGGACGGCGACATCGCCCCGCTGCCCGAGCTGCGCAAGGTGTGCGACGAGCACAACGCGCTGCTCATGGTGGACGAGGCCCACGCGCTCGGCGTCATCGGCGCCACCGGGCGCGGCATCGAGGAGCACTTCGACCACCGGGTGAAGGCCGACGTCAAGCTCGGCACCCTGTCCAAGGGCATCCCGTCCATGGGCGGCTGGGTCACCGGCCCCGCCGAACTCATCGGCCACCTGCGCTACGCCGCCCGGCCGTTCCTCTTCTCCGCCGCCCTCGCCCCGGCCCAGGCCGGTGCCGCCCTGGAGAGCCTGCGCATCCTGCGACGCGAACCGGAGCGGGTCACCCACATCCAGCGCGAGTCCGCCCGGCTGCGCGCCCTGGTCAACGCCCAGGGGCTGCGTACGCAGGACAGCGAGACCGCGGTGTTGCCGCTGATCGCCGGCTCCGACGAGAAGGCGTACGACCTGGCCACCGCCTGCCGCCGCAACGGCGTCATCGGCATCCCCGTGGTCACCCCGGCCGTCCCCAACGACCTGGCCAGGCTGCGGATCGCGGTGACCGCGCGGCACACGCCCGAGGACATCGACTTCGCCGCCGACGCGTTCATCAAGTCCGCCCGCGAGTGCGGCATCATCCCGGCCTGACCGGCCGGTCCAGCCCTCGGGACACCGGACGGAGACGAGACCGAAGATGACAGCCGCAGCCTCCCACCGCACCCCGGTGGTGATCACCGGGATCGGTGTGGTCACCCCGGCGGGGTGCACCCCCGACGCCCTGTGGGCCGCACTCCGTGCCGGCCGTTCCACCGCGGCCCCGCTCGACCACCTGGACCTCTCCCGCCACCGGGTCCGGATCGGCTGCCGGGTCAGCGGACTCGACAGCCAGGGCCCCGACGCCCTCGTGTCCGCCAAGGACGCCCGGCGCATGGACCCCTTCGCGCTGTACGGCACCACGGCCGCGCTCGCCGCCCACCGCGACGCCGGTGCCCCGGTGCCCGAACCCGGGCGCACCGCGATCGTCGTCGGCAACGCGGTGGGCGGCCGCGCCACCAGCGACCGCGAGTCCGCGCACTACAGCGAGGCGGGCCCGCACCGGGTCAACCCGCTGATGCCGCTGCTGACCATGCCGAACGCGGCGGCCGCCCAGATCGCCATGCGCCTCGGCTGGACCGGCCCCGCGACCACCATCGCCACCACCTGCGCCAGCGGCGTCGACGCCATCGGGCACGCCGCCGCGCTCCTCCGGTCGAACCAGGCCGACGTGGCGATCGCGGGCGGCTGCGAATCCACCCTCACCCCGGTCACCCTCGCCGCCTTCGGCAACCTGAACGCGGTCTCCGGGCGCAACGACGACCCGGCGCACGCCTCCCGCCCCTTCGACCGGGACCGCGACGGGTTCGTCATGGGGGAGGGGGCAGGCTTCGTCGTCCTGGAACGCCTGGACGACGCGCTCGCCCGGGGCGCCCGCACCTACGCCCGGATCGCCGGGTACGCGGCCACCTCGGACGCGTACCACCTGTCGATGCCGCTGGCCGACGGGGCCGGGGCGGTCTCCGCGATGACCGGCGCGCTCACCGCCGCCGGGCTCGCCCCCGACGAGATCACCCACATCAACGCGCACGGCACCTCGACCCCGCACAACGACCGCGCCGAGGCCACGGCCCTCACCAAGGTTTTCGGCTCCGACGGCCCGCCCGTCACCGCCTCCAAGGGCGTCATCGGCCACCTCATCGGAGCGGCCGGCGCCGTCGAGATCATCGCCGCCGTCCAGGCGATGCGCGCCCAAGAGGTGCCGCCCACCGCCAACCACGAACACCTGGAGCCAGGAATGGAGATCGACGTGGTGCACACCAGTCCACGGCCCGTCGCCCTGGGGCCCGCGCTGTCGAACTCCTTCGGCTTCGGCGGCCACAACGCGAGCATGGTGGTGGCGCCGGTATGACGACCACCGCCCAGACCACCGCCGAGACCACCGCCCAGCCCCGCACCGCGATCCGCACCCTCACCGCCGACGAGGTGGCCGCCTTCAGGGCCGCCGTCCGCGCGGGCCTGCCCTCGGCCGGGGAGCCCGGCACCTCGCCGGTGCACGCCTTCGTCCTCGCGCACACCCTCGCCGACGCGACCGTACGCGACCTGGCGGCGGCCGAGCCCGAGCCCGTCTCCGTCGTCCACCTCGGCCAGGACATCCAGATCGAGCAGCCCCTGCAGCCCGGCGAGCGGATCACCGTCGGCCTCGACGTGGCCGGCGCCCGCCGCGAACCGAAGGGCACCCGCGTCGCCGTCCGGGCCCGCCTCACCGGCGAGGACGGCACCCCGCGCGCCGAACTCCTCACCAGCGCCCTGCTGGTGGGCGCCGCCGCCATCGAGCCCTTCGGCCAGATCCCGGCACCGGCCGCGCCCGCGCCGTCCGGCGGAGCCGGCGAGCCGGCCGCCGCCGAGCACGTGCTCACCCCCGCCTGGATCCGCGGCTACGCCCACGCGTCCGGCGACCTCAACCCGATCCACCTGGACGACCGGGCGGCCAAGGACGCCGGTTTCCCCAGCGTCATCGCGCACGGGATGAGCGTGCTCGCCCTGGCCGTCGAGGAGATCGCCGACCGGTACGCGGACGGCGACGTCACCCGCGTCGTCGCCGTCAGCGGGCGGTTCTCCGCACCCGTGGTCCCGGACGTGCCGCTGCGCGTCGAACTGGCCCCGGACGCCGACCGCACCCTCGTCCGCTTCACCTGCCGCACCCCGTCGGGCATCGCCGTGAAGAGCGGCTGGGCCCGGCTGGCGGGACGGCGGCCATGACCGGCCAGGGCGCCACCGACGGACTGCTCCCCGGCTTCCTCACCCAGGTCCGCGAACGCCCCGACGCGCCCGCCCTGGTCTGGCGCGGCGAGGAGACCAGCTACCGCGAGCTGTACGAGAGCGCCGGCCGCGAACGCGAACGGCTCGCCCTGCTCGGGCTGCCGGCCGGTGAACCCGTCGGCATCCTCACCGAGAAGTCGCCCGACGCCATCGCGCTCGTCCTCGGCTGCCTGCTCGCCCACCGCCCGTTCCTGCTGCCCTCCCCGCACCTCGGCGAGCAGCTGCTGACCCAGCTCTTCGCCCAGGCCGGCTGCCGGCACGTGCTGACCCCCGGCGGCGAACCGCGCGGCGTGCGCGGCCCGGCCCGCTCGGCGGCGTACCCGGTGCCTCCCCGCACCGCCTTCATGCTCACCACGTCCGGCTCCACCGGGCTGCCCAAGACCGTCCCGCTGGACGAGCAGGCCGTCGACCGGTTCGTCACCTGGGCCGGGCCCGCCTTCGCCATCGCGCCGGGGACCACCGTCCTCAACTACGCGCCGCTCAACTTCGACCTCTGCTTCCTCGACGTGTGGACGACCCTCGCGTACGGCGGGCGGGTCGTCCTCGTGGACCCGGACAAGGCCGTCGACGGACGCCACCTGCTCGATCTGCTGCTCCGTCACGACGTGGAGGTCGTCCAGGCCGTGCCGATGTTCTACCGGCTCGTCCTGGACGCGGCCTGCCGGGCCGGTGTGCTGCTGCCGTCGGTCCGGCGGGCCGCCTTCACCGGCGACGTCCTGCCCGAACGCACCCTGGCCGAGCTGCGCGAGGTGCTGCCCGCAGCCCGCCTCACCAACATCTACGGCTGCACCGAGACCAACGACAGCTTCACCCACGACGTGGACACCGCGGCCACCGTCCTCGGCCCGCTGCCCATCGGCACCCCGCTTCCCGGGGTCTCGGTGCTCGTCCTGGACGCCGACGGCCGCGAGGTGACCGGCCCCGGCGCCGGTGAGCTGCACGTCAGGACGCCCTTCCAGACCGCCGGCTACCTCGACCCGGCCCGCAGCCAGGGCCGGTTCACCGGGCATCCGCTCGGCCACGACGACGGCACCTGGTTCCGCACCGGCGACCTCGTACGGCGCGACGCCGACGGGCTGCTGTATCTCACCGGACGCAGCGACTTCCAGGTCAAGGTGCGCGGCGTGGCCGTCAACACCGCCGAGATCGAGCAGGTGCTGCTGAGCCACCCCGCCGTCCTGGAAGCCGGCGTCGCCGCCCAGCCCGACCCGCTCACCGGCAAACGGCTCGTCGCCGGGGTGCGGCGCGCACCCGGCAGCGGCCTCAACAGCCTGCTCCTCAAGGAACACTGCGCCCGCGCCCTGCCCAGGGCCGCCGTCCCCGGCGTTCTGCGGATCACCGATGAACCGCTGCCCAAGACCGCCACCGGCAAGGTCGACCGCACCGCGCTCGACCGGCTGCGCGGCCCCTCCCCGGCACCGGACCACTCCCGCCAGCTGACCTCGTAGAAGGAAGGACGTCATGAGCAATACGGCCACCATCAAGCAGTTCCTGATCGAGGAGTTCCTGCCGGACCTCACCCAGGACCAACTCGCCGACGACCAGGACCTGCTGTCGAGCGGAGCCATCGACTCGCTCGGCCTGCTCAAGCTGATCGCCTGGGTGGAGGACCGCTTCGGTCTCGCCGTCGACGACACGGACCTGGACCCCAACAACTTCCGCAGCGTCACCGCCATCGACGCCTTCGTCGCGAATGCGCGCCAGGGGGTGAGCGGGTAACCATGCACGACGCGCTCACCGGCCTGCTGGCGCGGCGCACGGTGGCCGAGCACGAGACCTGGCGGTCTCTGTGGGACCGGCTCGGCGACGGCACGCTCCCCAGGGAGCAGGCCGTCGCCCTGCTGGCCTCGCTGACCACCCGGCTCCCCGACCCCCCGACGCTTGCCGCCCTGCACGGCACACTCCTGGAACGGCGCCCCGCGCGCCCCGGGCCCGCCTGGCCCGCGACCGTCAACGTCGTGGGCACCGGAGGCGGGCCCGCCACCTTCAACGTCTCCACCGCGGCGGCCTTCGTCGCGGCCGCCGCCGGGGTGCGTGTCGTCAAGTCCGGCTCCCGGGCCTACACCTCCAGCCTCGGCTCCGTCGACCTCCTCGAACGCCTCGGGATGCGCCTGACCTCCTCGTACGAGCAGACCGAGGAGCACCTGGAGCGGGACGGGATCGCCTTCACCGGGCCGTTCGTCTACCCGGTCGAGCTCGCCCGGCTCGCCCGCCTGATCGCGCCCGTGAGCATGAAGCCGTTCGGGCGGTTCCTCAACGCGCTCGGCCCCCTCCTCGCCGATCTGCCGGTCACCGCCCAGGTCACCGGCGTGTCGCACACCATGCCCCTGGACGACCTGCGCCGCCTCGCCGCCACCCTCACCGGCCGCACGGTGTGGCTCACCAGCAACGACCGGGGCGCCGACGAACTCCTCGGCTTCGCCCGCAACACCGTCCACATCGCGCGGGGCGAGGACCAGGTCCTGGAGCCGGGCGCGCTGATCCCGGCCGACGGCGGCTTCGAGGCACTGGCCCCCGCGCCCAAGGACGCGGCCGTCGACCACTTCCTGGCCGTGCTCGCCGGACGTGCCCACCCGGCGGCCACCCACACCGTCCGGCTCAACGCCGCCGCGCTCGCCCTCGCGGCCGGCCACCACACCACCTGGCGCGACGCGCTCGACGCCACGGACGACGCCGTCACCAGCGGGGCCGCCGTGGCCCTGGTCGAGCGGCTGCGCTCCCGGCGGACCGCGGCGACGGCGGGGGCGGTCCGGCATGGCTGACTTCTTCACCGGGCGCGGACCCGGCCGGCCCGGGCTCACGCTGTTCCTCAACGCGGGGGACCCGCCGCTGGACGAGCTCGCCGAGGTCGTCCACATGCTCGACGAGGAGGGCGTCGACTGCCTCGAACTGGCGGTGCCCTTCCCGGACTCCTTCACCGACGGGCCGGTCGTACGCCGCTCCGCCCGCCGCGCGTTGGACCGGGGCACCGGCCTGGACGACGTCCTCGGCTTCGTCGCCCGCGTCCGGCCGGGGCTGCGGCGGCTGCGGATCGCGCTGCTCGCCGACTGGAGCCACTCCCTCAAGCACCGGGACCTGGGCGCGGCCGTCAAGGACATCACCGCGTCCGGCGCCGACGGCCTCCTGGTGCACGGCCTGCCGCCCCGGCTGCGGGACGCCTACCGCGAGGCGACCGACGCGGCGGGCGCCGCCGTCGTCACCACCTGCTACCCGACCAGCCCCGAGGAGACCCGGGCCCGGGCGGCCCGCGAGTCCTCCGCGTACGTCTATCTGGTGGCGCACTACGGCCGCAGCGGCACCGCGCCGCCCGCCGGGCACGCCGCGCTCGCCCCGGTCGTCGCCGGGCTGCGGGCCCACACGAACTCCCCGATCGCCGTCGGCTTCGGGGTCAGTACGCGCAGCCACGTCGCGGCGGTCGCCGCGAGCGGGGCCGACGCAGCCATCGTCGGCTCCGCGGGCGTGGCCCGCGTGGAGCGGGCCCTCGAAGAGGAGGGCTCCGCCACCACGGCACTGCGCGACTTCGTCCGGTCGCTCCAGCCCGGACCGGACGAGACCAGTAAGGCAAATACCCCTATCCGAACAAGGAGTTGACCATGATCATCCGTGACCTGGAGACCGTCAAGAGCGTCGACTGGGGCAACGGGCTCAGCCGTCGCTTCCTCACCGAGTCCGACGGCGTCGGCTACTCGGTCACCGACACCACGGTGCGCGCCGGCACCAAGTCCCGCCTGGAGTACCGCAACCACCTGGAGTCCTGCTACTGCATCGAGGGCTCCGGCGAGGTGGTCGAGCTCGACGGCACCGTGCACCCCATCACGCCGGGCCGGCTGTACTCCCTGAACGAGCACGACGCGCACTACCTCGTGGCCTCCCCGCACGAGGACCTGCGGCTCGTCTGCGTCTTCACCCCGGCGCTCCAGGGCGACGAGGTGCACAGCCTCGACGCGCACACCTCCTCCGCCTACTGATCGCACCCGGCACCCGCACCTCTGAAAGGGGTCCCAGTGATCCGCTGGAACACCGACCAGGCCGACCTCCGGGCCGGCCTGGCCCGGTGGGGCGAGGCACTCAGCGCCGACCACATCGCCCAGGACGAACGAGCGGAGTTCTCCTGGGAGAAGTGGAAACTGGTGCGCCGGTCCGGCATCCTCGCCCTGCCCTTCGCCGAGGAGCACGGCGGCCTCGGCCAGTCCCTGCTCACCACCATGTACGTCCTGGAAGGGCTCGGCGAGCACTGCCGTGACGCGGGCCTGAACTTCTGCGTCACCACCACGCTCGCCAGCACGGGCGTCCCCCTCATGCGGTTCGGCACGCCCGCGCAGAAGGAGAAGTACCTGCCCCGGATCAGCTCCGGCGAGGCGATCGGCGCCCACGCCATCACCGAGTCGGAGTCCGGCAGCGACGCGATGGCGATGACCACGCGCGCCGAACGCGACGGCGACGACTTCGTGCTGAACGGAAGCAAGTGCTTCGTCAGCAACGGCCCCGTCGCCGACGTGTTCGTCGTGTACGCGCGCACCCACCCCGACGGCGGGGCCCTAGGCGTGACCGCGTTCCTCGTGGACCGGGCGACCCCGGGCCTGACCGTCGGCAAGCCCGTCAAGAAGATGGGCCTGCGCACCTCCCCGCTGAGCGAGCTGTACTTCGACGACTGCCGCATCCCGCGCGACCGGGTCCTCGGCCGGGTGGGCGGCGGCTTCATCGTCCTCGACCACGTCATGAAGCGGGAGATCCTGCTCTCGTTCATCGTGAACGTGGGGGAGATGCAGCACCGGTTCGACCGCTGCGTCGAGTACGCCCGCACCCGCCGGTCGTTCGGGAAGACGATCGGCTCCTACCAGTCCGTCGCCAACAAGATCGTGGACGCCAAGATCGGCCTGGAATCGGCCAGGAAGTGGCTGTACGACACCGCCGAACGCCTGGAGGCGGGCGAGGACGTCACCGAGGACCTGGCCATCGCCAAGCTGATCACCAGCGAGGCCAACCTCGCCGGCTCGCTCACCGCCGTCCAGGTCTTCGGCGGCCACGGCTACATGAGCGAGTACGGGCTCGAGATCGACGTCCGCAACGCCGTGGGCGGCACGATCTACTCGGGCAGCAACGAGATCCAGTACAACCGCATCGCGTCCAAGCTGGGCCTGGGCCGATGACCACCCTGTCCCCACCGCGCACCCTCAAGGTCTGCGGCGCCACCAGCACCCGTGACATCGAGGTGCTGGCCGGGGCCGGAGCCGGGCTCGTCGGCCTGTGGCACGGCGTCCCCGGCGGTCCCGCGGACCTGTCCGAGCACGAGGTGGCCGCCCTCGCGGCGGCCGTCCGTGCCACCGGCACCCTGCATCCCGTCCTGGTCACCTTTCTCGGCGACCCGGACGCGGTCGCGGGTGTGCTGCGCCGCACCGGCATCCGCATCGTCCAGCTCCACGCCTACCAGCCGCCCGCCACCGTCCGCGCCCTGCGCACGGCGCTGCCCGACGCCGTCATCGTCAAGGTGCTGCACGTCTCGGGCGGCACCTGCCCGGAACGCCCCCTGATCGGGGCGTACGAGCGGGCCGGCACCGACCTCTTCCTCATCGACGCCACCACCGCCGACGGCCGCGTCGGCAGCACCGGACAGCGCCTGGACGAGGAGACCGTCCTCCGGCTGGCCGAACGGTTCACCCTGCCGTTCTGGCTCGCCGGCGGACTCACCCGGACCAACCGGTCCGCGTACGAACGGGTCCTGCGCCACCCCCGGCTGTGCGGCATCGACGTCGACACCGCGGCCCGCGGCGGCGACGGCCGCTTCGGCGCACCCGAGGTGGCCGGACTGGCCCACGCCTGGGACACCGGGCCGGGCCACCCGGGCCCCCGCACTCCTTCCGCCACGGACACCCCGACCACACGGCCTACGGAGCAGCCATGAGCCTTCCCTTCATCGAGTCCCTGCTGTCGGCGCCGCAGCCCCTGGTGATGGAGGTCAAGCGGCGCGACGCGTTCGGCTTCGACCTCATCTCCGGCCACACCCCCGCAGAGATCGTCACCGCCTACGAGAAGGCCGGGGCGCCCTGCATCTCGGTCGTCACGGGACGCTGGTTCGGCGGCACCCGCGAACTGCTCCGTGATGTCGCCCGGCTGACGGAACTCCCCTTGCTCCAGAAAGACTTCATCACCCGCAAGGACCAGCTGGAGACCGCCCGGGAGCTCGGCGCCTCGGCCGTCCTGCTCACCGCGGGACTGCTGTCCGCGTCCGCGCTGCGCGGCCTCACCGTCGCGGCGCTCAGCGCGGGACTGACCCCGTTCGTGGAGACCACCACCGAGGCCGAGATCGAGTCCGTGCCGCACGCCGACGAGTGCGTCATCGCCGTCAACAACAAGGACATCAAGACCCAGGAGCGCGACCGGGGCGACCTGGCCCGCAGCTTCGAGCTGCTGCCCGCCCTGCGCGCGAGCGGCACCCCCTGCCCGGTGAGCGCCAGCGCCATCGACAGCCCGCTGACGGCGGCCCGGCTGCTCGACGCCGGCTACAAGGGCCTCCTCGTCGGCACCGCCCTGCTGCGCAGCGGTGACCCCGGCGAGTGGCTGCGTACGCTGGAGAGCAGCCGGCGGACCGGACAGCCGGCCCTCCATCCGTCGTGAGTGTCCACACCGCGCGAAGGGGGCTCCGCCACCACGGAGCCCCCTTCGCCGTGTCCGCCCTCAGGACACGACGCGGTTGACCAGCTGGTCGCGCACCCGCGCCGGGATGTCGGGGGCGAACCGGCGCAGATAGTGGTCGATGTGCCGGTCCGCGCCGACCAGGAACGGCAGGTCGAAGACCAGCAGCCGGCGCACCGCGAGCAGCGGCACCGGCGAGCGCAGCGGCGCGAAGTCCTCGTTCCACAGCCCCGGCTCGGCGCACAGCGGATGGAACTGGCCGATCATCAGCCCCTGGGCCACGAAGTCGTCCTTCGCGTCCGCCTGCAACAGGTCCAGGTCGGCCGGGTCCGCGTGGTCCAGGTCCGGAAGCACCATCAGTACGGTGAGGAGTTCCCGCTCGTCCTCCGCGAGCTCCGACGCCAGCCGTTCGTACCAGGTGCGCAGCGCCTCGACGGCGCCGGGCAGCTCGGCCGGGGTGCTCCGCGCGGGCACGGCGAGCAGAAACCGGCCGGCCCGCAGCGAGGGCTGGGTGTACGGGCACACCGGGCCGCTGCGGCCCAGCTCGGGATGGCTGGACACCAGGAAGGTCCGGCTCCACTCCAGCACCTCGCGCAGCGGCCCGAGCTGCCGGGCCGGCACGAGGCCCCGGTCCACCTGACCCGGCGTGTAGATCTGCAGACGGCCGTCGCCCCTCATCGCGGCTCCCGCCACAGCGGCCGGAGGCGTGGCCCGCCGTCCGGCAGCACGATGTCCTCGCCCAGCCGTACGAAGCCCTGGCCCCGCGCCGACGCCTCGCCGCCGGGCGAGCTCGCCTCCGCATAGGCCCCGCAGCCCGCCGCGTCGGCCTCCCGCAGCACCTCGGCGACGAGGACGCCGAGCAGCCCCCGGCCGCGCGCGCCGCCGCGCACCGCGCCGAACGACGCGTAGTAGTGCGGCCGGACGGGGTGCCGGGACGCCTGGAGCTCGGCGATCAGCGCCAGTGACGCCGCCTCGCGGACACCGAGGACGTCCTCGAAGCGTTCGGCGAACTCCTCGCTTCGCGCCTCCAGTTCGGCCTGGGCGCCCGGCGGCGTCCACAGCAGCACGGCATCCAGGTCCGGGGTGCACGTCACCGCGTCGTACGCGAAGGACATGTCGAGGAACACCTCGAACAGGGAGGGCAGCACCCGCGCCCTGCGCTCCGGGTCCGGGGTGATCCAGCGGGTGAGCGGGTCGTCGTGGAACGCGTCCGCCAGCAGCGCCGCGAGGGGGCCGGCTTCGTCACGTCGGGCGCGCCGCAGGGCCGGCCGGGGTGCCGTCGGCGAGGGCGGCGGGAACGTGGACAGGTCGGTCACGAAGTTCTCCTCCCGTTCGATGAGGGGTGGGCCGGGCGCGGTGGTCGGACGCGTCCGGTGGCAGCGAGCTCTTCCACCCGGGCGTGCAGCTGGTCCAGGTGGAGTTCGGCTTCCGGTTTGATCAGGACGCTGCGCATCACCCGGGCCGTGGCGGCGTCGGCCGCCACATCGGGTCTGCGCCGCGCGAAGTCCGCCGCGTCGGTTCGCAGCACGCTGAGGAACACGGGGTCCCGTTCCGCGTGCATGCCGTCCGTGAGCAGCCGGCCGGACGCGGCGTCGACGGCGGACAGCGTCAGCGGCCGTGTCGCGGGGAAGTAGCTGACGATGTCCAGCTGGGGTGCCTGGTACGTCTCCAGCTCCTCGGACGCCTCGATGCGCTCCGCCCATCCGACGGCTGCCCGACGGCTGCCGGCCAGGATCTCGCCGAAGCCGTCCCGGGTCAGCGGCAGCAGTTGCAGCGTGAGCCAGAGCGCGGCGGCCGCCGCCCCGGCACGCGAGCACTCCAGGCTGATCTCGCCCAGGTGCAGTGCGGCCTCGGTGAAGTAGGTGTACGGCGAGTCGTGCGCGAGATGGCTCCGGGCGGCGTCGTCGTTGAACAGCACCGCCCCGCACCCGTAGGGCTGGAGCCCGTGCTTGTGCGGGTCCACGACGACGGAGTCGCAGTCCGCGACGGCCCGCCACGGGCGTACGTCGATGCCCTCGGGCCGGTCCGAGCGCCCGAGGAGCGCGTAGAACCCGCCGTACGCGGCGTCCACGTGCACCCGTACGCCGTAACGCCTGGCCAGCGGCACCACCTCGTGGACCGGGTCGACCGCCCCCAGTCCCGTCGTCCCCGTGGTCACCACCACCGTGCCGACCCGGCCGGCCGCGAGCAGCCGTTCCAGGGCGTCCAGGTCGATGCGGCCGAGGCCGTCGGCGGGCACCCGGTGGCCCTCGACGCCGAGCACCCCGCACATGCGGGCGTGCGTGTAGTGGCACTCGGCGCTGTACGCGATGCCGCGTCCGGGGTGCGTCTGGCGCGCCACGTACAGCGCCTCCAGGTTGGCCATGGTCCCGCTCGTCGTCAGATGGCCCAGGTGGGTGCCCCGGAAGCCGAACATCCCGGCGAGCAGGTCCACGCACTCGCGTTCCATCTCGGTGGTGGCCGGACCGCCCTCGGCGGCGTGGTTGTTCGGGTTGAACAGCATCGCGGTGACGTAACCGACGACCGCCGCGGGATGGGGCGGCTTGACCATCTGCCCCGCGTAGCTCGGATGGAAGAACGGATAGTTGTCGTCCAGCCGCTTCGAGAACGCGGCGAACGCGGCACCGAACTCCTCGTCCCCGACCAGGTGCGACGGGTGCTCCAGGAACGGGCCGAAGCGCTCTCCCCATTGTTCGGCCACGTCTACGGCACGCGGCAGCCAGTTACGAAGATCCACGGTCGGCCTTCCGGTGGGGGCAGGTGGGCAGGGGCGTGGGGCATCGGACGGCTCAGGTATACGGAGCGGAGCGCAAGCCGACCGCAAGCGGATCTATGGCGGGTCCGGCTCCGGTCTGGACGCGTTCTCAAGCGCGAAATCGGGACATTCGTCGCGCACGGGCCCTCCGGGCGCCCGCCCTAGCAGCCCCCGAGACACCTGCGAGCCGTCCTTGCTGCACTCGGGCGCGTCCGCCGAATCGAGCAGCAGGAGTTCCGTGATGGTGACCAGACGCACTCTGATGACCGCCCTGAGCGTCACCGGCGCCGGGCTGTTCACCGGCGCGGCCTTCACGCCGCTCATGACGGCGGGCGCCGCCCCGCGCCCGGGCGCCGCCGCGACCGCCGGGGCCGTGCCCGTCGGACCCGCCGTCCAGCCGTTCCAGGTGCCGCTGCCCCTGCTGCCCGTGCTGACCCCCGCCGCGACGCGCGGCGGCGCCGACGTCTACGACATGACGATGCGCCGCACCCGGGCCGAGATCCTGCCGGGCCTGAGCACCGACCTCCTCACCTACGACGGGCACTTCCCCGGCGGCATCGTCCGGGCCCGCTCCGGGCGCCCCGTGGTGATGCGCCAGCACAACCAGCTGGGCGTGGACACCTCGGTGCACCTGCACGGCGCCTCGGTTCCCGTCGACAGCGACGGCGACCCGATGAGCACCTTCGCCTCCGGGACCAGCCGCACCTACACGTATCCCAACCAGCAGCCGCACGCCTCGCTCTGGTACCACGACCACGCCCACCACTCGGAGTCCGAGAACTGCTACCGGGGCCTGTCGGGCAGCTATCTGCTCACCGACGACGTGGAGGAGGCGCTGCCGCTGCCGGCCGGGCGCTACGACATCACCGTGGCGCTGCGCGACGCCCACTTCGACGACGACGGGCAGTTGCTGTACATCCTGGACGACGCGGCGGGCCGCTCCACGATCCTCGCGAACGGCAAGCCGTACCCGTATCTCCAGGTCGCCGCCCGCAAGTACCGCTTCCGGCTGCTGAACTCGTCCAACCTGCGGTTCTTCGCGCTGCGCCTGGCCGACGGCTCGTCCTTCACGCAGATCGGCTCCGACGGCGGCCTGCTCCCGCGCCCCTTCACCACCGACTCGCTGCTCCTGTCACCGGCCGAGCGCGCGGACGTCGTCATCGACTTCTCCCGCTACCCGGTCGGCACCCGGCTCGTCCTGGAGAACACCCTCGGCCCCGGCGATCCGGACCGGACGGGCCGGGTCATGCGCTTCGACGTGGTGCGCAACGCCTCCGACCCGAGCCAGGTGCCGTCCGTACTGCGTACACTGCCGCCGCTGCCCCCGGTGACCGGGCGGCGCTCCTTCGACCTGAACGTCGCCGTCGTCGGCGGCGAACCGCAGGGCACCATCAACGGCCGCGTCTACGACCCGGCGCGCATCGACACCGAGATCCCGTACGGCGCCAGCGAGGTCTGGACCGTCACCAACACCAACACCGACGTGCCGCACAACTTCCACATGCACCTGGTGCAGTTCCGCGTCCTGGAACGCAACGGCAAGTCGCCCACCGGGGCCGAGTCGGGGCTGAAGGACACCGTGTGCCTGCTGCCCGGCGAGACCGTCAGACTCCAGGCCACCTTCGACTCCTACCGGGGCTCCTACGTCTACCACTGCCACCTGCTCGACCACTCCGCGATGGGCATGATGGCCCGGATGCGCATCAGCTGACCCGTCCCACCCCGGCACGCCCGTTCGAGTTTCGCTCGACGTCCGCTGGAGGAACGCTCGTGATCCTGTCCAGGGCGGCCTCCGCGCCCGCGGCGGGAGCAAAAGCACCTCTATCCTCGTCAACAGCGCGCCTCGGCACCCTACTTACGAACCGGACAAGAGCGAGGACGTACCCGATGACACCCAATCCGTACCCGCAGCAGCAGGGCCCCACCGGCGCGCAGGCGCCGTACCAGCAGCCGTGGGGCCAGCCCGCAGCGCCCGTGCCGCCGCGGGAGGACCGCCCGAACAAGGCCGCGGGCTGGCTGCACATGATCTCGGTGATCACGCTCGGGCTCATGGCCGGCCTGTTCTTCGCCTACGACGTCTCGGTCATGCCCGGCCTCGCCAAGACCGACGACCGCACCTACGTGACCGCGATGCAGCAGTTCAACGCGGAGATCGACGGCAACGGCCTGTTCGCGCTCATCTTCATGGGGGCCATCGTCGCCGCGGGCCTCGCCGCGTTCCTGGAGTTCCGCCGTGGACGCAGGACCATCGCGCTGTGGGCCGGTCTCGCCGCCGTCCTCTACCTCGTCGTCCTGATGCTGACGATGGGCGTCGAGATCCCGCTCAACAACCAGCTCGCCGACCTCGGCAACCCGGCCAAGATCCACGACTTCTCCCTGGTCGACAAGTTCAAGGGAACCTGGGAGACCGTCAACATCTTCCGGACGCTCCTCAACACGGCGGCCCTGGGCTGCGCGGCGTACGCCGCCAAGCTGCACGGCCGCGCGGAGGCGCTGCTGTCCGTCGGCCGCTGAGCCGACGGCTCGGGGAGGGCGGGTACGGGCACGGGCCCCGTACCCGCCCTCCCGCGCGTTCAGCTGCCGCCGTTGAGGACGAGGGCCCAGCACAGCAGCCCGGTGGCGGCGGTGCACAGCAGCGTCCGCAGCACGTTCCCCCGCGCCCAGGCCCCTTCGAACGCCGCCCGCACCGCCTCGGGCCGCGCGATCCCGTCCACCGGGCCCGCCGCCTCCAGCGCGTTGTTCAGCGGGATGTTCAGCCGGCTGGTGACCCCCATCGACGCGATGTAGCAGACGAGCGCCGCGACGGTCGGCACCAGCGCGTCCCGGTCCCCGCCGCCGAACTGGAGCCCGACCGCGAGCCCGGTGAACACGAGGGCCCCGATGTAGCCGAGCACGAACCACCCGTTGAGGATGGCCACGTTGACCCGCTGCATCACATCGATGAACGTACGGTCCCCCGCACCGCGCAGCGCCGGCATCACGGAGATGGCGAAGCCGTAGAACAGCCCGCTGACCAGCCCCGTCGTCACGGTGGCCGCGATGAGCGCGAGCGTGAGTGCGATCTCCATTGCCTGACCCTTCAGCTTCTGCCGGTACGGCGGTGCTTGCGCAAGTCAACTCTCCTCTGCGCAAAGGGAATGCAACAGGAAGGTCAAGGACCAGAGTACGGGGGGCCCGCGAGGACGGGGTGCCATTTGTGACACCCTGCGCGGGTGGATGATCTCGTCGGCACACAGACCCCGGCCCGCCGCCTCACCGACCCCGCCGAGGCGGTCGCGGAACTCGAACGCGTGCTGCCCGCGCTCACGGCGCACCGCCTGCCGTCCCCGCCGGGCGTCGACTGGTCCCGCCTTGAAGCCGCCCTGGGGGCGGCCCTGCCCGCCGACTACAAGCTCCTGCGCGACCGCTACCCGACGTTCGTGCTGAGCGACTTCCTGCACGTGGGCGGCCCCGCCCCGGGCGGCGAAACGGCCTGGGCCGAGGACACCGACGACCTGGAGACCCTGGCCGAGTGGTGCGAGGACGCCGACCTGGACGTCCCCCTGCACCCGTATCCCGCCCCCGGCGGCCTGCTGCCCTGGGCGTCCTCCTACCAGGGCGACTACTTCCTGTGGACCACGGACCCGGCCGGCCCCTCGGCCTGGACGGTGACCGTCGCCTCACGCAACGGGGGCTGGTGGCACTACACCGGGGGAGCGGTGCAGTTCCTGGCCGATCTGGCGGGCGGCAACCTGGAGTTCTGGGGGCTGCCGAGGGTCCGGCCGGAGATCACCTGGATCCAGACCCAGGACCTCGCGGCCGGAAGCGGGGCCGGCTGAACGGGACGCGGCGTCCGGGCCGCCGCTCGGGTACCGCGTGCCGGAGTGCCCGTTCTTCGAGCAGGGCTTCGTCACCCTCCTGAGGGGCCCCGAGGCCCGGCGCCGGGGCGTGGGGCGCCGGCTGCTCGACGCCGCGGCGGCTTCGTGCACCACCCCGAAGCCGTTCACCTCGGCCAACCTCCAGCCAGCCGATGCCACGCCTGCTCCGACGCGCCGGCCGGACCCCGGCGGCCCTCCTCCACAGCCCGGACGAGGGTGACCGTGACCCCTACTCCACCTTCGCCGGCTCGCGTTCGTCCCGGGTGACCGCCGTCCTCCCCGCCCCCCGCAGCCGGGTGAGCGACAGCAGACCGGCCCCGGCCATGACAGCTGCCGCGCCGAAGGCCGCGACGTTCATCCCGTGCGTGAAGGCGTCGCGCGCGGCCGTCAGCACCGCGTCGGCCGACGCGCGCGGCAGCTGCGCCGCCACGGCCATGGCCCCGCCCAGCGTCTCGCGTACGGCATCGGCCTGCGGCACGCCGGTGGGCAGCGCGTCCGCCATGTCACCGGTGTAGGCCGCCGCCCCGACCGACCCCAGGATCGCCATGCCCAGGGATCCGCCCAGCTCCTGGCCCGACTCCAGCACCGCCGCCGCCGAGTCGGCGCGCTCCGGCGGGGCCGCCCCCAGGGCGAGTTCGTTGGCCAGCGTCATCGCGGCCACCAGGCCGCCCGCGTACAGGGAGGCACCGGTGAGGGTGAACCACAGCGCCGAGTCCGTCCGGACCTGCGACAGCCAGAGGAACCCGCACGCGGATACGAGGAATCCGCCGCCCATCACATACGCCCGGTCGACCCGTTGCGCGAGGACCGCCCCGGCCGGAGCGGCGACCGACACCCCGGCGGCCGGCACCAGGCTCCACAGCGCGGCGCGGAACGGGCTCAGACCGAGGACCGACTGCAGGTACTGGGTGAGGAAGACGGCCATCCCGACCGTGGCGAACATCGCGAGGAGGTTGGCGAGCACCGGCCCGCCGAAGGCCCGCCGGCCGAGCAGGCCGAGGTCCACCATCGGGTGCGGGATACGGCTCTGCCTGCGCACGAACACGGCACCGAGCACCAGCCCCGCGGCGACGGCGAGCGCGGGCAGCGGTTCGTAGCCGTGCCGGGTCCACTCCTTGATGCCGTGGATGACCAGGAGCACCGCCCCGAGGGACAGCGCCGCGCTCAGCACGTCGAAGCGCGCGCTCCTCGTCGGCCGGGACTCCGGCACCAGGAACGGCACCAGGACGAGCAGCAGCGCCATCGCGGGCACGTTGATCAGGAAGACCGAGCCCCACCAGAAGTGCTCCAGCAGCAGACCGCTGACGACGGGGCCGAGCGAGATGCCCGTCGTCATGACGGCGGTCCACAGGCCCACCGCCCGGCCGCGCTGCCGGTCGTCGTGGAAGAGGTTGCGGATCACGCCGAGGGTCGACGGCATCAGCGCGGCACCGCCGACACCGAGCAACGCCCGCACGGCGATGAGCAGTTCGGCGGTGTGCGCGTACGCGGCGGCGGCCGAGGCGAGAGCGAAGACGGCCGCTCCCACGAGCACCAGCCTGCGCCGTCCGAGCCGGTCACCGAGCGCGCCCATCGGGACGAGCAGCCCGGCGAGCACGAAACCGTACATGTCGAGGACCCACAACTGCTGCGTCGCGCTGGGCTCCAGATCCTGACTGATGTAGGGGATCGCGAAGTACAGGACCGAGACGTCCATCGAAACGAGGGCCAGGGGGAGCATCAGGACGGCGAGGGCGGTCCACTCCTTGCGCCCGGCACGGGGCGTGTTGTTCTCCATGCAGCGCAGAAAAGCGAGACCGGCGCGTACACCGCAAGCGGCTGCCTAGTGCACCCCCTCTCCTGCCTAGGTGCGGCGGCCTGTTCGGTGCACTACCGCACTAGTACAGTGCCGTGGTGCCCAAGGAACCGCCCTATCTCCGCATCGCCGCGGACATCCGACGCCGCATCACCTCCGGCGAGCTCGCGCCCGGAGACCTCGTCCCCTCCACCCGGCGCATCACCCAGGAGTGGGGGGTCGCCATGGCGACGGCGACGAAGGCGCTCACCGCCCTGAACCAGGAGGGCCTGGTGCGCGCGGTCCCCGGCGTCGGCACCGTGGTCGCCGAGACCGGACGCACCCGGACCGCGACCCCGGCGCACGGCCTCACCCGCGACGGCATCGTGCGCGCCGCGATCACCCTCGCCGACGTCGAAGGGCTCCCCGCCCTCTCCATGCGCCGGATCGCCACCGACTTCGGGGTGTCCACCATGGCGCTCTACCGCCACGTCCCGAGCAAGGGCGAACTCGTACGCCTGATGTCGGAGACGGTGATCGAGGGCGAACCACCGGGTCCGCGCCCGTCCGGCTGGAGGGCACGACTGGAGCAGGAGATGCGGTGGCTGTGGAGCCTGTACGTGCGCCACCCGTGGATGGCGCACGTCCTGTCCTCCCTGACCCGCCCGACGGCCTCGCCGCACGCGATGCGCTACACCGAACGGATCCTCAGCGCCCTGAAGGGCCTGGGCCTGACGCCGACCCAGACGATCCACGTCCACCTGGCTCTCCTCGGTTACGCCCAGGGCATCGCGGCGGCCGTTGAGCAGGAGTCCCGGGCGTTGCAGGAAACCGGGATGACACCCGAGGAGTGGCTGGCCACCCACGAGACCCGCATGGAGACGATCCAGATCACCGGCTCCTACCCGACCCTGTCCACGCTCTTCGGCGACGAGGGGTTCGACCTCGAACTCGACACGCTCTTCTCCTTCGGCCTCGAACGGCTGCTGGACGGGGTCGCGGCGCTCGTCGAAAAGCGGTCCCGGGATGCCTGAGCAGGGCCTACGCTCCTCCCCATGCCGAATTCCCTTCCGCTGACCGCCCCCCTGCTCACCGCCATGGGCGGCATCCCCGCACAGGCCGAGCCCCTGGACAGCAGCCCTCGGTCGCGGGTGTGGCGGGTGCGGGCGGCTGACGGGCGGCCCGTGATCGTCAAGCAGATCACCGACGACGGGGACACCACCGCCGACGCGGACGCGCGCTTCGCCCGGGAGACCGCCGGGCTGCGCCTCGCGGGACGGGGCACCGTGGCCCCCGCGCTGCTCGCCGCGGACCCGGCCGCCCGGGTCATGCTCCTGGAGTACGTGGACGACCTCGGCCGGACCGAGGACTGGATGCCGGGCTACGCCGAGGCGCTGGCCCGGCTGCACGCGCTGACCGGGCCCGCCGACGCGGGCGCGCTTCCCGCCTGGTCGGGCCCCACGGCCGCCGACGCGGAGTCCTTCCTGGCCCTCGCCCGGGCGCTCGACGTGCCCGTACCGGCCGCGGTCCCGGACGAACTCGCCGGGCTCCTGGCACGGCTCGACCCCACCGGGCACCACGCCCTGCTCCACGGCGACCCCTGCCCGGGCAACGACCTGCGCACCGCCGAAGGCGTCCGCTTCGTGGACTTCGAGGGGGCCGCCCTCGGCAACGGCCTCGTGGAGCTCGCGTACTTCCGCATCGGCTTCCCTACCTGCTGGTGCGCCCTGTCGGTCACGGCAGCCCCGCTCACCGAGGTGGAGGCCGTCTACCGGTCCACCTGGCGCGACCTCACGGGCCGGGACGTGCCGGGCGACCTCGCCGACGCGTGCGCGGGCTGGCTGATCCGGGGCGACGCGCTGGTCGAACGGGCGCGGCGGGGGACGGCCGACCAGCTCGCCCGGGTGCCCGCCGAGGACTTCGAGTGGGGGTACGTCTCCGCCCGCGAACGCCTCGTGCACCGCCTGGGCGTGGTCGCCGACCTGACCCGCGACCACGACCACCTGCACGCCCTGGGCCGCCTCGCCTCCGCCCTGGCCACCCGTCTGCTGGAACGCTGGCCGGCCCTGCGCCCGCTGCCCGCTCCGGACGCGCGGCCCTGGTACTGAACGGCCTGTCACCCGTACGGGTCGATTCCGCTCGCGCGGGGTCCGGGTAAGGAGGGCCCGTCCGTCCCCGACAGCCTCCCGGAGGCACCCGTGCCCGAAATGAACGACCCCTACCGGCCCGGCACCCCGTGCTGGATCGACCTGATGGTCCCCGACCAGCAGGCGGCCATCGACTTCTACTGCGACCTCTTCGGCTGGCAGGGCGAGGTGGGCCCGCCGGAGCAGGGCGGCTACTCCGTCTGCACCCTTAAGGGCAAGCCGGTCGCCGGGATCATGAAGGCGATGAACCCGGACGGCACGGTGCCGGACCCGATGCCGCCGACGGCGTGGACGACGTATCTGTCGATCGACGCCGTCGACGCCGCGATCACGTCCGTCACCGACGCGGGCGGCACGGTCGTCGTCCCTCCGATGGACGTCATGGACCTCGGCCGCATGGCCGTCGTCGCCGACCCGGCGGGCGCGGTCTTCGGCCTGTGGCAGCCCGGCACCTTTGGCGGCGCGGGCATCGTCAACGAACACGGCGCGCTGGTCTGGAGCGAGCTGACCACCCCCGACCCGGACGCGGCGTCCGCGTTCTACTCCGCCGCCCTGCCGGTGACGGCGACCCCCTCCGAGATGGAGGGCGCCGACGGCTACTTCGAGTTCCAGGTCGACGGGCGTTCGGTGGGCGGCATGATGGACATGAGCAAGGTGCCGCCGGGCGTGTCCCCGCACTGGCAGCCGTACTTCGCCGTGGACAGCGTGGACGACATCCAGGCGGCCGCGGTCCGCGCCGGCGGCGCGGTCCTGGCCCCCGCCTTCGACATGGTCGCCGGCCGCATGGCGGTCCTGGCCGATCCGCAGGGCGGGGCGTTCTCGGTCATCGCGCCGAAGATGCCGTAGCAGTCGGCCCGGCGGGGCGCGGGGAGACGATCCCCCGCGCCCGGTCAGCCCGTTCCGACCCCTCGCGTCCGATGGGGATCGAGGGCCGGCCGGGGCGCCCGCCCCCGCCGGGGGAGCAGGAACGGGGTGCCCAGGATGAGCACCCCGGCGACCCCGAGGGCCGTGCGCGGCCCGGTGACGTCGGCGAGCAGCCCGGCGAGCGCGGTGAGCACGGCGATGGTCGCCTGCTGCCCGATCGACCAGGCGGTGAGCGTGCGGGCGACGAGGTGCTTGGGCGTGTGCTCCAGCCGGTACGTGGAGAGCACCGGCCCGTACAGGCTCATGTTGACGATGATGGCCAGCTCGACGGTCATCACCGTGACGAGCCCGACGACACCCGGCCGTACGAACACCAGCCCGATCAGCCACACCGCGCGCAGGGTGCCCACGGTGCGGAAGACCCGGTCGCGGCCGTAGCGGGCGACGACCCGGCGGGCCAGCCGCGAGCCGATGAGCCCGCCGAGACACGGAGCGGCGAAGGCGAGACCGTACTGCCAGGGCGGAAACCCGAGCCGGCGCAGCAGCAGCACGGCCAGCAGGGGTTCGGTGGCCATGATGAGACCGCCGACGAGGAGCTGGTTGACGTAGAGCGCGCGCAGCACGGGGTGGCCGAGGATGTGCCGCCACCCGGCCAGCAGCGCGCCTGCCGTGAGCGAGCTCCCCTCCTTGGGGTGTGGCGCCTCCTCCTTGCCCCGGATCGCGGTGATGCCGAGCGCGGAGAGCAGATAGCTGAGCGCGTCGGCCACCACGGTGGTGACGGGCCCGAAGACCCCGATCGCCGCGCCGCCGAGCGGCGGGCCGACCGCGATGGAGCTCCAGTTCGTGGACTCGAACCGGGCGTTGGCGACGAGCAGGTCCTCCTGGCGGACGAGCGACTTCAGATACGCGCCGCTCGCCGCGCCGAACGCGATCTTCGCCGCGGCGATCACCGCCGACACCACCAGCAGCTGGACGAACCCGAGCAGCCCGAAGGCGTACGCGACCGGGATGGACGCCATCGCCGCGAACCGGACCAGGTCCATCCCGATCATGACGGGCCGCTTGCGCCGGAACTCCACCCACGGCGCGAGCGGCACCGCGATCAGCGCCCCCACGGCCGGCCCGACCGCCGACAGCGCGGACACCTGGGCGGGCCCGGCGTCCAGCACGAGCACGGCGAGCAGCGGCAGCGCCCCGAACCCGAGCCCCGACCCGTACGCGCTCACCGCGTAGGCGGCCCACAGCAGGCCGAACGGCCGACCCAGCGCTCTTCTGCCCACTACACCTCACCCGGACAACCGAAAAGGGACGGGCGAGAGCTAACCGCGTACGAGAATCCCAGGTCAAACAACCACATGCCGGTTGGTGCACAACCAAGAGTTGTGCGCCAACCGGATGGGGCGGGCTATCGACTCAGCACCGCCTGCAGCTCCGTGACCCACTGGGAGCGGTCGTCCGGCGGGCAGGACAGCGAGACCTCACGGGGGTAGCCCACCTGCCCGCGGTCGTTGTCCTCGAGCCAGCGGACCAGCAGCTGCTCGGTGGCCAGCACGTCGTCCATCGGTCCTCGGTGCACGATGGTGGCGGCCTCGTCCGCCCCCGGCAGAAGGACGAGGGCGAACTCGTGGCCCTCGGGCACCGCGTCCCGGTCGACGGGCAGGGCGGCGTGCACCGTGATCGCGCCGCCGCCCTCGGGGGCGTCCTCGTAGTAGGCCACGCCCGGTCCGACCGGCCGCACCCCAGCGGCGTCCGTCAGCCGGCACAGCCGCTCGAAGAGCGGACCGACCACGGGCCCGATGTGCTTCGGCTCCCAGCTCCCGGCGGTCGCCGACAGCTCCGCCACCCACTGGCCGGGCAGGCTCTTGATCACCACGTCGTTCGCGGACATCCGTCCCTCACTCTCGATCGTCCGGAGTCTCGCCTCCACCTGGCCCAGGCGTGCCTGCGCGGCCGCCCTCTCCGTCTCCAGCTCCGCCCGGCGCAGCCGGAGCATGCCGCGCAGCTCATCGGCGCTCACCTGCTCGTCGACGATGATGCCGACCTGTTCCAGGGTGAAGCCGAGTTCCTTGAGCGCGACGATGCGGTTGAGACGGGCGAGCTGACCGGCACCGTAATAGCGGTAGCCGCTTGCCGGGTCGGTGCGCTGCGGGTGCAGCAGGCCGAGGGCGTCGTAATGCCGCAGCATCCGGATCGACACCTGGCCGTATTTGGCGAATTCTCCGATGGTCAACATGACGACTCCAGTGCAGGGCCTCACACGGTGTCAGGGTCAACACCCCTGATCAGGATTCCACCGGCGACGCGTCCTGCTGATCGTTTCAGCACGCCGGTACGCGGCCCACAGTCGGCCCGGGCATGGTCCGGGCAGCGCGTGCCGCAACGATCAGTAGGCTCCCTCCTCGTGGACCTCCAAGCAGTGCGCACCTTCGTCGCCGTCGCGGAAGCGGGTGGCTTCCAGAAGGCCGCGGCCGACCTCTCGGTCACCCAGCAGGCCGTCTCGAAGCGGATCGCCGCGCTGGAGCAGGCCCTCGGCGTGCGGCTGTTCACGCGCGCCCCGCGCGGCGCCGAGCTCACCATCGACGGCCGGGCGTTCCTGCCCCACGCCCGCGAACTGCTGCGCGCGGCCGAGCGCGCGAGCGCGTCCGTACGCCCCGGCAGCCGGCCGCTCCGCGTCGACGTGATCGCGTCCCGCACCGCGCAGTCGAGCCTGATGCGCGCCTTCCACCGCGCGCATCCCGGGATCGCCCTCGACGTGATGATGCTGGTCAGCATGGACACGGCCGTCGCCGCGCTCCGCTCGGGCGAACTCGACGCGACCTTCCGCGCGGTGGCCGCCCCCGGCCACCCCCTCCCCGACGACATCGCGTCCGCCCGCGTCCTGGACGAACCCCTCCAGCTCCTCACCGGCCCCGCCCACACCCTGGCCGACGCCCCCTCGGTGACCCTCGCGGACCTGGTGGGCCACCGCATCTGGATGCCGGGCGTCGCCCCCGGCACGGAGTGGGGCGCCTACTACGACGACCTGGTCGCGGAATTCGCCCTCACGATCGAGGCGACGGGCCCGAACTTCGGCTCGGACGTCCTGCTCGACACCATCGCGGACACCCCGTCCCTGGCCACGTTCATGGGCGAACACTCCCGCCTCATCTGGCCCGCGGGCCACGACTTGCGCCGCATCCCGGTCACCGACCCGACCCCGGTCTACCCCCACTCCCTCCTCTGGCACCGCGACAACCCGCACCCGGGGCTGGGGGCGCTGCGGACGTACCTGGGGGCGGCGGGGGAGTGGGGGGCGGAGGGGAGCTGGGTGCCGGGGTGGGTGGAGGGGCGGTGAACGCGGGGGTTGTGCAACCTGTATCGGCGGCGTCGAGTGGCGCACCGCACCGTCGTATCGTGGTGGGACCGAGCCCATGGAAGGCGAATCCGCGGTGTGGACCGAAGTCGTCACAGCACTACCTCGTACGGCAGTCCTCCGGCCCTCCGCGTCCGAGCCGTCGTTGGCCCACTGCGCCACGGTTCTCGGGCATCCGCTGCCCGCAGACCTCGTCGCCCTCCTACGGGAGACCGACGGCATCGAGGACGAGTACGGCGACGGCCTCGTCTGGTCGGCCGAGAACGTGGCCTCCACGAATCGGAGCCTCCGCGAGGACTCCGAGTTCTCCGCTCTCTACATGCCGTTCGCCCCGCTCCTCTTCTTCGCGGACGCGGGCAACGGCGACCTGTTCGCGCTTCTCGCCACGATCGACCGCCCCGACGTCTTCGTCTGGGACCACGAGAACGACAGCCGCACCTGGGTGGCCCCCGACCTGGCCACGTACCTCGACTGGCGGCTGACCGGACGGATCGACCTGTAGCGCCACGCCCTGGCGCTACTGCAACACCGCCGTCCACCCGCCACGCCTCAATGTCGTCTCACCCTCCGGGGTGACGGTGACCTCCGCCCCGTACACCGGCAGCTCGCCCTCCTCGATCCACCGCCACCGCACCCCGTCGAGCAGGTCGTACAGGCGGCGCGGGCCGCCCTGGTGGACGGTGGCGGTGCGGTCGCCGGGGCGGGTGGTGGCGCGGGCCCAGGAGCCGTCCGGGTGGAGCATCCACGCCATGCGGCTGCCGCCGGGGCCCGTGCCGGTGCGGTGCTCGATGCCCGGGGCGAGCAGGGTCAGCATCGACCACACCTCCCATGCCCGCATGACGTCGAGCACCGGAAACGGCGACACGCTCGTCTCGCCTTCCTCCTCGGCGCTGCTGACGAAGAGTTCGTTCAGCGGGGGCGGATACGCGGCACCTGTACGCGTGGCCATGAACGCCGCTCGGTCCCACTCGACCCGGCCGCGCGCACCGCCGTCCTCCGTCTTGTCGGCCGTGATGATCAGGCCGGTGCCCGTGATGGTCGTGACGAGGCGGCCGCCGGGCGCGAGGGCCGCCAGCCAGGACGCGGGGATGCGGGGAACGGACACCATGGAGACGATCCGGTCGAAGGCGCCGGGCAGCTCGCCGGTCCCGTCGGCCGTCACGACCACCGGGTGCCGGCCGATCCGGTCGAGCCGTTCGGCCGCCGCCCGGGTCAGGTACGGATCGACGTCCAACGTCGTCACCAGCCGGTCGTCGCCCAGCCGGTGGCAGGCCAACGCCGCGCTGTACCCGGACCCGGTGGCCAGGTCCAGCAGCCGGTGACCGGGCATCAGGCGGCCGTGCCTCAGCATCGAGACGACGAGCCCGGGCGCGGTCGAGGACGACGTGGGGTGCCCGGTCACGACCTGCTCCGGGGCGGCCCGGTCCGCGTGCGCGGCCCCCACCTGGGTGACCAGCGTGCGGTTCGCGTACGCGGCGCCCGCCCAGCCCTCCTCGTCCCCTGGGCCGTCGACGGCCTGCCACCCGCCTCCGCCGGGCTCGAACCACCGCTCGACCAGCACATGCCGGGGCGTCCCCCGCACCGGCTCCCACCAGCCGGACCCCGGGTGCGCCACGTCGGCCGCCAGAGCTGCGGCGTACGGCTTCCAGTCCATCAGGTCGCTCCTTCGAGATCGTGTGCGATGGCCTCGGCGATGGGCAGGTCGGTCGCACCCTGGATCCAGTCCCATTGGCCGCACGGGTTGACCTCAAGGAACGTCCACCCGCCACCCGGTCCAACGACGAAGTCCGCCGCCCCGTACCGCAGTCCGAGCCGGCGCATGAGGAGCCGCATTCCGACGGCCACCGGGGTCGGCACCGAGGTGCGCGAGTAGGTCAGGGAGCCGTAGTCGCTGCGCCAGTCCTCGCGGGCCGCATCGCTCTCGGCGTGGATGGCCGCCGCGAACATCCGGTCGCCGACCACGGTGAGCCGAACCTCGTGCTTCTTGTCGACCCAGCCCTGGAACAGGTGCGCCGTGGTGTCGACGCCCCGCAGGTCGTGAAGATCGGCGCGCTTCAGGTGCTTGGTGTACACCGACTTGAGCAGCCCGTCCTCGATCAGTACCGGAGAGGCGATCGGCTTGCACACCACATCACCCACCGCGTCGGCGAAGTCGAGCACGTCCTGCGGCCGGTTCGTGATCAGCGTGGGGGGAACGAGTAACCCGCAGTTACGTGCCTCCGCGAGCTGAACGGGCTTGTACTCGGCGCGTGCCATGGAGGCCGGGTGGTTCATCCACCGGCACTTCAGCGAGGAGAGAATGCCGCCGAGCCCGGCCCGTGCCTGGGACGCGGCGAACCTCTCCTCGGGGCCGGAGAGCCCGCCGGGAAAGCGGAACGCTCCGGGGGCGCGGTAGTACACCGCGCCGACCCGCGCCAGGTCCACCGCTCGGTGCTCGGTGGACAGCCCGCCCGCCCAATCCGCCTCCTGGTCGATCGTCCCGGTCAGCGAGAGCCGCTGCGGGAAGTCCGCGGTGTCCATGCGGAAGACCTCGGCGCCGCGCCGCCGTAGCTCGGTGACGACCCGGTCCGTGGGCCAGTCGTCGTCGGCGGCGACGACGAGGACAGGTGCCGCCATCAGTCCTTCGGCCCCTCGTCCAGGGGCGGCGGGTTGGTGGTCGAGCCGTCGGGGACGGTCGGCGAGTGGGTGTTGGCCACGCACGTCAGCAGACCCCCGTCGTACGACAGGTTGACCTGATGCTCGTGGTCGTAGAAATGGGCCGGGACACGGACCGCCCCGGTCGCGTCGGGCACGCGGGCGAACCGCAACGCCCACGGCCGGGTCCGGGGGCCGGAAGGCACCTCCGCGCTGTAAGGGATACGGCCTCCGGGAGGGGTGAGGGGGAACGCTTCGCTCTGTCCAGCGGTTGCCACGGTCTTCTCCATTCACTCGGACGGGATCGGGTTGAGCAGGGCGCGTACGGTCTTGCCGTTCGCGTGGTGCGGGAGGAACCAGGAGACGCTGCCGCCCAGGCGGTGGACCTCCCACAGGCCGCGCCCCCGCAGTCCGCGTACGGCTGCGCCGAAGTCGGGGAACGCGGGGTGGGAGTCGCTGACGTCGATGATCAGTTGACGCTTCTCGGTGAGTGCGAGGCGCAGGCGGATGTCCATGACGTGCCCCGCGCGGAGGCACCCGTGGACGAGCGCGTTGCGGACGAGCCGGTCCGTGATCTCCGTAGCGGCGCCGATGCTGCCGTCCCAGCCGAGCACGGTCAGACAAGTACGCGTGTGGATGCGGGCCAGGCCACCGGCGCTGCTGGTCGGCGGCAGATCGATCAGCCACTCCTGCAGTACGGGCGACTCGCGGACCGGCTCCGGCACAACAGGCTTCATGCGCGGGCCTCTTCGGTGAGGGAGAGCGCACACCAGACGACCGCCCCGCCGTCGCCGACTCCCCAGTCGTCCGCGACCGCCTCGACGAGGAAGAGGCCCCGTCCGCACTCGTCGGAGGCGGAAGCCCGGCGCACGGTGGGGACCACGGCGGTTCCGTCCGCCACCTCGATGCGGACGGCTCGCTCGGTACGGAGCACCCGCACCCCGATCGAGTCCGCGCGGCCGTACCGCAGCGCGTTCGTCACCAACTCGGTGATCAGAAGTTCGACGCTGTCCGTCAGACGCTCCAGTGCCCACAGCCGGAGGTAGGACCGGGCGATGAGACGCAGCCGACCGGGCCACCGCCGGTCGCTCTCCGTGAGCGTCGCCCGGCCCGGAGGGGTGGAACGAGCGATGCTGACTTCCATGGCGCCGATGATCGCTTCGGTCGTTTCAGGGCGCCCGGACCGGGCCGGTGCCGGTGCGCGGTGCGCTTTCGCGAGAGCCATGGGCAGTCCTCCGTGGGGGCGCGAGGGTGGAGCGGGAGGAGGGAGCCTCTCGCACAGAAAAGCGAGTTTCCGCACTTCACAGTCACTGCAAGTGCCGATGCGACTACCGTGACGCACACGAGAGTTACTGTGCAAGCGCGTTGGCCTCATCCGGGGAATTGGCACATGCCCCACCCCCAACAGGGCCTTGTTCAAAGGGGGGTACGGGGTGGGACACTCGGTACACGCCCCCTGCCGAGGTCGGGCACAGTGCGCGACGAGTACCAACAGGGAGAGGGCACCAGTGGCAGCGAAGCGCGGAGCTACGTTCCGGCGGAGAGAGCTCGGCAAGGAGCTGAGGAAGCTCCGGGAGAAGAAGGGGCTCACCCTTCAGGACGTGGCGGGCGAGCTGAAGTTCTCGCACAGCAAGCTCGCACGAGTCGAAATCGGTGAGAACGACCTGCCACGGGTGGGTGATCTGGAGGCGCTCATCGACTTCCTGGAGCCGGACCTCCCCAAGGAGGACCTGGAGACGCTGCTCCAACTGCACCGGGAGTCGCTGAGCAAGGAGCCCTGGACCCCGTACAAGGCGTTCATGCCGTCAAAGATGCCGACGTACCGGGGCCTTGAGCAGGACGCCACGGTGATGCGGGCCTTCCAGCCCAGCTTCGTCTTCGGGCTGTTCCAGACGGAGGCGTACGCGAGGGCGCTCTACCAGACGGCGAAGCCGGTCGATGAGACCACCAGCGAGTACATCGATCAGAACGTGAGGCTCCGTCTCGAACGGAAGGAGCTGATCACCCGCTCCGAAGACCCTCTGGAGCTCCGCGTCATCATGGACGAGACGGCCGTCCGGCGGATGGTCGGCAGCCAGGAAGTCATGCTCGGTCAGTACAAGGAGATCGCGGATCTCGGCGGGCTGGACAACGTGACCATCCAGATCCTGACGCACGACGTGGTCACCTACCGCTCGGAGAGCAACTTCATCCTGCTCGACTTCGCGGGGGCACTCGACCCGGTGGTGCAGGTCGACATGTGGAACACGATCAGTGTCACCGATGAGCGGTTCGATGTGCAGCGCAACATCCGCCGCTTCGATGCGATGCGCGACAGCGCCCTGCCTCCGGCGCACACAGCCGGGTTTCTGCAACAACTAGCACGAGAGTGGAAATAGCCATCAATACACACGCCCTGAACCCCGACATGTCCGCCGAGCCCGCGTGGTTCAAGTCCTCGTACAGCAATGACTCCGGCGGGGCCTGCGTCGAGGTCGCCCTGCCCGGCGCCGATGCCATGGTCCGTATCCGGGACTCCAAGGACACCGCCATTCCCGGTCTGAAGGTCTCGGAGGCGGCGTGGGCCGCCTTCACCGCTGACGTCAGCGGCTGATCCGCCTCGGCGGAGAGCGGTGGCCCTTCTCCGCCGAGGAGAGGGGCCACCGTTGCTTCAGTCCCGCCTGTGCGGGTTCAGCGGTGGGCCCCGGCGATCCGGCGGGTGGTGACGTTGATGCGGTTCCACGCGTTGGCCGAGGCGATGGCCATCACCAAGGCTGCGAGGCTTGGTTCGTCGAAGTGCTCGGCGGCCTGGTCCCAAATCTCATCGGGCACGCCGTCGGGGTTGTCGGCGATGCGCGTGACGGCTTCGGTCAGTGCGAGGGCCGCTCGTTCCTGGTCGGTGAAGAACGGGGCCTCGCGCCAGGCCGCCACCGTCCAGAGCCGCTCGTTGTTTTCGCCTGCCTGCTGGGCCCGGTGCGCGTGCAGATCCACGCAGGTTGCGCATCCGTTGATCTGACCGGCGCGCAGTCGGACGAGTTCCAGAATGTGCTGGGGGACGCAGCTGTCCCGCAGGAACTGTTCCATCGCGGCCAGCGCCTGGTAGCCGCCGGCTGCGAGCCGGTAGACGTTCTCCATCCGCGCCTGCATCTGATCCTCCATATTTAAGACAATTGATAGGCAGGATTTGAGCGTGCTTCGCTCCCCGCCTCTCGCGGGGGCGGAGGCTAGAGGTTCGCGATCCGCTGCCGGGTCATCTCCGGGGTGCGGGGCTGCTTGCTCTCTACCTGCACCTTGAGGTCCGCGAGTGTCTGAGCGGCGAGCTCCCGGCGCCAGGCGATCTCGGCCCGGCGCATGGCCTGGGAGACGATGCACGCCTTGCGATAGTCGACGGTCGCACGGCCTCCCGGCCCCTTCTTGAGGATTTCCTGGCAGCGGAAGGCTTCCTGGGCCCCCTCGATCGCGGTCACCACGTCGAGCAGCGCGATGTCGCGCGGGTCGCGCGCGAGCCGGAAGCCGCCGCGCGGCCCGGTGGCCGAGGTGAGGATGCCGGCCCGGACCAGGGCCTGGAGCTGCTTGTTCAAGTAAGCGGTGGGCAGCTCGTAGAACGCGGCGAGCTGGGTCGCCTTGACCGCCGTCCCCTCCTCGGCCCAGGCCAGGTTGAGACAGCTGTGCAGCGCCCATTCGACGCCTTCGCTCATCTGCATGTTCTGGATAATACACATCCGAAATCATTGCTGATCTTGCCGGCGGACAGGTGATCACCGTGCTGCCCCGGCTCCGGGCGTTCCTGCCCCGCGCGCGCGAACTGTCGCGTGCGGTCGAGCGTGCGAGCGCGTCCGTACGCCCCGACGGCGGCCCGCTGCGCGTGGCCCTACCCGGCGCTGGTTATTTGACCGATCGTTCCAGATACGCATATGGTTTTCGACGTGGCCAGGACCAAGGAATTCGACCCGGACGCCGCGCTGCAGTCAGCCCTTGAGTTGTTCTGGCGGCGCGGCTACGAAGCGACGTCGGTGGCGGACCTCGTCGAGCACCTCGGCATCGGCCGCGCCAGCCTCTATGCGACCTTCGGTGGCAAGCGTGAGCTGTATCTGAAGGCCATGGACAGGTACGCCGAGATGCGTGACCCGCTCCTCCTGGCCGAGCTTTCCCGGTCGGGCCCCGCGCTGCCCGCGGTGCGGGCGGTGGTGCGCCGATTCGCCGAGGAGGCCGCCTCCCCCGAAGGGCGGCTGAACGGTTGTTTCGTCACCAATACCGCGGCCGAGCTGGCCCCGCACGACCCTGCCGCGGCCCGCCGGGTCGAGAGCAGCTGGGAGTGCCTTGAGTCCCCGTTGCACTCCGCGCTCGTGCGGGCCCAAGTCCAGGGCGAGCTGCCCGAGGACCGCGATCCACGCGCACTGGCCCGCATGCTGCTCGTCCTGCTCCAGGGCGTAAGGGTCGTGGGCAAGGCGTCGAACGATCCCGCCCGGGTGCGGGACGCGGCCGAGCAGGCGCTGACTCTGCTGGACTGAATCACGCCCGCCGGAGCCATCGGGCTCTCTTTCGTGCGCCCAAATAATGGACCGATCGGTCAAATATCAGGGGGAGACATGACCGCTGCCGCCGCACCCCGCGTCGCCACCTCGCAGCACCGCTACGCCTTCGCTCTCCTCGGCAGCGTCCAGATCACGCTGATCTTCACCCTCGCCGCGATCGCCGTACCGCTGCTCGCCATTGGGCGCGAATTCGGCCTGGAACGCGCCGACCTGATCCTGCTCAGCGCCGCCTGCGGCCTGACATTCGCCGGGCTGCTGCTTTCCGGCGTCATCTCCGCTCTCTTTTCCTGGCGTTGGGCCTTCGCTGTACCTCTGGTAGAGGCGGTCGTCGCACTCGCCCTCACGCCGAGGATGCTGCTTCGCCGTCCTGCTCACGCTCGGCAGCGACGCCTGGTCCCGTACCGCAGCGGGAGCTGTTCTTGCTCTCACCGCCCTTCTGAACCACTGCATCAAGTGATCCATTACTCAGGGGAGTCACCGAAATGAACCGCTTCACCGGCAAGACCGTCCTCGTCACCGGTGCGGGCTCCGGCCTCGGCCGGGCCATTGCGCTCGCCTTCGCTGCCGAGGGCGCGTCCGTGGTCGCCGCAGGACGCACCGCGACCACCTTGGACGAGACTGTTGGCCTCATCGAGGCAACCGGCAGCACCGCCACAGCCGTCACCGTCGATGTCACCGACTCCGGCCGCCTCCAGAACCTGGTGCGCGAGAGCGTCACCCGCTTCGGCCGACTGGACATCGCCGTCAACAACGCGGGGATACTCCGTGGCGCCGGACCAGTCGGTGAGGTCAGTGAGGAGGACTGGGACGCGGTCCTTCGCACCAACGTCACCGGCGTCTGGCTGGCCATGAAGCACGAAATCGCGCACATGAAGGAGAACGGCGGCGGTGCCATCGTCAACATCTCCTCCAATCTCGGCGCGCACCGGCGGATTCCCAACGTCGCTGCCTACATCACTTCGAAGGCAGCGGTCTCCGCGCTGACCCGTGCCGCCGCTCTCGACCACATCCACCAGGGCATCCGCATCAACGCCGTCAGCCCGGGTCCCGCTGCCACGTCCATGTCGCTGTTGCCCGGTGAGACGGAGGCCGGGCGTACCGAGCGGATGAAGTCGGCGACTCCGCTCGGCCGGGTGGCAGAGGCCGAAGAGGTGGCGGCCGCGGTGCTCTACCTTGCCTCGCCCGCGGCCGGCGCGGTGGTCGGCACCGACCTGGTCATCGACAGCGGAGCGTCCGCCTGACGGTTCGTAGTGCGGGACGCCGGCCCCTTCGGGTGTGCCGGCCGAGGGCGAGTGCGGCGATCACCCCTCCGATCAGGGCGGCGGGCATCGCCCACGGCGGCAGTCCCGTGCTCGTCCCGGCGGCGGCCGGGTCCGGGTTCGCCGCTGTGCGGCGAGGAGACGGAACGCCGCGGTGGTCATGAGTGCGGTACGTACGCGCATGTCAGGCTCTCCTGCGGCGCAAAACACTCCGCGCCCCCGTTGATCACCCGGCTAAGGTGCCCGGCATGAACGCCATGGAGCTGCGCGGTGCCACCTTCCACTACGACGACGTCGGGCCTTCGACGGGGCTGCCGGTCCTGTTGATCCACGGTCACCCGTTCAACCGCACCCTGTGGGCACCGCAGGCCAAGGCGCTGGCCGAGACCGGATACCGGGCCGTTACTCCTGATCTGCGTGGGTACGGCCACAGCAGCGTCACCCGGGGCAAGGTGTTTCTCTCCGACTTCGCCGACGACCTGGCCGCGCTCCTCGACCACCTGGGTATCGAACGGGCCGTGGTCGGTGGCGTCTCGATGGGCGGTCAGATAGCCATGGAGCTCCAACGCAGTCATCCGCACCGGGTGCGGGCGCTGGTCCTGTCCGACACCTCCGCTCCCGCCGAGACCGACGAGGGCAAAGCGTTCCGCAACCGCCTGGCCGACCGGCTCCTCGCCGAGGGGATGGACGGGTACGCGAGCGAGGTGATCGACAAGATGCTCGCCGCGTACAACGTCACCGCGATGCCCGCGGTCGCCGACCGCGTCCTGGGCATGATGCGCGCCACGGACCCCCACGGCGCGGCCGCAGCCCTGCGCGGACGGGCCGAACGCCCCGACTACCGGGACACGCTGGAGGCGGTCCGCGTGCCGGTGCTGATCGTCGTCGGCGCGGACGACGTCTACACCCCCGTTGCGGACGCCGAGGCGATCCGCGCCCTCGTCCCACACGCGACGACGGCCGTCATCGACAACGCCGGCCACCTGCCGGGCGCCGAACAGCCCGAATCCTTCAACGCCGTTCTGCTGGACTTCCTCACCTCCCGGGTGGCCGGCCATGCCTGAGCCCCACCCGCTCCTGGCCCACTTCACCGACGCCGCCCACGGTCGCTTCCTGCCCTGTGACGGCGGCGTGACGGTGCTGCCGCCGCTGCCCGGCGGCCTGGAGGCATCGGTCGCCTTCACGGGGCACGCGGTGATCGCCACCGCCCTGGACCCCGCGGGCGTGCTCGCCCTGGGGCCCGACGGCTTCGGTGCCTCGCTGGCGCCCGACTTCCTGCGCCACCTCGCGGGCCCCGACGGGACGGTCGGCGTCACCGACGCCACCCTGACGACCCGCGGCACCGGCGGAACGCCGCGACTGGCCGAACTCGGGGATGAGGCACACGATCACCCGCGCGTCCGGCACGCCCGCGAACTGAGGACCGGCATCAAGGTCTACGGCGACGAGCGAGGGCTGATCACGCTGGCGGACGGCCTTGCCGGACGGCGCGAACTGAGCATCGAACTGCACGCCCCCGAGCACGGCAGCCACGGCCACGGACGCGGCCTGCTCGCGGACGCCCTCACGCTCGTCCCGGCGGGCGCACCGCTCTTCGCCGCCGTGTCCCCGGGCAACGCCCGCTCGCTCCGCGCCTTCCTGGCCTGCGGATTCACTCCGATCGGCAGCGAAGTGATCCTCCGGCCCCGGCGCTCGCGGTCCCGGGAATGAGGACGATCGGAGGTGCCCATGGCTCAGTCGGAGGACGAGTGGCCCTGGCTTGAGGACCGGCCGGTGTTCACCACCCGCGGTGAGCGGGGCGGGAACGTCACCGTGGTGCCGGCCGGTGTGGTGCTCAAGCCCCTCACGTGGCGTTTCCGGCTCTACGTGCTGGGGCTCGTCGTGAGCGTCGCGCTCGTGGCGGTGGGCGTCTGGCTGGTGGTCTCCGGTTCGCGAGGAGCGTCACCCGGTGCATCCTGGTGGTGGCTGGCTCTCGTACTACCGGCGGCGGGATTCGCGCTGCTCTGGGCCTCCGGCATCTACGTCGAGGGCATGTACCGGATCATGCGTGAGCGACCGCGCAACCTCCTGCTGCTGGCCGGTCTGCTCGGCGGGTGCGCACTGGGCCTCACGGTGCCTTCCGCGCTGGGCAGGGCGGACGGCGTCCGGCCGGTGGCTGCGCTCTCCGCGTTCTTTTGCGCTGTCACAGGGTTCTTTGCCGCGCGCGGCGTACGTCGCGCGCGGAAGGACGTCCTGCGCATCCTGCGTCTCCGCTCTGCCGGCCCAGCACACCCGGGAGTGATCGCGGCGCTCCCCGATCCCCAGGCATGGAGCGGCGGTGGCGACGTCCCGGTCCGCTACCGGGACAACAGCACCGGAGGCGAGCGCACCGTCACTGTGCGGGTGAACACGTGGGCGCACATGATCCCCGTTCCCGGGACGCGGGTGATCGTGCACACCGACGAGGACGGCGACCTGCTCGTCGAGCTCGATCCGGCCCATCCGGTCGAGTACTTCCCCGACAGCCGGCGGTACGACCAGGACACCAGTGGCGGCGGCAGCATGTGACCTCCTTTCCGGAGGGTGCGTAGGGTCGTGCCATGGGCGTCGACATCACCGCACTCATCGCCGACTGGTCCTGGCTGGCCGAGGTCCCGCCCGCCGAGCGGCTTGAGCGGCTGCGGGAGGCCTGGTACGACGAGGCGACCGGGTTGTGGGACGCCACGTCGGTGACGTACGGGTGGGAGTGGCCGCGCGGGCCGCACAGCGCGTTGTTCGGCGTGTACGAGTTCCCGGGCACCCTCGGCTCGTACAAGCCGCACTTCTGGGCGGGGCAGGCGTGGGAGAAGGCCCGCGACCACATCGACGCGGGCCTGCAGGCGGAGCTGGACGCGCTGCTCGGCGGGCTGATCTGGGACGGACCGGACTTCGACGACGAGAAGCCGGACGAAGGCCACGACTTCTTTTCCGGGGGCTCCGGTCTGTTGGTCGCGAAGTCCCCGGAGGGCGTACGGGAATCGCTCGCGACCTGGGAGCGCGTCCGGCCCCGGCTCGATGAGCTCCGCGAGCCCTTCGGGGAGCCCGAAGTGGCGTCCCAATTCAGGGACTTCGACGCCTTCGTGCGGCTCCTGACCAACTGGGGCGAGGTCCTGGCCGAGGCCGCCCGCCGGGGCTGGGGCATCGCGGGCGTGAACGGCTAGCTGTCACCGCCTGCGTGAGACGCCCAGCTCGATCAGGTAGCGCTTCGTCACCCGGCCCCCGTACCGGCCGTCGATCAGCTCCGCGATGGCGTCCAGCAGCCCGCGCCTGGCGGCCTCCGGGAGCGCCCGGTGCCCGGAGTACGTGCGCAGCACGTCCACGTACTGTGCCGTGGTGTACGTGACGTCGTGCTCGTAGCGGCGGAAGACCGTCGGGCCGAAGCGGCCACTGCGCGCCACCTCCTCCGCATGGTCCGCGTTGCCGACCTCGGCGGCGGTGGGAGGCCGCGTCCCGGGTTTCGTCTCCGGGTCGAAGCGTTCGTAGCAGCGCTGGACCTCCACGAAGAACTCCTCGGTGCCGCCTTGCACATGCTGGGTGCGCACCACGGCGAGCGCCCCGCCCGGCCGCAGCGCGTCGGCCGCCTTGGGCACGCGCACCGCCGGGTCGATCCAGTGGAACGCGGTGACGACGAGCACCGTGTCGTACGGCTCAGCGGGCAGCGGCCAGTCCTCGAACGCGGCCGTCACCACCTCCACGTCCGCCGCCCCGGCCAGATTGCGCCGGGCGACCGCGGCCATGCTCGGACCCGCCTCGACGGCCGTGATCCGGCAGCCCCGTCGGGCCAGCGGAACCGTGGCCTGCCCGGTCCCGCAGCCCACCTCCAGGACACGGCTGCCGTGCCGCGCCCCGGCGAGGTCCGCGAGGTCGTCGTAGAGCGCCCCCGGATAGCCGGGCCGGGCTCGGTCGTACAGCTCCGCGTCCTCGTCGAACGTCCGCCGCAGCAGCTCCCGCCGGGAGTCCTCGGGGGTGTCGTCGCGGGGCGCGGGTGAGGTGATTCCGGGCATACGGAGCAGGCTACGGGGTCCGCCCGCCGGGCGCCCTCACTTCCGCGCCGCGCACAGCCCCGCCTCCACGGCGTTCTGGATGTCGTCGTCCTGGGCGTCCGTGCCGCCCGGGTCGAGGTTCGCCATGACCGAGGTCTGCCGGCCGTCCACGGTGGCGCCGCCGGCGGTCTGGAAGCCGAAGATGTCGCCGCCGTGGCCCCAGTAGGAGCCGCCGCAGGGCAGCCACCGGCGCTCCAGGCCCAGCCCGTACGCCCGGCCGTCGCCCACCGGGCGGGCCTTCATCATCTCCCTGAGCTGCGCCGGTTCCAGCAGCCGGCCGCCCACGAGCGCGTCCAGGAACCGGTTGAGGTCGGAGGCGCTGGAGATCATCTCGCCGGAGGCGCCCGCGACCGACGGATTGACCGCGGTGGCGTCCATCAGCGGTGCGTCCTTGCCCGGGCGTACGTACCCGCGCGGATGCGCGCCGGGTATCGCCGGGTCGTCGCCGGGCACGATGGTCGCCGTCAGGCCGAGCGGCTGGATGATGCGGCGGCGGATCTCCTCCCCGTACGGACGGCCCGTCACCTTCTCGATGACCATCCCGGCCAGCAGGTAGTTCGTGTTGGAGTAGTCCCACCCGTGCCCGGGCCGGAACGTGCGGGGCCGGTCGAGCGCCAGGTCCACCAGGTCGCGGGCTTCGCGATGGGCGAGCGGGTCCGTCAGGATGTCCTGCGGGCTGAGGAAGTCGAGGTAGTCGGGCAGGCCGCTGGTGTGCTGGAGCAGCCGTCGTACGGTGACGCCCCGCCAGTCGCCGGGGTGGTCGCGGACGACGTCCGGAAGGTACCGCTCCACCGGTGCGTCGAGGGCGATGCGGTGCTCGCCGACCAGTTGGAGCACCACCGTGGCCACGAAGGGCTTGGTCATGCTGCCGATCCGGAAGCGGCTGTCTCCGCGGACCGGCTCCCCGCTGACGACGTCCGCGACGCCGCTGGTCAGCACCGTGGCACCGTTCCGGCCGCGCGCTTCGACCAGCGCCCCGGGGGCGCCGTCGACGGTGGTCAGCCGGTGCAGGATGCCGGGGAGCGGTTCGGCCGGGCGTTCCGAGGCTGCGGCCGTACCAGCCGACTGCATGCCCGCCGCCACGCCGAACGCCACGGCCAGGGCGAGCGCGCCGGACAGCGTCCGTTTGTGCTTGTTCATGGGTCTCCTCCGTCGCGCGGCACCACCGCCGCGAGGTCGTCCTCCGTGTGACCTCACGATGTCCGACGGGCCCGGGCGGACGCGATGAGGTGATCATCCGTATCGGGGGTGGGGGCAGCCCCATGCCGGAAGATTTGCTGGAATGGCCCCATGGCCGACACCCCGTACGACACCGACCTGCTCGTCATCGGCGGCGGCCCCGCCGGCTGCGCCGCCGTCCGGATGGCCGCCGGGGTCGGCCTGCGTACGGTGCTGGTCGAGCCGGACCGGCTGTGCCGGAACCTCTACCGCGTCCCCGCCCTCGACAACGTGCTCGGCGGCCACACCAGCGGCCCGGCACTCGCCGACGCCATCACGGCGGAGGTCCTGGGCACGGAGCTGTGCCGCGTCGAACTCGGTTGCCACGTCACCGAGTTGCGCGCCGCGGGCGACCATGTGACCGCCACACTCGACACGGGAGCCCGCCTCATCGCCCCGTACGCCGTCGTCGCCACCGGCGTCGGGCCGCTCCAGCCGCGCGACGTCCCCTGGATCACCGCACCGGACGGGCTCACCCTCCCGCCGCTGTGGCAGGCCGGAGCGGAGGAGGGCCGGACCCTCCTCGTGCTCGGCGGCGACCGCCCGATCGGGACCTTCCTGCGCGCCCACCCGGACACGAACACCCGCCTGCTCGTGGCGTACCCGGCGGCCGACGCGTACAAGACGGAAGAGATCCGCGACGACCCCCGGGTCACGCTCGTCCCCGTCGACCACCTGACGCTCTCGGGGGCGGCGGAGGTGACCGCCCCCGACAACCTGCGGCGCACACTCGCCGCGGACGCCGTCTTCCTCAGCCTCGGCAGCGCCCCCGCCGCCCCGCCGGGCGACCTGGTCCGGGGCGCGGACGGCTACTGCGCGCCCTCCGACCAGCACCCCCGCGTCCTCGTCGCCGGCGACCTCCGCTCGGCGCGCTACCAGCGCATCATGACCGCCCTGGGCTCCGGCAGCGAGGCTGCGCTGCGTGCGTATTACGCGGGGCGGGTCAGCCCGTAGTACGACACGCGCCCCGACCATGCGACCGGGGAGGTACCAAATCGCGGACCCCGGGCGGACGTTGGGGCATCGGGCCCCGGCTTAGCGTTCGGGACATGAGAACTCGTCACCGTGCCCTGGCCGCCTCGCTCCTCGTCCTCGCCCTGGGGGCGACGGCCGCGCTCCCGGCCGTCGCCGCCACCCCGACGCACGCCGGTATCGGCCCCGCGCTCACCGCCCCCGCCCAGCAGTTGCGGCTGCCCGCGCCGTCCGGGCCGTACGCCGTGGGCGAGGACACCGTGCACCTGCGGGACACCGGGCGCGCCGACCCGTACGTGCCGGAGGCGGGGGCGCGTGAGCTGCTGGTGTCCGTGTTCTATCCGGCGCGGGCCGGGACCGGGGCGCGTGCCCCGTACATGAGCGTGAAGGAGGCGGAACTGCTCCTGGAGGACGCGGGGTTGGGTGGAGTCGTCGCGCCCGAGGTGATCGGGGCCACCGAGACGTACGCGCGGACCGGTGCAGCCCCCGCGCGCGGGCGGTTCCCGCTCGTCGTGCTCTCGCCCGGGTTCGGGCAGAGCCGCTTCACGCTGACGTCCCTCGCGGCGGACCTGGCCTCCCGGGGGTACGTCGTCGCGGCCGTGGATCACGCCCACGAGTCCCTCGCCACCGTCTTCCCGGGCGGGCGCGTCCTGCCCTGCGCCGCCTGCGACTACGTGGAGCGGGCCGGTTACGAGGGGTATGCGGAGGTCGCGCGGGGCCGGGCGAAGGACATCCCGTTCCTGCTGGACCGGCTGACGGGCGGTCACCCCGCCTGGCGGTACGCCTCGATGATCGACAAGCGGCGCATCGGCATGGCCGGGCACTCCATCGGCGGAGACTCCGCCGCCTCCACGATGGCCGCCGACCGGCGCGTGCGCGCGGGCGTGAACATGGACGGGACCTTCTTCGACCCGGTCCCGGCCGCAGGGCTCGGAGGCCGGCCGTTCATGATGCTCGGCACCGATGCCGACCACGCGTCCGGCGGCACCTTCGACACCACGTGGGACCGCGACTGGGCGCGGCTCGACGGCTGGAAGAGGTGGCTCACGGTCGCCGGGGCCGGTCACTTCACCTTCACCGACCTGCCGCTGCTCGGAGCCGAGTTGGGCATCACCGACCCCTCGGCCCCGCTGCCCGCCGACCGCTCCGGCGACATCACCCGCGACTACGTCGCCGCCTTCTTCGACCTCCACCTCAAGGGCGTGCCGCAGCGTCTGCTGGCCGGTCCGACGCCGGGGAATCCGGAGGTGACGTTCCAGGCGCCTGGGCGGTAGCGCGCGGTTGCGCGTTCTGGGGGCCTCGGCTATTACGCCGTAATAATCGAGGCCCGAAGCGCGGTCAGGCGGCGCCCGTGGTGTCCGCGGTCGGCTTGACGTGCTCGTTGACGCGCCGGCCGAGCCGGATGAAGAGCAGCACCAGCCCCACGGTCAGCAGGATGTGGCCGAGCCCGGCGGTCAGCGGCACGACCTCCGCTATGTGGTCCTCGTCGCGGCCGAGCACCGTCAGGATGCCGTGGACGCCCATCATCGCCGTCGAGATGGCGATGCCGGTGTTGTAGAACCAGAAGAACGCGGTGAACAGCTTCGATCCGGACAGCCCGAAGACCTTGTCCAGGACGAGGACGATCAGGAAGACGAGCATGCCCAGAGCCAGGAGGTGGGTGTGCATGAGCGCCAGCTGCGTATCGCCGTGGAAGTCCTTGATCTTCGTGAACTCCCGGTAGAAGAGCCCCGAGATCACTCCGACGATCATGTAGACGTGTGCTGCGTAATACGACTTCCGCATGGCGGACTTCGCCCCCCTGGGCCGCGATACCTTATTGATCGCGGCCATTCAAGCACCCGGCTGGCGCGCACGGGCGTCTCGCCCGTGCGCAGGGGGATTGCGCGAGCGGGACTCAAGCTGTCTTCGAGCGCTTTCCGTACGCGGTCGGAATGCCGTCGAGCCTGACCGCGGGTCAGGAGTGCGTGTCGATCCCGAACGCCTCGCGCAGCCGGGCCATGTCGTGGAGATCCCGGTCCCTGGGCTCGTAACCCTGGTGGAAGCGGACCTGCTGCGCGGCGGACAGGCAGGGCACGGTGCGGTCCCCGACGGTGCCCGTGACGAAGCAGTCCGCCGGATAGACGAACGGCTTCCCGGGCTCCAGCGACTCCTGGAGGGCGCTGCCGTCCGGGCCGAACGAAAGTGGGTGCAGATCGATCTGACGCCCCGTCCGGTCCGACACGACGAACCGAGCGGGCCGCCAGTCGAGCGTTTCGGCGAACCCGGCCACGGCAAGTGCGGCGACGACGGCCGGCTCCTGCTCCAGGCGGTGCATCAGGTCAAGATCCTGGTGCTCCCGGGTCTGCCGCCCCACCAGCGCGTCGATGCCCCAGCCCCCGCCGACCCAGACCTGCGCCCCGGCCTCCCGCAGCACATCCAGGATCTCCAGCACATCGTCGCCCGTCATGCGGTCGCGTCCCCTTCCCAGGGACTGGCGGTGACGAGCCCGGACTCATAGGCGCTGATCACCAGTTGGGCCCGGTCCCGGGCGCGCAGTTTGCTCAGCAGCCGGCCGATGTAGGTCTTCACGGTGCCGTTGCTGAGATGGAGGTACGTGGCGATGTCGGCGTTGGAGAGGCCCCGGGCCACCAGCACGAGGACTTCGCGCTCGCGGTCCGTGAGCTCCCCGAGCGAGGGCGCCGGTCCGGGGGCGGCCCCGGGGAGTCGGGCGAACTCGGCGATCAGCCGCCGGGTCACCGACGGCGCGAGCAGGGCCTCACCGGCGGCGACCGTGCGGATGCCCGCGAGCAGCACCTCCGGAGAGGTGTCCTTGAGCAGGAACCCCGCCGCGCCGGCGCGCAACGCGCCGTACACGTACTCATCGAGGTCGAAGGTGGTGAGGATCAGCACGCGTGCCGAGGCCGTCTCGGGGGAACCGGCGATGTGCCGGGTCGCCTCGATGCCGTCCATCCCGGGCATCCGGATGTCCATCAGCACCACGTCCGGACGCAGCCGCCGTGCGCCCTCGACGGCCTCGGCGCCGGTGGCGGCCTCGCCCACCGCCGTCAGCCCGGGGGCGGTGTCGACGAGCACCCGGAAGCTGCCCCGGAGCAGGGACTGGTCGTCGGCGACGAGTACCCGGACGGGGTCGGTCACGTCGTTGACTCCTCGCGGCTCGGGCGGGAGCCGCGCGGTCACCGCGAATCCGCCTCCGGGCCGTGGGCCGGCGTTCAGCGTTCCGTTGTACATCATCACTCTTTCGCGCATGCCCACGAGCCCGTGACCGCCGTCGAACACGGGCCGGCCGGGCGCGCCCGGGCTCCCCTTCCCGTCGTCCACGACCTCGACGCGGACCTCCCTTCCGGAGTCGACGCCGACCGTGACCCGGCAGTGGGCGCCGTCCCCGGCGTGCTTGACCACGTTGGTCAGGGCCTCCTGGACGATCCGGTAGACGGTCAGCGCCGTCCCCGCCGGAAGGCCGTCGGCCGCATGGGTGCGCAGCTCGGTGCGCACCCCTGCCCGTTCCGCACGCCGCGCCAGGGCCGGGAGGTCGTCCAGGCCGGGCGGGGGAGCCGTCTCCGCCCGACCGCTGTCGCCCCGCAGCATCCCGAGGGCCCGCCGCATCTCCGCGAGCGCTTCCCGGCCGGTCTGCTCGATGGCCCGGACGGCGTCCCGGGTCTCCTGGGGACGTGTCTCGGCGACATGGTTGGCCACGGCCGCCTTGACGACGATCACGCTCAGGCTGTGGGAGACGATGTCGTGCAACTCCCTTGCGATGCGCAGACGTTCCTCGGTCAACGCCTCCTCCGCGAGGCGGCGCTCCCTCCGCGCCGACCGCGACCGCCGCTCCCGGACGATGCGGCCCGCCGACCACGCGGCCCCGAGGACCAGCCAGACGAGGGCGGCGGTGCCGACGGCCTCCGTCCACGGGCCGGAGGGCGTCACGGCCGCTTCCCCCGTGATGACGGTGGCAGCCGCGACCAGCAGGGCCAGGGCGCCCGCCGGAGCTGCCCGGCGCGCCGGTGCGGTGAGCGCGACCGCGTAGAGCGCCAGGGCGGGCGAGACGTACGGGTCCCGGGTGATGTCGAGCAGCGTGGCGGCCGCCGAAGCGCCCACGACCGTGGCCAGAACGGGCAGCGGCCACAGACGCCGGACCGCCAGGGGCAACCCGACACCGCCGGCCACCAGGAGCCCCAGCCACCACGGACCAGTGAACCGGGGGAGCCCGTCCGTGTCGCCCTGCCCGGGCAGGGCCACGTATGCGGCCGTCACCACGGCCGCCGCGCAGGCGTCGAGCACCAGCAGGTGCGCCCCGGCCTTCGCGCCCCGGTCCATGAAGTGCATCGGCCGACGATATCCGAGGCCGTTCATCCGGCCCGCCCGAAGAAGAACATGCCGGTCGCCACCGCGCCCACCAGGAGAATCCTTCCGGCGGCGGTGGCAGCGAGCGGGGCCGGGCCCTCGCGCCCCACGGCCACACCCAGGGGGACGAGCGCCACGCACAGCCCCACGGCGGCGGTCACCGACAGAGGGGTCGTCCCCTTGAGCACCCCCAGCGGCATCGCCGAGGCGAGCGCCAGGGCCAGGGCGCGGAACGGCCCGAGCACCCGGGCCCGGTACGCGCCGACGGCCACCAGGAGCCAGCCGCCCATGATCGCCGCGTTGAGCGTGCTGAAGACGTGGAACGAGCCGTACGCCCCGCCCACCGTGCGCGTCGCCTCCGTGACCCCCTGGGCGGCGACCAGCTGAAACGCCAGGTGGTCGACGCCGGCGTGGAACGTGCGGGCGAAGAGGCCGAGGACGGTCAGCACGCCCCCCCACAGGGCGAGTTCCCGGTGCGTACTGCCGATTCTGGTGGCCAACAGCACGACCCCGGGCCACAGCAGCACCCACCCGGCGGACACCAGGCTGTACGCGGCTGTCATCAGCCCCGGATGTCGTTCGTACGCGCTCAGCTGTGCAGGGAAGAAGAAGTCGAAGCGCAGGCGCAGCAGCACGCCGGCGAGCAGCAGCGACGGGCCCAGGACGAGGGAGGCGCCGCCTACCCAACGCCCCGGAAAAGCAGGGCGGGAGACGGGGTTCGGCGCAGGCGTGACGGTCATGGGGCCACGATGTCGCCGTGGGAGGGGCCGCGTCGTCGGAGCACGGGCCACACTTCCGCGTCGGCCCGTGGTCGTATCAGAGGTGCGCCGTCCCGCCCCAGAGCCGCAGGCTCAAGCGGTCGCCGTCGCCCTGCCAGTGGGACAGCGAGGCGTTGGGCACCGGCGGAACGTCCTCGGGGGCGGCGGTCCCGAGGCCCGCCAGGGCGAAGCGGATGGCGACGACCGTCGCGTCATGCGCGACGAGCAGCACGCGCCGCCCGGGCGCGGCCCGCTCCAGATCGGCCACGCAGCCGCGCACCCGCAGGGCGACATCGGCGAGCGACTCCCCGCCCGGCGGGCGGTAGAACCACTCGCCCAGGCGGTCGCGGCGCGCGGCCTCCTCCGGGTCCCGCGCCGCCAGGGCGGCCGGCGGGTACAGCTCGAAGACGCCCATTTCCCGGTCCCGCAGCCGCTCGTCCACCAGAAGCGGAAGCGGGGCGACGCCCTCACCTGCCGCGTACCCGGCCATGGCCTGCCAGGTCTGCCGGGCCCGTACGTACGGCGAGCAGACGACGAGGTCCAGCTCGCCGGCGTACTCCACGAGCCAGCGTCCGAGCGCCCGCGCCTGGGCCTGCCCGAGGGCGGACAGCGGCACGTCGCGGTCGCGGCCTGCCAGGCGCACCGCGCCCGCTTCGGCGAAGGCGACGTTGGCGGTGCTCTGTCCGTGCCGGACCGCCCACAGCGCGCCGAGGGCGTTCGGCACGGCGAGGGGCGCCCCGCCCGGACCCCCTTCGGGACGCCAGGGCGCCGCCCCGCCGCTTCCCCGTACCGCTTCTGTCATGCCGCCAGGGTAGGGCCCGCGAGGTCAGGCCGTGGTCGACGGCTTCTCGCGGAGGGCGTCGACCACCGCGCGTTCCAGGACCGCCGAGGTGTTGGTGACGGTGCCCTTCCTGCCCATGGAGGTGTCCCGCACGAGGTAGGTCCGCTCGCCCAGGTACGCCAGGGTCTTCGCGTCGAAGATCCAGGCGGTCCGCCAGCCGGCGCGCTCGTTGTCGCGGGCCACGCCTATGCCGTGCCGTCCGGCCGCGTCCACCGCGTCGGCGTCCACGCTCACGCCCGGAATCCTCGCCGCGGCCTTGTACAGGGCGGCCGCGGTCCGCGGCGGCATCAGGGTCTCCCGCAGCAGCTCGCCGATGGCCTCGAAGGCGTCCTGGTCCGGGTCCCGCTCGTCGGCGGGGGTGTTCCGCGCGTCCTGGTCCGCGGTGATCTCGCGGGCGAGGCGGCGGAGCAGGGCGTCGGGGTCGGTGGGCAGGGAGGCGAGCCAGGTGTACGTCGGGCGGTTGAGGCCCGCCGGGTAGCCGACGGGCTTCTCGCCGTCCGGGACGCCGACCGTGATCGGGTAGTACGCGCCGTCCTGGTGGATCAGCCCCTCGTCGATCACCGGTCCGGACTTCTGCGTCATCCAGACCTCGCGCTCACCGGGCCTGCCCAGCTTCACCGGACCGCCGAACGCGCCCGTGTTCTCGGCCTGCAACGTCCTGACGTACACGTACTGGTCATCGGCGACCTCGACCGCGTCGCTCTTCGAAGCGACCGTGGCGATCCGGTCCAGCAGCACGGTCGCGCGGTGCGGGACCGGGGCCGTGGCGGCGGCGCGGGGAGTCTCGTCCCCGCCCGTCACGGCGAGCGTCGTGAACAGGATGCCGCCCAGGGCCAGCCCGGCGGCGGGCAGCAGGACGGCGGGGCGCAGGATGCGGGGCCGGGGGCGGGCGGTGGCGCGGTTGCCGTCCTGGTCGATCAGCTGCATCAGGGTTTCCTTGTGGTGGAGATGGCGGCCCGGGGGCAGGTCCCGTTCGGCCGGGGCCGGCAGCAGCCGGGCCAGTTCCTCGCGTTCGGCCCGGGTGGGGCCGGAGGTGCGGTCGGTCATCGGGCTTCCTCCTGGATGGGCAGGGCCACGAACGCGGCCCTGCCCTGTACCTCTCCGCGACGGGGGCGGGGTTCCGTGCCGTTGTCGTTCCGTTCCCGGGCCAGCTTCTCGTCCGTGAGCCGCCTCAGCCGTTCGCGCGCGCGGGACAGCCGCGACCGCACCGTGCCCACCGGGACGCCGAGCGCCTCGGCGGCCTCCGCGTAGTCGAGGCCCGACCAGACGCAGAGGGCCAGCACCTCGCGGTCCTGGCGGCGCAGCCCGTCCAGCGCCTGCCGGACCGCGGCGAGCCTCCGGGCGTCGTCGACCTGGCCGGCCGCGGCGTCCGCGATGTCCGCGACGGGCTCGGGGGCGGGGCGGCGGGCCAGGAAGGCGAGGCGTCGGCCGGTGCCCCGGTTGGCGTTGCGCGCCTTGTTGGTGGCGATGCCGAGCAGCCACGGGAGCAGCGATTCGCCCTCCGGCTCGACGGCGTGCCGGGTGCGCCAGGCGGCGAGGAAGGTCTCGGACATGACCTCCTCGGCCGTCGACCAGTCGCCCGTCAGCCGGTAGGCATGGTTGTAGACCGGTCGCGCGTACTCCTCGTAGAGCGCGGCGAACGCCTGGCGGTCGCCCGCCCTGATGCGTGTGCGCATGCTCTCCCGGTCTTCCTGATCATCACATCTCACACCCTTACCTCTCCGCCCGGTGCGGCGGGTTCCCGTGACCCCCGCCACACCGGGCGCGCGTCAGGCGGTGGCGGCCGGAGCGAACTCCTCCGGCAGGCGCGGCGGAGTCCCCCAGGTCCATGCGATCCGCAGCGCGGTGGCGGAGATCCGCCAGCCGTCGGCCGTCCTGACCAGGTCGGCTTCCGTGTGCCCGGCGGAGACGAAGAGGTCGTCCCGGCCGCCCGCGAGCACATGGGTGCTCAGCTGGACGCCACGCGCCGTGGCCCTGTCGCCGTCGACCTCGATGATGTTGTTCGTGCCGAAATGCGCGGTCCGGTCGAACAGTGCCATGCCCTGCCGTACACGGTCCAGCACGGCATCGCGGCCATGGACGGTGCCCACGGGCATCTCGGCGGTGACGTCCTCGGTGTGGAACGCGCGAGCCCACTCGTCGTCGAGGACTCCGTGGTCCAGGGAACGGAGGTAGCGGTTCAGGAGGTCGGTGATCTCGGCACGGTCGGTCAGGTCTCGCAGCTGCCGCCGCATCTCTTCGGTATCCATGGCCACAGACTCGTCCCTCAAGTGGACTTGAGGTCAAGTGTGGTTCTCCGGCACTGTCGGTTCCCGCCGCTGTCAGACCCGTCTGCGATGCTCCGGTCATGGAGACGGAGACCGAGATGACGGTGCAGCTGACGATCGACTGCGCCGATCCGCGGCGGATGGTGGCCTTCTGGACCGAGGCCCTGGGGTACGTCCCCGAGCCGCCGCCGGAGGGGCATGCGAGCTGGCGCGCCTACTGGGAGGACATGGGGGTGCCTGCCGAGGAACTGCCGCCGGGAGCGGGGGACGTACCGGAGTCGATCATGGATCCCGCCGGGCGGGGGCCGCGGGTGTGGTTCCAGAAGGTCCCGGAGCCGAAGACGCTCAAGAACCGGTGGCACTTCGACCTCAAGGTCGGCGGGGGGCGTGCCGTGCCGCTGGAGGTCCGCAAGCAGCGGGTCGACGCCACGGTGGCGCGGCTGGTCGGGGCCGGTGCCACGGTGGCGGAGGTCCGGGACCTGCCCGACATGGAGTTCTACGCCACCGCCATGCTGGACCCGGAGGGCAACGAGTTCGACGTGGTCTGACGGCCACGGTCACCGCCGTGCGCCGGCGGCGGTGACCGGTGGTTCACTGCCGGGCGCTCAGAGGATCTGGATGCTCTTGATCCGGGGCGGGTTGTTCGGGAACGTGATGTCCGTCCAGCGGTTGATGCGGACCGAGTCGCCGTTGACGTCGTAGTAGATGAGGTCGTTGTTGCCGGTGACGATTCGGTCGGCCCACCAGCCGCCGAAGTCGGTCCTGCCCGCGTTGGCGTAGCAGTCGACGCTCTGACGGCCGTCGAGGTGGGAGTAGATCTTCAGGAAGTCCGCGCCGCCGACGCACTCCACGTGGTCGATGGCGTAGGCGGACCCTACGGGGACGGCGACGGTCAGCGAGGCCGCGGCGGCGAACGCCATGGCCAGGGAGCCGAGAATCCGCTTGCCCTGTGCGATCACGGGATCTCCTTCGTACGAGCCCGGCGTCGCGCGGCCGGGCGGGAGTTCGGGGGACGCGGGCGGGGCCCGGCCGCGTCAGTGACGGGGCGCCACGACGTGACCGGGCGCGTTCCGCCGAGCCGCTGGCGACTCGTTGACGATCTTGTAGCCGCCGCACCGGCAGGCGTGGCAGGCGGAGCGGCGCCGCCCGTTTTCGACCCGATCGGGCGAGGGCGACGGCTACCGCGCTCCGGGGTCGTAAGTGATCCCCTCGGAGACCGCCCGCAGCTTGTCCGGGTTGGCCACGTTGTGGATCGCGGCGATGCGCCCCTGCGCGTCGAAGTCGAAGGTCACGGTGGCGATGACGCGGTCCGGGCCGCTGAACACCATGCCCGGACCACCGTTGATCTCCGTGAGCTCGGCCTTCATGTCGCCGGGCTCGACGCCCTGGTAGGCGACCGTGCCGATCGCCGAGAACCAGCCCGCCACCGTGGCAGCGCCGGTCACCGGGCGCAGGGCCTGACGGACCTTGCCGCCGCCGTCGGTCCACAGGGTGACGTCGGGGGAGAGGAGTTCGAGGAGGGCGTTGACGTCACCGCCCGTCGCGGCGGCGTGGAAACGTTCCGCCGCCTCGCGCTGCCGCGCCCGGTCCGCCTCGAAGCGCGGGCGCCGGGCCCGCACGTGCTCACGCGCGCGGTGCGCGGCCTGCCGTACCGCCGCCTCGGAACGCTCCACCGCCTCGGCGATCTCGGCGTGGCTGAAGGCGAACACCTCCTTCAGCACGAACACCGCGCGCTCTAGCGGACTGAGCGTTTCGAGCACCACCAGCATGGCCATCGACACCGACTCGGCGTCCAGCGCGGCCGATTCGGCGTCCGGGACGGGCTCGGAGGGACCCTCGGTCAGGATGGGCTCCGGCAGCCACGGCCCGACGTACGTCTCCCGCGCGTACCGGGCGGACCGCAGCCGTTCGAGCGCCAGGTTCGTCACGATCCGGGTCAGGTACACCTTGGGGTCGGCCACGTGCGAACGGTCCGCGGCGGACCACTTGAGCCAGGCGTCCTGGACGCAGTCCTCGGCGTCGGCGGCGGTGCCGAGGACGCGGTACGCCACGGAGAACAGCAGCCGCCGGTATTCCAGGAACACCTGCTGACCGGGATGGGCGAAACGGTCGGCGTCGCTGGTCACTTGTCTCCTCGGACACGGGTGAAGCGGCCGCCGCGCGGCCAGAACGCGCCCGACGCGGGCATCTTCTTCATACGGCCGTACGTCGGCCAGGGCGAGGCGGTCACGGTCTCCTTGTACCGGACGGCCACCGCGCCCACCAGGCAGATCCGGCGCGGGCTGTCGTCGGGCCGGGTGAACTGGACGACCGCGTCGCCCCGGCCCAGGCTCACCGGTGTGTGGTAGTAACCGAACCGGAAGGGCTTCGGCTGCTTGCCCCTGAGGGCCCGGTCGATCGACAGGGCCGCGTGCACCCCGGTCGGCATCCCGCCCTGGCAGGTCCCGTGCATGACCCCGTAACCCTGGCGGATCGCGGCCGCGTCGCCGACCGCGTACACCTCGGGGTGCGAAACGGAGCGCAGCGCACGGTCGGTGACGATGCGTCCGCGCTCGTCAACCGCCAGGCCGGCGGCGGCCGCCAACGGCGCGACCCGGGTGCCGCCCGTCCACAGGACCGCGTCGGCCGCGATGCTCTCGCCGCCCTCCAGCTCCACCGAACCGGCGAGCACCTTCGCCACGCGGACGCCGCCGCGCACCCGCACGCCGAGCCGGTCGAGCGCGGCCCGCACGTGCGCCGCCGCCTTGTCGTTCATGGTCGCGCCGGGCTCCGTGCCGCCGAGCAGGACCACGTCGAGGCGCGGGTACCGCTCGGCGATCTCCGCCGCCGACTCGATGCCGGTGAGACCGGTGCCGATGACGGCCACGGTGCCGCGCCCGTCGTCGCGGCCGAGGGCTTCCAGCCGTTCGGCGAGCAACTGCGCGTCCTCGGCGCCGTCCAGCGTGTACGCGTGGTCGTCGGCGCCCGGCACCGCCGAGGTGTCGGCGACCCCGCCCAGCGCGTACACCAGCGTGTCGTAGGACAGGACGCGCTCGTCGTCGACGCGTACGGTCCTGGCCCCGGCGTCCACCGCCGTCACCCAGCCCCGCGTGAACCCCGCGCCCGTGCCCTCCAGCATCTCCGGGACGCTCATCGTGTCGAGGGGGCGGCCGGTGGCGGTCATGTGCAGCCGCATCCGCTCGGTGAACCGTTCCCGCGCGTTCACCACGGTCACCCGCACGGCATCCCGCCGCTTTCCGGTCCGGGCCGCCAGTTGCACGGCCGCCGCCATTCCCGCGTATCCGGCTCCCAGTACCACCACGTGGTGCGCGTCCTGCGTACGGGTCCTCCGCTGTGTGTTCATGACCGGCCCTTCCCTCATCGGTTGCTGACGACCAGGGGATGGGGGCAGGGGCCCCGGATGTGACATGGCGCGATTGTGGCGCCCGTCATAGGTAACCCCTTATAGTGGTTACATGAATGCTGCGCCCTTGGGGCTGACCCTGCGGTCCGTCACCGGTGTCACCTACCGGTTCGACCCGGGCGCCCTGTGCCTGGAGCTGCTGACGACCGGCGGCCCCGGGCCCTACCAGCGGTACGAGGTGCTGCACGGACCCGCCGACGTCACCGCCTGGGCGGAACGCTCCCGGCTGACCCCGACCCCCGAGCTGGCCGTCACCGCGGTGGAGGTCGAGGCGGTACGGATGCTGCGCGACGCGCTGTTCCGCGTGGTCATCGCCCATACGCGCGGCGAACCGCACCCGCCCGGCGACCTGGCGGTCATCAACGAGGCCGCCGCCCGCCCCGCCCTGGCTCCCGCCATCGCCCCGGACGGCAGCCGTCGGTGGTCCGGGACCCCCGGCGGCACGGCGCTGGCCGCCACCGTCGCGCGCGACGCCGTCGAGCTGCTGACCGGCGCCCACGCGCACCGCATCCGCACCTGCGCCGCCGAGGACTGCCACCTGATCTACGTGGACACCTCGCGCCCCGGCCGCCGCCGCTGGTGCTCGATGGAGCACTGCGGCAACCGTCACAAGGTCAGGGCGCTGCGCGCCCGCCACTCCGAGGAAGGATGACCGATGCCCACCGGACTCACCAGGGACACGGGCTGGCAGATCGGCGTGTCCCGCACCCTGCCCCACCCCCCGCCCGTCGTCTGGGACTTCATCAGCGGCCCCGGAGGGCTCGCCCTCTGGCTCGGCTCGGACACGGAGCTGGTCCCGGAGCGCGGCGCGCCCTACCGCACGGCCGACGGAGTGACCGGTGAGGTGCGCGGGTACCGTCCGGCGGACCGCATCCGCGTCACCCACGGCACCACCACGCTCCAGGTGGCCATGGCCCCGGCGGCCGACGGCGCCCGCACCATGCTCCGCTTCCACCAGGAACACCTGGCGAGCGCGGAGGAACGCGAGCGGCAGCGCACCCACTGGCAGCGGGTGATGGATCAGGTGGAGGTTGCGCTGGACCGGCTGTAGGAGCCCTTCGCTTCCGTGCGACCGTCAGCGGGCGCCGGCCGGTGCGTAGTCCTCCACCGTCATCGCGTCGTAGAGCCGCGCGCTGCGCGTCGTGAGGCGGAGCAGCGCGCGGCCCGGCCCGGCGGGCAGGGCGGAGACCAGCCGGGCACCCTGCGCCAGGCCCCAGCCGCCCGTCCGCGACGTGGGTATCAGCGTCCGCGCAGCGCTCGACGCCACCGCGCGGCTGCCGCGTACGTGCTCCGCCATCACCCCCTCGTACGCCGGGAACGCCCGCTCGTGGTCGCCCCCGGCGCGGGCCAGCTCACCGGCCAGGACGTACGCGCCGACCACGGCCAGCGTGGTGCTGCCGCCGACCGTGGGACCGGGGCAGTAGCCCGCGTCCCCCACGAGCGTCACCCGCCCCCGCGACCAGCTGTCCATCCGGAGCTGGCTGATCGAGTCGAAGTAGAACGCCGGGGTGCGGTCCAGTTCCTCCAGCCACCCGTCCACCTGGGCGTGCAGCCCGGCGAAGGCCCCGCGCACCAGCTCCTTCTGCCGGGGCACGTCCCGGTGGTCCCAGTCGAGTTCGCGCGCGCTCCGGAACAGGAACAGGACCCGCGCGTCGTCCAGATGGCACGCCCCGTACGCCCCGGCGGTGCGCCCCACCCCGACGTGCATCAGCAACTCCCCGTCCGGGCCGGAGACGTTGGGCAGGCTCAGCACCGCGAAGTACGCCCCGAGGAAGGAGCCGCGGCCCGCGTCCGCGCCGAAGACGAGGCGGCGCACGGTGGAGTGCAGCCCGTCCGCGCCGACGACGAGATCGAAGCGGCGGGGAGCGGCGTGCTCGAACGTCACCTCGCCGCCCGCTCCTTCGGCGACCGAGGTGACCGAGTCGCCGAAGACGTACTCGACGTCGTCGCGGGTGGCGTCGTAGTAGATCGTGGTGAGGTCGTCGCGCATGACCTCGACGTGTCGCTCGGAGGCACCGCCGAAGATTTTGGTGAGGTCCGCCCGGACGGGCCGCCGGGCGCCCTCTCGGAAGACGCTCAACCGGTCCGTGCCGGTGGCCCGCTCCTCGATGCGCGGCAGCACCCCCATGCGCTCCGAGATGTCCACCGCGGGCCGGAACAGGTCGACCGCGTGGCCGCCGGTCCTGCGCAGCGCCGGGGCGCGCTCCACGACGGTGACCTCGAAGCCGTACCGGATGAGCCAGTGGGCGAGCACCGGACCGGCGATCCCGGCCCCGGAGACGAGAATCCGCACGACGCCCTCCCCTCAGGCGTGCAGCGCGGCGAAGTCCAGCAGGGGCCCCGCGACCCGGGGCGGGTCCTCCAGGATGGGCGAGTGCCCGAGCCCCGGCAGCAGTTCCACCCGGGCACCCGGGACGGCGTGGTAGTCGGCGGCGGACGCGGAGCGCCAACGGCGATCGTCCTCGCCGAAGAGCACCAGCAGCGGCTTCCCGGGCACCGCAAGCCGCTCCGGCAGCGCCCGCTCCTCCAGATAGGCGCGGGTGGCCCGCATGGTGGCCGTGAACGAGTGCCACGTCATGGCCCGCACCTCGTCCAGCAGCACGTCCGGCACCCGGTAGCCGGGGCGGCTGAAGCCCGTGCTCGCGAACTGCCGGATCTGCTCGTCGCTCGGCGGCCACTGCGCCGGACCGGCGGCGCCGGAGCCGGTGGCGATGAACGCGCCCAGACTCGGCCCGGTGTTGACGAGCACCACCGCGGCCACCAGCCCGGGGCGCTCCTCGACGAGGGCCGTCGCGGTCACCCCGCCGCTGGAATGGCCCACCACCACGGCCCGCCCGACACCGAGCCGGTCCAGCACCTCGCCGGTCCGCCGGGCCTGGTCCGGGATCGCGTAACGGTCGTCGTCCGGCTTGTCCGACCCGCCGTGCCCGAGCAGATCGACCCGTACGACGCGGTGCGTCCCGGGCGCCGTCAGCAGGGGCACCAGCGCGTCCCACGAGCGGGCCGAGGATGCCGAACCGTGGATCAGCAGGAGCACGGGGGCCTCGCGCGGCCCGTCCTGGCACACATGGATGGTGTCGCCGTCGTCCAGCGTGAGGAGGGACGACTCGGTGGTCCTGGAAGCAGTCATGCCCCCACTGTCGCGACCTGCCCCGTCCGCGTATTGAACGAATGTTCCGGGTGGCGGGGACGGTCCCCTCGTAGCACGGTCCCCCTCGTAGCATGGAGGGGTGAACACGTTCACGCACGGTACGGCTGTGTGGGACGTCGCCCGTCCGCAGCGGCCGAGCCGGGTGGCCGGAGTCACCATGGCCGGGTTCGGCGTGCTCGCCCTGGACGAGTTGCGCATGGTCCCGCACCCCGCGGTCACGCTGCTCCTCGAATTCGGCGCCGGCACGCCCGTGCTCGACCACTCCACCGGTGATCAGCAGCGCGGGTGCCTGGTCGCAGGACCGGGGCTCGGTTCCGGGGGAGCGGTGCGGGTGCGCGGGGAGAACGTGGAGTGCGTGCAGGTGCGGCTGTCCCCGGTGATCGCCCGCGCCGTCCTCGGCGTGGAGCCCTCCGGGCTCGACGGTGCCGTCGTCCCGCTGGACGCCCTGTGGGGCCGTGAGGCGTCCCGGATTCGCGAACAGCTCGGCGAAGCCCCGTCCTGGCAGGCCCGCTTCGCGCTCGTGGACGCCCTGATCACCCGCCGGTACGGGGCCGGGGCTCCGGTGGACCCGGAGGTGGCGTGGGCCTGGCGGCGGCTCACGGCGGAGCACGGCCTGCCGAGGGTGGAGGAACTCGCCGCCGAGGTCGGCTGGAGCCGCAAGCGGTTGTGGTCCCGCTTCCGTTCCCAGCTCGGCCTGCCGCCCAAGCGCGCGGCGACCCTGGTCCGCTTCGACCACGCCGCCCACCGCCTGGTCGCGGGCGAGGGCCCGGCCCGGGTGGCCGCCGACGCGGGGTACGCCGACCAGTCCCACCTGCACCGCGACGTCATGGCGTTCACGGGAGCCACCCCGGCGACGCTGGCCGCCGAACCGTTCCTCGCGGTGGACGACCTCGCCTGGCCGGGGCGCTGACGGGGGCGTTGGAGCGGCCCGAGAGCGCGGTGGGCGGCCGTCAGAGCACGAGGTCCCGGTGGACCTTCGGGTCGGGGGAGGGCCCGGCGGCGTAACCGGCCAGCGGCTCCTCCAGCATCCCGAACGCGTAGTCGGCGGACGCCGCCAGCTCGTCGGAGATCCGGGCGTCGGTCCACCCGGCCAGGGTCAGTTCCTGGATGCGGTCGAAGAGCATGCGGTGGACGCTGCCGAGCAGGGCGGCGGCGGTGCGCACGGCGATGTCGTCGGGGGCGGCGCCGGTGGTCTCGGCCAGGGCCTCGGCGAGCCGGGCCTCCCGCAGGTCGTGCAGATCGCGCAGCCGGGCCGTCAGCGTGGGGCTGTCGGCGACCATCCGGGCGAACTCGGGACCGGAGAAGCCCGCGACCGGGTCGGCGGCCGCGACCGCCTCGGTGAATGCCTGGCGCAGGGCCGTCAGCGCGGACTCGCCCGGCGCGCGGTCCGCGACCGTGGCGGCCAGCGACCCGGTGAAGGCGTCCTGGTGGTCGAGGGCCAGATCCTCCTTGTGCGCGAAGTAGTTGGTCACCGTCTTCTTCGCCACGCGGGCGGCGGCGGCGATCTCCGCGATGGTGGTCTGCTCGAACCCCTGGTCGAGAAAGAGCCTGGTGGCGGCGTCGGAGATGAGCTGCCGGGTCTCCTGCTTCTTGCTCTCGCGGAGCCCGACGGGGGCGCCCGCGGCGGCAGTGGTCTCAGTAGTCATGGGGCAATCTTACCCTCGTAGCATTTTTATGTTGACACCCCTGAAGTCTCGGGCTAAGTTTACCTCCGTCGTAAAGTTCACCTCGAGCGACGAACGGATGGAACCCGTATGCCGAAGGCCCCTCGCCCCACCCCTCGCTTCCCTCTGCCGTCCCGCGTCTTCCGCGGCAGCCCCCAGCCGCGCCGGATGCCCCCGCCGGTGCGCAACCTCCCCCGGCGTGGCTCGTACTGACAGGGCCTCACCGCCCGGGACCACCCGCCCGCAGCCCCGCCCTCGCAACCGCACAGGAGACCTTCATGCAGTCGACCGTTCCGACCACCCCGACCGCCGCGATCACGACCACGACCCTCTCCTTGACCGTTGACGACGTCGCCGCGTCCCAGGAGTTCTTCACCACGCACCTCGGCTACACGGAGCAGGCCGCCGCGGAGGGCTTCGCCTCCCTCGGCCGCCCGGACGGGGCTGCCGACATCGTGCTGCTCGCCCGGGGGACGGAGATCCTGCCGCCCGAGCAGCGCGACCAGCGCGCGGCGGGCCTGATCCTGGCCCTCACCCTCGCCGACGGCATCAAGGAGGAGGAACGGCGGCTGCGCGAGGAGGGCGTGCGGATCACGCTGCCCCTGCGCGAGGAGCCCTGGGGCGAACGCCTCTTCCAGGTCACCGACCCCAACGGCGTGATCGTCCAGTTCGTGGAGTGGGCCGCCCCGCAGGAGGCGTGAGACCTCAACGCCCCTGGCGGGGAGGGGATTAGGGTGTGGGCGGCCCGCAGCGCGCGGGGCCGCCGCTCCAGTCGTCGTGGGCGGCGCGCACCTCGCCGACACCACACCCCCTAGCGTGGGGCCATGCATCCCTTCTCGCGTTCCTGGACGGCGCTGCTCGACGCCGTGGCCGGTCTTCCCGACGAGGACTTCGGGAAACCCTCGGGCTGTACGGGGTGGCTCGTCCGGGACCTGGTGTGCCACCTGGTCATCGACGCGCAGGACGTCCTGATCACGCTGGTCACCCCCACCGACGAGCCCGCCACGACCGACGCGCCCGGCTACTGGAACCTCCTGCCCGCGCCCCCGACGGGCGACGACCCGCTCGACGCGCTGATCCCCCGGCTGGCGGCCGCGTACGGCGAACCGCGCTGGCTGCGGCATCACATCGACGACGTCGGCACGGCGGCCGTCCGCGCCGCCGGTCTCGCGGACCCGGCCGCCCGGGTCCGTACGCAGGACATGGTCCTCACGGTTGCCGACTACCTCTCGGCATACGTCCTCGAAGGCACCCTGCACCACCTGGACCTCGTGGCCCACCTGCCCGCCGCCCCCGGGCCGCCCGCCGAGACCCTGTCCGTGGCGCGCGCCGCGCTGGAGGCCGTCGCGGATGCCGCGTTCCCCGCCTCGCTCACGGACACCGACGTGCTGCGGATCGGCACGGGCCGCAGCGCGCCGACCGCCGCGCAGGAGGCGGCCCTGGGCGGCCTGGCGGCGCGGCTGCCGTACATCCTCGGTTGAAGCAGCCGGCGCGTCAGTGACGCCCGGTCAGGTACACCGAGCGCAGCTTGAGCCGTTCCGTCGTGGGGTTTCCGTGCGGGCGCAGGGTCCACGAGTCGCCGGTGCAGTCGGCCCCGGTGAACACCATGACCCACTCGTCGGTCTCGTTCTGCGGGGCGAAGGCGGGCTCGGAGGCGCGGGTGTCGGCGACCTCGGGAAGCGTGACGCAGCCGGGGCTCGGGGGCTCGTGCAGGGTGACCGTGCGCGGCATGCCGTCGAGCCCGGCGAACGTGTAGGAGAAGTCCCCCTCGGCGGCGCTCGCCGACCCCGGCTGCGCGGCGAGGAGAGCGAGCGCGCCGAACGCGGCGGCCGCACCATGACGAAGCCTCATGAAACCCATGTCGACTGCACCCGTACCGATCCGGGGCACGCGCGGCCGCCCCGACGCCGGGTCCCGGCGGGCTGCCGGACCCGCAGGTCCTTTCCCTGAGCCCGGGCCCCGGATGCGCGAGGTCACCCGCGCGGGGGCGACGTAACGATTCTTCGTACTCCATGCGGAGCCCGGGGGTTCCCCCTTCAGTCGGCACCGCCGCCGCGCAGCTGCTCGGCGGCGGATTCACCCGCACAAGTACCGCTTAACCACCCATCGTTACCGTGCCCTCCGCGCACTCGACGAGTACCCGGCAACGAGCAGGGAGCAGGAACGGAAATGAGCACCATCGACACCGACACGGAGCTGTGGGTCCGCCGCTTCCACCCGGCCCCCGAGCAGCCGTACCGTCTCGTCTGCCTCCCGCACGCGGGGGGCACGGCCTCCGCCTTCTTCTCCTTCTCCCAGGCCCTCGCCCCCCACGCCGACGTCCTGGCCGTCCAGTACCCGGGCCGCCAGGACCGCCGCCACGAGCCTCCGATCACCGTCACCGAGGATCTTGTCGACGGCATCCACCAGGCGCTGCGGCCCTGGGCCGACCGCCCGCTGGTCCTCTTCGGGCACAGCATGGGCGCCGTACTGGGCTTCGAACTCGCCCGCCGCATGGAGGCGGAGAACGAACCGCCGCTCGGCCTGATCGTCTCCGGCCGCCGCGCCCCCCACATGCCGCGCCCCGACAGCGTGCACACCAAGGGCGACGACGCCCTCATCGCGGAGATCCAGCAACTGGCCGGTACCGACCCGGGGGTGCTCGCCGACGAGGAGATCGTCCGCATGGTGCTGCCCGCCATCCGCGCCGACTTCAAGGCCATCGAGACGTACCACTACCGCCCCGACCCGGGCCGGGAGAGGGCACTGAGCTGCCCGCTCAGCGTGCTCACCGGGGAGTCCGACCCCCGGGTGAGCCTGCACGAGGCGATGGAGTGGCGGGAGCACACCTCCGGAAACTTCACCTTCCGCAGCTTCCCGGGCGGCCACTTCTACCTCACTCCGCAGCAGGACGCGGTGACCCGCGCCATCGCCGACGACTTGGCGGCTCTGGGCCGGGAGCGGCTCGGCACCGCCGTCGGCTGACCCGGCGCGCGGAGTTGTGGCCAGGCAAGTACTGGCCACTGCCGAGCGGGGGTGAGCTCCGCGGCCGGTCCCTACGCTGGGCGGACAAGTGACGCCGCGCAACGGGGGAAATGGCTGATGACGCTCTTGTCCCGGGACACCGAACTCGCCCGGCTGCACGCCGCCTTCGCCGCGGCGGAGGCCGGTGCCACAGCCATCGTGCTCATCGAAGGGGCCCCCGGTTGCGGCAAGTCCGAAACGCTCAGGACCGTCGCCGGCACCGCCCGCGAACGCGGCGCGACCGTCCTGTGGGCCGCTGCCACCCCCGAAGGCCCCGGCACAGGCCACCGCGCGCTGGACGAATGGGCCGAGGCACTGCGCACACACTCCGCCCGGACTCCCGGGGCCGTCCCCGCCCCTGCCACGGCCACCGCCTTCACCGCGGCCGTCCGGGGGCTGGACGGTCCCGCACCGCTCGTCATCTGCCTCGACGACCTGCAGTACGCCGACGCGGCCTCCCTCGCCTGCCTCACCGGCGCGACCCGGGCTCCGCGCGGCACCGGCCTGTTCATCGCGCTCACCGGCCCGCTCGGCGGCCCGGGCGCGGACGCCCGTGACGCCGTCACCGAACTGCTGCGCCACCCGGGCTTCGACCGGATCCGCCTCGGCCGCCTCGATCGCGCCGCCACCGCCGCCCTCCTGCGCGACCGCCACCGGGGCGTGGCACGCGGCGAATCGGCCGACCGCCTGTACGGGCGCACCGGAGGTAATCCGCTGCTGCTCAGGGCCCTGCTCTCCGAGTACGACACCGCCCGCCCCGAACCGACGGGGCCGTTCGCCGACGCGGTGCGGGCCTGCCTCCAGCGCTGCGGGCGCCCCGCCCACGACCTCGCCCGCGCCCTGGCCGTCCTCGGGACCCACGCCACCGTCGAGCGCGCCGCCGCCATCGCCGGGGCAGCGCCGGCGGAAGCCGCCCGGGCCCTCGCCGCGCTGGACGAGACCGGACTCACAGACGGGCCCGCACTGCGTCATCCCGACATCGCCGCCGCCGCGCTCGAAACCCTCGGCGCGGCCGAGCGCACCCGGCTGTACGGCCGCACCGCCGAGGTCCTGTACGCCGACCGGGCCGAAGCCGAGACCGTCGCCTCGTACCTGCGCGTCCACGGCAGCGCCCCCGGTGACTGGGCCGTGCGTACGCTCTGCGAGGCCGGACAGCAGGCCCTTGCCGCCGACGAGGCCGAACGCGCCGCCGCCTGCCTGCAACTCGCCCACGCCGGCACCGACGACGAACCGACCCGGTGGCGGATCGGCCTCCAACTCGCCGCTCTCACCTGGCGCCTCACCCCCGCCGCCGCCGAACAGCACCTCGACGCCCCGCTCGCCGCACTGCGTGCCGGACGCCCGGGCGCCCCCACGGGCTCGCTGGCCCGTCTGCTCGTCGCCCAGGGGCGGGCGGCGGAGGCGGCGGAGGTACTGCGGCTCGCACCCTCCGGCGCCGCCGCCCTGCGCGACCTCTTCGCGGTCCCACCCGCCTCCGACAGCGACGACACCCTCCTCTGCGCCGCGCTGTGGACCCACCCCGGCGACCCCCGGGAAGCGTCCACCGCCGAACGGCTGCTCGACGGAACCCCGCTGGCCCACGACACCTTCGAACCGCTGGTCCAGGCCGTCCGGATCCTGCTGCACACCGGGCACCCGCGCCGGGCCGCCGCCCGGTGCGGCGAACTGCAGGCCGATGCCGAGCACCGCCGGGCCCGCGGCTGGCAGGCCATGTTCGCCTCGCTGCTCGGCGAGGCACTCGTCCACCTCGGTGACCTCGCCGGTGCCGAGCGCGCGGCGAGCGCTGCCGTGGCGGCGGTCGCGGGACGCGGCGGAACGTTCATGTACCGCCCCGTCGCGGTACTCGTGACCGCGCTCACCGCCATGGGCCGCTACGACGACGCCGCCCGGCACCTTCCGCTGCCCCTGCCCGACCGACTTCCCGACCAACTGCCCGGCACCGTGCACGCCCTGCCGTACCTGCAGGCACGGGGCAGGTACTACCTGGCCACGCACCGTGCCCAGGCCGCCCTGAGCGAGTTCCTCGACGTGGGCCGCCTGGCCGAACGGTGGGGCCTGGACCACCGCGGCGGTCTGCCCTGGCGCGTCGACGCGGCCGACGCCCTGCTGCGCCTGCGCCGCCCCGGTGAGGCACGCGTGCTGACCACGGCGCAGCTCGCCGTACCGGATATCGGCGCGCGGACCCGCGGCATGGCGCTGCGCCTGCACGCCGCGACCGAGGAGGCCCACGGCCGGCCCGCCCTCCTCACCCGGGCGATCGCCGACCTGCGAGGCTGCGGCGACCGCCTGGAACTCGCCAAGGCCGTGGCCGACTTCGGCCGGAGCCTCCAGACCATGGGCGAGGGGCCGCGCGCGGGCTCCGTCATCCGGCGTGCGTGGCGACTGGCCGACGAGTGCGACGCGACACCGCTCTGCGGGGAGATCCTGCCGGACCGGCGGCGCGGGGACGCCGGCGCCGAGGTACGTCGCTGCGCCCCGGCCACCGCCGAGCCCGACGTGGCCCTCCTCAGCCAGTCCGAACGGCGCGTCGCCGCGCTGGCTTCCGCCGGATACACGAACCGGGAGATAGGGGGCAAGCTGTTCGTCACGACGAGCACGGTCGAGCAGCACCTCACGCGGATCTACCGCAAACTCAACATTTCCCGTCGGCAGGACCTGCCGATCGACTTGCAGCTCGACATTCTCGAGCACGTCGGAGTCCAGTGAGCACGCAAGACGGGCTTTAGCCGGCGTTGTGACGATCGGCTTGGACCCCTGCGGTGCGACCTGGTGACGAAGTGGAGACAGGCATCATGAATCCGGACTTTGGCATGCCGAAAAACGGCCCTGTCGGCGCCATTGCTGTTGTCGGTATGTCGTGCCGTTTCCCGGGTGCTGAGGGTGGTGCGGGGGAGTTCTGGGAGGGGTTGGTCCGGGGTTTTGACGCGGTGGGTGAGGTGCCTGCGGATCGTTGGGACGGTGAGGGTTTCTACGATCCCGATCCGTCGGCGGCGGGGAAGTCGGTGGCTCGGCGCGCGGGGTTTTTGAGTCGGGTTGATGGTTTTGATGCGCGGTTCTTCGGTATTTCGCCGCGTGAGGCTGTGGCGATGGATCCGCAGCAGCGGTTGGTGTTGGAGTTGGCGTGGGAGGCGTTCGAGGACGCTGGTGTGGTGGCGGGTTCGGTGCGGGGGTCCGCTGCGGGTGTGTTCGTGGGGGCGATGGCGGATGATTATGCGGTTCTGGCGCGTCGGGGTGGTGTGGAGGGGATTGGTGCGTTCACGTCGACGGGTCTTGCGCGGAGTGTGATCGCGAATCGGGTGTCGTTTCTTTTGGGTTTGACGGGTCCGTCGTTGGTGGTGGATTCGGGTCAGTCGTCGGCGTTGGTGGCGGTTCATCAGGCGTGTGAGGCGTTGCGTCGTGGTGAG
>NZ_JBFAUP010000027.1:0-78077 GCF_040679335.1 Streptomyces sp. NPDC052299 | reverse complement strand
GTGGAGGCGTTCGAGGCCGGCGGGATCCCCGTCGAGGAGTTCATCGTCACCGGCGGCCTGAAGAAGAACGCCCTGCTCATGCAGATCTACGCCGATGTCCTGCGCCGCCCCGTCTCCCTCGGCACCTCCGAGCAGGGGCCCGCCCTCGGCTCCGCCATCCACGCCGCCGTCGCCGCGGGCGCCCACCCCGACGTGCGCACTGCCGCCGCCGCGATGGGAAGCGTCCAACGCCACGCCTACACCCCCAACCCGGCCCGGGCCGACGCCTACGACGCGCTGTTCAACGAATACCGCGCCCTGCACGACCACTTCGGCACCGGCGCCGACCTCCTCCTGCACCGCCTGCGCCGAATCCGCAACACAGCACGCACCACCACCACGGCCTGACCGGCACACCACCCCACAGACCCGCACCACCTCTTTCCCCAGCACAACCGAGGAGCACACCCGACATGACGCTCGCCCAGCCCGACCGTGAGATCTGGTTTCTCACCGGCAGCCAGGCCCTCTACGGCGACGAGACCCTGGCCCAGGTCGCCGAACAGTCACGGTCCATCCGCGACGCCCTCGCGGACCAGCCGCAGATGCCCGTGCGCGTGGTCTGGAAGCCGGTGCTCACCGACGCGGCCGCCATCCGCAGGGTCTGTCTCGACGCGAACGCCGACGACCGGTGCATCGGTCTCATCGCCTGGATGCACACCTTCTCCCCGGCCAAGATGTGGATAGCCGGCCTCGACGCGCTCAGCAAACCGCTGCTCCACCTGCACACCCAGGCCAACCGCCAACTGCCCTGGTCCACCATCGACATGGACTTCATGAACCTGAACCAGGCCGCCCACGGCGACCGCGAGTTCGGCTTCGTGCAGACCCGCCTCGGCGTCCCCCGCAAGACCGTCGCCGGCCACGTCACCACCCCCGAGGTGGTCGACCGCGTCGCCGGCTGGGCGCGCGCCGCCGTGGGCCGCGCCGAACTCGCCGGGCTCAAGCTCGCCCGCTTCGGCGACAACATGCGCGACGTCGCCGTCACCGAGGGCGACAAGGTCGAGGCCCAGCTGAGGTTCGGCGTCTCCGTCAACACCTACGGCGTCAACGACCTGGTCACCGCCGTCGACGCCGCCGACGAGGACACCGTCACCGCGCTCGTCAAGGAATACCAGGACCGCTACGCCCTCGCCCCCGAGCTGCGGCCGGGTGGCGAGCGCCACGACTCCCTGCGCTACGCCGCCCGCATCGAGGCCGGGCTGCGCGCCTTCCTCACCGAGGGCGGCTTCCGCGCCTTCACCACCAACTTCGAGGACCTGGGCGGCCTGCGCCAGCTGCCCGGGCTCGCCGTCCAGCGCCTGATGGCCGACGGCTACGGCTTCGGCGGCGAGGGCGACTGGAAGACCTCGGTCCTGCTGCGCACCCTCAAGACCATGGCGCACGGACTGCCCGGCGGCACGTCGTTCATGGAGGACTACACCTACGACCTCACGCCCGGCCAGGAACTCATCCTCGGCGCCCACATGCTGGAGGTCTGCCCCTCGCTCACCACGGCGACCCCCAGCTGCGAGATCCACCCGCTCTCCATCGGCGGCCGGGAGGACCCGGTCCGGCTGGTCTTCGACGCGGACCCCGGCCCCGCCGTGGTCGTCGGGCTCGCGGACATGGGCGACCGCTTCCGGTTCGTCGCCAACCACATCGACGTCGTCACCCCGCCCGAGCCACTGCCCGCACTGCCGGTCGCCCGCGCCGTGTGGCGGCCCAGCCCCGACCTGCGTACCTCCACCGAGGCGTGGCTGACGGCCGGAGCACCGCACCACACCGTCCTCACCACCGCTCTCGGCGGCGAGGAGCTGGAAGACCTCGCCGAGATGCTGCGCACCGAACTCGCCGTCATCGACCGGGACACCACCATCCGGGGCTTCACCCGCGAACTGCGCTGGAACCAGGCGTACCACCGGCTGGCCCAGAGCCTGTGACCGCCGCCGACACCTCGACCAGGACGGAGCCTCCCGTGGCCGGGACCGTATCGAACGAGCTGCGCCGAGAAGTGCTCGAAGCCAACCTCCGCATCCCGCGGGCCGGGCTCGCCACCCTCACCTGGGGCAACGTGAGCGGGGTCGACCGGGAGGCCGGGGTCTTCGTCATCAAGCCGTCCGGGGTCTCCTACGACGCGCTGGGCGCCGACGACCTCGTCGTCGTCTCCCTGGCCGACGGAAGCGTCGTGGAGGGCCGGCTGCGCCCGTCCACCGACACCGAGACCCACCGCAGCCTGTACCTGGCCTTCCCCTCGATCGGCGGGGTGACCCACACCCACTCCACCCACGCGGTCGCCTTCGCCCAGGCCCGGCGCCCCATCCCGGTGCTCGGCACCACCCACGCCGACACCTTCAACGGGCCCGTCCCGGTCACCGCCGCGCTGACGCCCGAGCAGTGCGCCAAGGACTACGAGTACAACACCGGCCAGGTCATCGTGGACCTACTGGAGCGCGACGACACCCGGGCCGCGGAGGTGCCCGGCGCCCTGGTCGCCCACCACGGGCCGTTCACGTGGGGCGCCGACGCCACCAAGTCGCTGGAGCACGCCATCATCTGCGAGGCGGTCGCGGAGATGGCCCTGCACACCATCGCCCTGGGCGCGGTGGAACCCCCGCGACACCTGCTGGACCGCCATTTCACCCGCAAGCACGGCCCGGGCGCCTACTACGGCAACCCCGGAGCCGCGTGAACCACCGCCGCCCGCCGGCCCCGCTCAGCGGCCGGCGGGCGGACGCACGCTCTCCCGGCGGACGAGCTCCGGGGTGATGACGGGCTGCGCGGCCTGCGGCTCGGTGCCGTTGATCAGCCCGAGCAGGAGGTCGAGCGTCGTGGCGGCGACCGCGCCGAAGTCCTGGCGCACGGTGGTCAGCGGGGGAGAGTAGTACGCCGACTCGGGCACGTCGTCGAACCCGATGATGCTCACCTGGTCCGGGACCGAACGCCCCCGCTCGGTCATGGCGCGCAGGGCGCCGAGGGCCTGCTGGTCGTTGGCCGCGAAGACCGCGGTGACCTCGGGCATCCGGGCCAGCATCTGCCCCGTCCGGTACCCGGAGGCGGCGGACCAGTCGCCCGTGCTGACCGGAGGCACCTCCGCCCCGGCCTCCTGGAGCGCCCGGCGCCAGCCGCGGATGCGGCCCGCCGCGTCGAACCAGTCCGGCGGGCCCGAGATGTGCCACACCGTCTCGTGGCCCGCCTCCAGCAGGTGCTTCGTCGCCTCGTACGCGCCCTGTTCCTGGTCGACGGCCACCATCGGCGCACCGCGCTCGGGGTCGCCGTCGATGGTGACCAGGGGGACCTCCGCGGGCACCCCGGCCAGCGCGGCGTCGGCCGACGCGGTGGGCGCTATGACCACGATCCCGGCCACGCGCTCGTCGCGGTGGCGCTCGACGGCGGCGGTGATCGAGGACGGCCCCAGCTCGGACACCCGGTGCACGCTCACCGCGAATCCCTGGCGGGCGGCGGCGATCTCGAACGCGGCCAGGAGCGAGGAGGGGCCGTACAGCGTGGAGTTCTGGGCGATGACGCCGATCAGCTGCGAGCGCCCGGTCACCAGGGCGCGCGCCGCGCGGTTGGGCCGGTAGCCGAGCTCCTTCACCGCCGCGAGCACCCTCAGCCGGGTCTGCTCGCGGACGTTGGGGTGGCTGTTGAGCACCCGGGACACCGTCTGATGCGACACGCCCGCGAGCCGTGCGACGTCGGTCATCGCCGGTTCCCGCACCACCGGACTCGTCACCGTGGCGTCCTCCACACCCATCTCCTCCCGAGGCCGACCGCCCCGCCCCGGCTCTCCGCCGGCCGCGGGCGATCCGCATTGCCTTCAATCTACGCCCCGGCCAAGGTACGGACCCCTCGGAGAACGGGCCGCCACCGCCCCCGCCGAGGCCGCTCCCCATCGGCCGGTGGATACATAGTGAGCGCTAACAGTCTCGTCCACAACAAGTAAGCGCCGATGCCGAATTGTGGTTTCCCCAGGGGTTGACGCGGTAAATGTTAGCGCTCACTGTTGACGCCCGTGGCCCCCGATCGCAGAGGTCGGCGGCAGGGACGCACGGTTCACGATGGAGGACGACGCTGTGTTCAAGAGAATTGCCATGGCCGGCTGCGCGCTGGCGCTGGCCACACTGACCGCCTGCGGGAGCGGTGACGGCGGCGGCGGGTCCAAGGGATCCGGCGGCGACAAGCTGGTCATGGGCTTCGCCCAGGTGGGCGCGGAGAGCGGCTGGCGTACCGCCAACACCAAGTCGGTACGGGAGTCGGCGAAGAGCGCCGGCATCGAGCTGAAGTTCTCCGACGCGCAGCAGAAGCAGGAGAACCAGATCAAGGCCATCCGCTCCTACATCCAGCAGAAGGTCGACGTGATCGCCTTCAGCCCGGTCGTGGAGACGGGCTGGGACGCGGTCCTGCTGGAGGCCAAGCGCGCGAAGATCCCGGTGATCCTCACCGACCGGGCCGTCGACTCCGAGGACACGTCCCTGTACAAGACGTTCCTCGGCTCCGACTTCGTCGAGGAGGGCCGCAAGGCCGGCAAGTGGCTGACCGAGAACGCGAAGGGCCCGGTCAACGTCGCGGAGATCCAGGGCACCACGGGCGCCGCACCGGCCATCGACCGGCAGAAGGGCTTCAAGGAGGCCATCGCCGGGAAGTCGGACATCAAGATCGTGGCCTCGCAGAGCGGTGACTTCACCCGGGCCGGCGGCAAGCAGGTCATGGAGGCGCTGCTGAAGTCGCACCCCGACATCAACGTCGTGTACTCCCACAACGACGACATGGGCCTCGGCGCCATCGAGGCGATCAAGGCGGCCGGCAAGAAGCCCGGCACCGACATCAAGATCATCACCGTGGACGCGGTCAAGGCCGGGATGCAGGCCCTCGCGGACGGCGAGATCAACTACATCGTGGAGTGCAACCCCCTCCTCGGCGACCAGCTGATGGACCTGGCGAAGAAGGTCGTCAAGGGCGAGGAGGTCCCGGAGCGCGTGGTCACCGAGGAGACCGCCTTCACCTCGGAGCAGGCGGCGAAGGTCCTCAAGGACCGGAAGTACTGACAGGCGCCGCGGCCCCGCCACCGGGACGGGTGGCGGGGCCGCTCCCCCCTTGACGAAAGCACGGGTCATGACCGATTCCCCAGCGGCCGGCGCCAGTCCGGTCGTCGACATGCGCGGTATCACCGTCGAGTTCGCCGGCGTCAAGGCGCTCGCGGGCGTCGACTTCCGCCTGTTCCCCGGTGAGGTGCACGCACTCATGGGCGAGAACGGGGCGGGCAAGTCCACCCTGATCAAGGCGCTCACCGGCGTTCACCGCCCGGCGGCCGGCACCATCCGGCTGCACGACGAGCCGGTCGAGTTCACCACCCCCGGCCAGGCGCAGGCCGCCGGGATCAGCACCGTCTACCAGGAGGTCAACCTCTGCCCGAACCTGTCGGTGGCCGAGAACATCCTGCTCGGTCACGAACCGCGCAGACTGGGCGCCATCGACGGCCGGGCCATGCGCGCCCGCGCCACCGGACTCCTGGCCCGCATCGGTCTGACCATCGACCCCGGCTCCGTACTGAGCAGCCACTCCATCGCCGTGCAGCAGCTGGTGGCCATCGCCCGGGCACTCGTGGTGGACGCCCGGGTGCTGGTCCTGGACGAGCCGACCTCCAGTCTCGACAGCGACGAGGTCGAGGAGCTGTTCCGCATCGTGCGCGTGCTGCGGGACGAGGGCGTGGCGATCCTGTTCGTCTCGCACTTCCTGGACCAGGTCTACGAGCTGTCGGACCGGATGACGGTGCTGCGCAACGGCACGCTGGTGGGGGAGTACCTGCCGAAGGACCTCGACCGGATGGCGCTGGTGTCCGCGATGCTGGGCCGTGAGCTCGGTGTGCTGTCCGAGGTCGAGCGCCGCTCGGAGGAACGGGCCCCGGGCAGTGCCCCGGTCCTGTCCGCCCGCGGCCTCGGCCGGGCCGGTGCGATCGAGCCGTTCGACCTGGACATCCACGAGGGCGAGGTCGTCGGCCTGGCCGGGCTGCTGGGGTCCGGCCGGACCGAACTCGCGCGGCTGCTGTGCGGCGCCGACCGCGCCGACAAGGGCACCCTCTCCGTCGGCGGTGAGACGGTACGGGCGCGGGGCCCGCGCTCCCTCATCGCCAAGGGGGTCGCCTTCTGCTCCGAGGACCGCAAGGCCGAGGGCGTCGTCGCCGATCTGAGCGTGCGCGACAACCTGATCCTCGCCACCCAGGCGTCCCGGGGCTGGGCGAGGCCGGTGCCCCGGCGCACCGCCGAGGCGATGGTGGCCGAATACATCGAGCGGCTGGACATCCGGCCCGCCGACCCCGACGCCGTCATGGGCAACCTCTCGGGCGGCAACCAGCAGAAGGTGCTGCTGGCCCGGTGGCTGGTGACCCGGCCCCGGCTCCTCATCCTGGACGAGCCCACCCGGGGCATCGACGTCGGCGCCAAGGCACAGATTCAGAAGGTGGTCGCCGAACTGGCGGCCGAGGGCATGGCGGTGCTGTTCATCTCCGCCGAACTGGAGGAGGTGGTACGGGTGTCCGACCGGGTCGTGGTCCTGCGGGACCGGCACAAGGTGGCCGAACTGTCCGGCGGTGACGTCTCCGTGGACGCCGTCATGTCGGCCATCGCGGCCGACGCCCACGCGGACACGGCGGTGGCCTCGTGATCCGCGGACGTCTGCTCTGGCCGCTCGTCGCGCTGGCGGGCCTGCTCCTGCTCAATGTCTTCTTCACCCACTCCTTCTTCGAACTCCGCATCCAGGACGGCCACTTGTACGGCAGCCTGGTGGACATCCTCCGCAACGGCGCCCCGACCATGCTCATCGCCGTGGGCATGACCCTGGTCATCGCCACCCGGGGCATCGACCTGTCCGTGGGTGCGGTCGCCGCGATCGCCGGCGCGATCGGCTGCACCTGGATCGCCGACGGCGGGGACGTGCCCACCGCACTCCTCCTCGCCCTGGCCGTATGCGTGCTGCTCGGCCTGTGGAACGGCTTCCTGGTCTCCGTCCTCGGCATCCAGCCGATCATCGCGACGCTCGTCCTGATGACGGCCGGACGCGGCGGCGCGATGCTGCTCACGGAAGGCCAGATCGTCACCGTCGACAACGCCGCGTACCGCAAGATCGGGGCGGGCTTCCTCGTCCTGCCGATCGCGATCCTGATCAGCCTCGCGGTCCTCGGCGGCGTCGCCCTGCTGACCCGCCGCACCGCCCTCGGCATGCTGATCGAAGCGGTGGGCGCCAACCCCGAGGCCAGCAAGCTCGCCGGGGTCCGCTCCCGCACGATCACCTGGACCGTGTACGTCTTCGCCGCGTTCTGCGCCGGTGTGGCCGGACTGATGATCAGTTCCAACGTCAGCGCCGCCGACGCCAACAACGCCGGTCTGTGGATCGAGATGGACGCCATCCTCGCGGTCGTCATCGGCGGCACCTCGCTCGCCGGGGGCCGTTACTCGCTGGGCGGCACCCTCGTCGGAGCGCTCGTCATCCAGACGCTGACGACGACCGTCTACTCCATCGGCGTGCCCACCAACGTCACCCTGCTGTTCAAGGCGGTCGTGGTGATCGCCGTATGCCTGCTGCAGTCCCCGCGCACGGCGCGGATCATCGGCGGCCGGCGCAAGCCCTCCGTAACCGCACCCCGATCCCAGAAGGTGGCCGCCGGATGAGCACATCGGCCCTCTCGTCCGTACGACCGCGGCTTCCCCAGCGCTTTCTGCCCGTCGTCGCAACCGTCGTGGTGTTCGCGGTGACCTTCGGCATCGGCTCGGTGCGCTACCAGGACTTCGCCTCCGGCCAGGTCGTCGCGAACCTCTTCATCGACAACGCCTTCCTCATCGTGCTCGCCGTGGGCATGACCTTCGTCATCCTCACCGGCGGCATCGACCTCTCCGTGGGCGCCGTCGCCGCGCTGTCCACCATGATCGCCGCGTCCACGCTCCGGGCCGGCTGGCCGGTGCTGCTCTCCGTCCTCGCCGTCCTCGTCTCCGGCACCGTCCTCGGCCTGCTGATGGGCCTGGTCATCCACTACTTCGACGTGCAGCCGTTCATCGTCACGCTGGCGGGGATGTTCCTGGCCCGGGGCCTGTGCTTCCTCATCAGCGTCGAGTCGGTGTCCATCACCAACACGTCCTTCCGTGACTTCGCCACCGGCACGATCGTGCTGCCCGGCGATGTCACGCTCACCTACAGCGTGCTCGTCGCGCTGGCCGTGGTCGCGGCGGCGGTGTACGTCCTCCACCTCACCCGCTTCGGGCGCACGGTGTACGCGGTCGGCGGCAGCGAGACCTCGGCGCGGCTCATGGGCCTGCCCACCACGCGGGCCAAGGTCGGCGTCTACGCGGTGAGCGGCTTCTGCTCCGCCCTGGGCGGCCTGCTGTTCGCGCTGTACATGCTCTCCGGCTACGGCCTGCACGCGGTCGGCATGGAACTGGACGTCATCGCGGCCGTGGTCATCGGCGGCACCCTGCTGGCCGGCGGCGTGGGCTACGTGGCCGGGTCGACGGCCGGCGTCCTGGTCCTGGGCACCGTACAGGCGCTGATCTCGTTCGAGGGCACCCTCAGCTCCTGGTGGACCAAGATCGTCATCGGCGTCCTCCTGCTGGCCTTCATCGTCCTCCAGCGCCTCATCGTGCGGCAGCCCCGCTGACCGGCCCGGAGGGGAATTCAACGAATTGCAATAATCTGCAATTACATACATCCTTAGGTCCTGTGCGGGCGGGCGACCGCCCGCACAGCCCTGGTCGCGCTCGGGCCGCCGGGGGGACCGGCCCGAGGAGGGGACGTGCTCGTTCCGCTGCACCCCGCCCTCCTCGGCGCGGGCCGCCGGCTGCGGGCGGTCCTGCCCGCCGCCGCCGACTTCCGGCTGATGGCCAGGAACCCGCGCAGGGACCTGCTCGCCGGGCTGACCGTGGCGATCGTCGCCCTGCCGCTCGCCCTGGGATTCGGGGTGTCCTCGGGACTCGGCGCGGAGGCCGGACTGGCCACGGCCGTGGTCGCCGGGGCCATGGCCGCGGTGTTCGGGGGCTCCAATCTCCAGGTGTCCGGGCCGACCGGTGCGATGACCGTGGTCCTGGTGCCGATCGTGGCGCGGTACGGACCCGGCGGCGTCCTGACCGTCGGGCTGCTGGCCGGGGTCCTGCTGATCGCGCTGGCGCTGCTCCGGGCCGGGCGGTACATGCGTTACGTACCCGCCCCGGTGGTGGAGGGCTTCACGCTCGGGATCGCCTGCGTGATCGGCCTGCAGCAGGTGCCCAACGCCCTCGGCGTCGCCGCCCCCGAGGGCGAGAAGGTGCTCCTGGTGGCGTGGCGGGCCGCGGAGTCGTTCGCCGGGGCTCCGGGCTGGACCGCGCCCGGGCTCTCCCTGGGCGTCGCCGCGGCGATGCTGGCCGGGGCCCGGTGGCGTCCGGCGATCCCGTTCTCCATCGTCGCGGTCGCCGCCGCCACCCTGGTCGCACAGCTCTGCCACCTGGACACGGCCCTCATCGGGGAGCTGCCGGCCGGGCTCCCCGCCCCCTCGCTCACCTTCCTCGACCCGTCGGCCCTCGGCGCGCTGATCGCCCCGGCCGTGGCGGTCGCCGCACTGGCCGCGCTGGAGTCCCTGCTGTCGGCGACGGTGGCCGACGGCATGACCGTGGGACAGCGCCACGACCCCGACAAGGAGCTGTTCGGGCAGGGCGTGGCCAACCTCGCCGCCCCGCTCTTCGGCGGGGTACCGGCGACGGCCGCCATCGCCCGGACCGCGGTCAACGTCCGTACCGGGGCGTCCTCGCGGCTCGCCGCCCTCAGCCACGCCGCCGTCCTGGCCGTCATCGTGTCCGCCGCGTCCCCGCTGGTGTCGAAGATCCCCCTCGCCGCCCTCGCCGGCGTCCTGCTCGCGACCGCGGTCCGCATGGTCGGGGTCGGCGCGCTGCGCGCCATGGCCCGGGCCACCCGCTCCGACGCCGTCGTCCTGGTGCTGACGGCGTCGGCGACCCTGGTGCTCGACCTCGTGTACGCGGTGATCATCGGGCTCGTCGTCGCGGGCGCCCTCGCCCTGCGCGCCGTCGCGCTGCAGGCGGGTCTCGAGCGGGTCGACCTCCACGCGGACCTGCCCGGCGAACACGGCGACGAGGAGCACGCGCTGCCGGCCGAGCACATCGTCGCGTACCGGATCGACGGCCCGCTGTTCTTCGCGGCAGCCCACCGCTTCCTCCTCGAACTCGCCGAGGTGCCGGACGTGCGGGTCGTCATCCTGTGCATGTCGCGCGTGACGACGATGGACGCGACCGGCGCCCTGGTGCTGAAGGACGCGGTGGAGAAGCTGAACCGGCGGGGCATCGCCGTCCTGGCCGCCGGCATCCGCCCCGGCCAGCGCCAGGTGCTGCGGTCCGTGGGAGCGCTCGACCTCCTGGGCCACGAGGGCCGTGCCTTCGCGAGCACCCGGGAGGCCGTCGCCGGGGCCCGCCGCCACCTCGAACGGGCCGGCCTCCTGCCGGGCCCGCACCACCCCGGGAAGGCTCTGCGATGACGGCCGGACCACCGCAGGCGATGCCCTTCCGGCACGTCCTCACCCTGCCCGCGATGGGTGCGGCGGTGCGGGTGGCCCGCGAGACCGCCGAGGAGGTGCTGGTCGAGTGCGGTGTCGGCCTGCGCCACCCGAGCACCGGGCGGGCCCTGTTGATCCTCTCGGAGCTCGTCACCAACGCCGTTCGGCACGCCGCCGCGCTGACCCCGGCGATCACGGTCACCTACGCCCACGGACCCGGCGTCTTCGCGTTCGGCGTCCATGACCGCCACCCCTACCGGCCGCCCCTCGTCGGCGCGGCCGTCGCGCCGGGCAGCGGACTCGCCACGGTGGTCGAGACGACGGCGGAACTCGGGGGCACCGCCGTCACGCGCGGTGACGCGGACGCGGGCGGCAAGTGCATCTGGATCACCCTTCCGCTGTGAAGGACCGCGGGCCGGTGTCCGGCGGGCGGGCGTGATCGCCGGAAGTTGCAGGAATCTGCAATTGTGGAGGTCGAACACTGTGCAGACCGGGTCGGAATCGCCGCCCCGGCACGAGAGGCGTGGGGTGGACGAGGTGCGCGGTACAGGCGCGACGGGCAACGCGGGCGAACCCGGCGGTACGCAGGCGCCCCTCTACCAGCTCAAGGCCGAGTTCTTCAAAACCCTCGGCCACCCGACCCGCATCCGCGTTCTGGAGCTGCTGAGCGAGCGTGAGCACGCGGTCGCGGAGATGCTCGCGGAGGTGGGCATCGAGGCCGCCAGCCTGTCCCAGCAGCTCGCCGTGCTCCGCAAGGCCAATCTCGTCCTCACCCGCCGCGAGGGCTCGAACGTGTACTACCGGCTGGCCAGCCCCGAACTCGCCGAACTGCTGCGGGTCGCCCGCTCCATCCTCTCCGGGGTCCTCCAGGGCCAGGCCCAGCTGCTGGCCGACCTGCACGCCACCCGCCGTCGCTGACCACTGCGGCGAGGACTGCTACTTCTGGGCGTGCCGGCCCACGTAGAAGAGCACCCACACGAAGCCCGCGAACAGGTGCGTCCCGAAGATGTAGAAGAAGGCGCGCAGCGCTACGCCCTTCTCCAGCCACCGCTCGTGCTCGTCAGCCGCCGTCTTCTTCGTCATGGGCCGCCCGTCTCCGATTCACCCGTCACCGCATATGCGTAACTAGCCAATTGCATAACATTGCAAGTGTATAGGCCGGCCGGAGGCCGCCGGAACCCAGCGCCGCGCGCCGCGTGTGCCGGGCGCGGCGGAGCGCATCCGGTCGCTACTTTCCGTAGCGCCGAACAAGGCGATTCGTGACGTGAACCGCCGCCCGCGTCAGGCCGGCGTCAAGGATTCCGCGCCATCGTATGGAGCACATCAAGGCTGCTTGTTCCGGACGTGGAGCGGAGGTTGGCTTTCCTTGGCCAGAAGGCCGAAACACATCCTCACGTCAATCAGGAGCTCGCGATGGCCGATCTGGCCTTCGTCGTCACCACAGTCGCGGTATTCGCACTGGTGGCTCTCGTCGCCCGGGGGGTGACCAAGCTGTGACCGTCGAGAACATTGTCGGCCTCGTCGTGGCCGTGTCGCTGCTCGGATATCTCGTCCTGGCCCTCATCGACCCGGAGAGGTTCTGAGAGCGGAAATGAGTCCCCAGATCGCCGGCCTGCTCCAGCTCACAGCGATGATCGTGGCCCTCGGCCTCGCGTACCGCCCGCTGGGCGATTACATGGCCAAGGTGTACTCCTCCGAGAAGCATTACAAACCGGAGAAGTGGATATACCGGATCATCGGCGTCAACCCCTCCACCGAAATGAGATGGCCCGCGTATCTGCGCGGCGTGCTCGCCTTCTCGGCGGTGAGTGTCCTCTTCCTGTATCTGATGCAGCGGCTGCAGGGATCGCTGCCCGGCTCGCTGGGCTTTTCCTCGATCGATCCGGACCAGGCGTTCAACACCGCCGCTTCGTTCGTCGCGAACACCAACTGGCAGTCGTACTCGGGTGAACAGGCCATGGGGCACGTCGTGCAGACCGGCGGCCTCGCGGTGCAGAACTTCGTCTCGGCCGCCGTGGGCATGGCCGTCGCGGTGGCCCTCGTACGGGGGTTCGCCCGGTCGCGCACGGGTGAGCTCGGCAACTTCTGGTCCGACCTGGTGCGCGGCACCGTCCGCATCCTGATCCCGATCGCGGTGCTCGGCGCGCTGGTGCTGGTCGCCTGCGGGGCGATCCAGAACTTCGCCGGCATTCACGAGGTCGGGCAGTTCACGGGCGGGACGCAGCAGTGGAACGGCGGCGCGGTCGCCTCCCAGGAGGCCATCAAGGAACTGGGCACCAACGGCGGCGGCTACTTCAACGCGAACTCCGCGCATCCCTTCGAGAACCCCAACGGGCTTTCCAACCTGTTCGAGATTTTCCTGATCCTGGTCATTCCGTTCGCGCTCACGCGGACCTTCGGCCGGATGGTCGGATCGCTCAAGCAGGGGTACGCGATCCTCGGCACGATGGCCGTCATCTGGATCGGATTCACACTCCTCATGATGTGGACCGAATTCGCGCACAGGGGCCCGGCCTTCGACATCGCCGGCGGCGCCATGGAAGGCAAGGAGAATCGTTTCGGCATCGCCGGGTCGTCTCTCTTCGCCGTGGCCACCACCCTCACCTCCACAGGTGCGGTGAACTCGTTCCACTCCTCGTACACCGGCTTCGGCGGCGGCATCACGATGCTCGGCATGCAGCTCGGTGAGATCGCTCCCGGCGGGGTCGGATCCGGCCTTTACGGAATGCTGGTCATGGCGGTCGTCGCGGTGTTCATCGCCGGGCTGATGGTGGGCCGTACGCCGGAATACCTCGGCAAGAAGATCGGTACCCGTCAGATCAAGTTCGCGGCCTGCTACATCCTCATCACCCCGTCGCTCGTGCTCGGCTTCACCGCCGTCGCGATGGCCCTGCCCACGCCGGGGAATTCGATGACGAACACGGGCGCGCACGGATTCTCCGAGATTCTTTACGCCTATACCTCGGGTGCCAACAACAACGGCTCCGCCTTCGCCGGGCTCAACGCCGACACCCAGTGGTTCAACACGACTGTCGGGCTCGCGATGCTGCTCGGCCGGTTCCTGCCGATGGTGTTCGTCCTGGCCCTGGCAGGTTCGCTCGCCGAGCAGAAGCCGGTGCCCGAGACCGTGGGCACCCTGCGCACCGACAAGGCCCTCTTCGTCGGCCTGCTCCTGGGCACGATCCTCATCATCACCGGACTCACCTACTTCCCGGCCCTGGCTCTGGGCCCGCTCGCCGAAGGGCTCGCCTCATGAGCACGCCTACTCCTGCCCGAGCTCCGCACGGAGACCTGCCCCAGGCCGGTGGCCACGGGGCCGCCGACCACGTCGGCGGCGGACTGTTCGATCCCGGGCAACTCCTGAAGTCCTTCCCGGACGCCCTGCGCAAGCTCGATCCGCGCGTGATGGTCAAGTCGCCGGTGATGTTCGTCGTCCTGGTCGGCTCCGTCGTCACCACCGTGCTCGCGGTGGCGGATCCCGCGAACTGGTTCGGCTGGGCGATCGCCGGCTGGCTCTGGCTGACCACGATCTTCGCCAACCTGGCGGAGGCCGTCGCCGAGGGCCGGGGCAAGGCGCAGGCCGACACCCTGCGCAGGGCCAAGACCGGTACCGTCGCCCGCCGGATCATCGGCCCGAACGAGGAACGGGTCGCCGGCACGGACCTGCGCATCGGGGACCTCGTGGTCTGCGAGGCCGGGGACGTCATCCCCGGCGACGGAGACGTGGTGGAGGGCGTCGCCTCCGTCGACGAGTCCGCGATCACCGGCGAGTCCGCCCCGGTCATCCGCGAGTCCGGCGGTGACCGCTCGGCCGTCACCGGCGGGACCAAGGTGCTCTCCGACCGGGTCGTCATCAAGATCACCACCAAGCCGGGCGAGACCTTCATCGACCGCATGATCAACCTGGTGGAAGGTGCGGCCCGGCAGAAGACGCCGAACGAGATCGCCCTGAACATCCTGCTGGCGTCCCTCACGATCGTCTTCCTGCTCGCCGTGGTCACCCTGAAGCCGTTCGCGATCTACGCCGGCGCCGACGACCAGACGTCCATGATCGTGCTGGCCGCGCTGTTGGTCTGCCTGATCCCCACCACCATCGGGGCCCTGCTGTCCGCGATCGGCATCGCGGGCATGGACCGCCTGGTGCAGCGCAATGTCCTTGCGATGTCCGGGCGCGCGGTGGAAGCGGCCGGCGACGTCTCCACGCTGCTGCTCGACAAGACCGGCACGATCACCCTGGGCAATCGGCAGGCGGCCGAGTTCGTACCGGCCCGGGGGGTGACGGAGGCCGAACTCGCGGACGCGGCCCAGCTCTCCTCGCTGGCCGACGAGACCCCCGAGGGCCGATCCGTCGTGGTGCTGGCCAAGGAGGCGTACGGGCTGCGGGAACGGACCCGGGGCGAGCTGGCCGGCGCGGACTGGATCGCCTTCACCGCGCAGACCCGGATGTCCGGTGTCGACCTGGACGGGCGCAAGGTCCGCAAGGGCGCGACCGGTTCCGTCGTCGCCTGGGTGAAGGAGCGGGGCGGGGACGTTTTCGAGGACGCGCAGGCGCTCACCGACCGGATCGCCCGGGCCGGCGGTACGCCGCTGCTGGTGGCCGTGGAGGACGCGCACGGCGCGCGGGTCCTCGGAGTGATCCATCTCAAGGACGTGGTCAAGGAGGGCATGCGCGAACGGTTCGACGAGCTGCGCCGCATGGGTATCAGGACGGTCATGATCACGGGTGACAACCCGCTGACCGCGAAGGCGATCGCCGAGGAGGCGGGCGTCGACGACTTCCTGGCCGAGGCGACGCCCGAGGACAAGATGGCCCTCATCAGGCGGGAGCAGGCCGGCGGCAAGCTCGTCGCGATGACCGGCGACGGCACCAACGACGCCCCCGCCCTGGCCCAGGCCGACGTGGGCGTCGCGATGAACACCGGGACCTCGGCCGCCAAGGAGGCCGGGAACATGGTCGACCTCGACTCCAACCCCACCAAACTCATCGAGATCGTCGAGATCGGCAAACAACTCCTCATCACCCGGGGCGCGCTGACGACCTTCTCCATCGCCAACGACGTGGCGAAGTACTTCGCGATCATCCCCGCCATGTTCGCCGTCGCCTACCCCTCGCTGGACGAGCTCAACATCATGGGGCTCGCCTCGCCCGAGTCCGCGATCCTCTCGGCGGTCATCTTCAACGCGCTCATCATCGTGGCGCTCGTGCCACTCGCCCTCAAGGGCGTCCGCTACCGCCCGGACGGCGCGGACAAGATGCTGCGCCGCAACCTCGGCCTGTACGGACTCGGCGGCCTGGTCGCCCCGTTCATCGGCATCAAGATCATCGACCTGCTCCTCTCCCTCATCCCCGGAATCGGCTGATCCGCCATGACCCACAGCACCGTCAGCAGCACCGCCCGCGTACTCGGGGCCGGGCTCCGCGCCCTGCTCGTCCTGACCCTCGTATGCGGAGTGATCTACCCGCTCGCCGTCACCGGCGTCGCCCAGGCCCTGTTCAACGACAAGGCCAACGGCTCCGAGGTCAAGGACGCCGGCGGACAGGTCGTCGGCTCCTCCCTCATCGGACAGCGGTACGACCTGCCGCCGAAGAAGGGCGAGGAGTCACCCGCCCCGGACCTCAAGTGGTTCCAGCCCCGCCCCTCCAACGGCCTCGGCACCAACAGCGTCAACACCCAGTACTCCCTGATCCTCTCCGGCGCCACCAACCGCTCCGGCGACAACAAGGAGCTGATCCAGTGGGTGAGGGACGCCAAGGCGGCCGTGGTGCAGGACAACTCCACCGCCACCTACAAGGTCGAGCCCGCGGACGTACCGGCCGACGCCGTCACCTCCTCCGGCTCCGGCCTCGACCCGGACATCTCACCCGCGTACGCGAAGCTCCAGGCACACCGCGTCGCCGAGAAGAACGGTCTGGACCTGGCGCAGGTCGAAGACCTCATCGCCGAACACACCACGGGCCGGATCCTCGGCTTCATGGGCGAGCCCCGGGTGAACGTGCTCGAACTGAACACCGCGCTCCGGGACCTGACCCGCGCCTGACCGAGTGGTGGACCGGCCGGCCGCCGGCGGTGGGACAGTGACCGGATGGGCCGGCCGGCGTTGGGCAGGGTGCCGTCCTGATCTGCGGGGCGGCGCCCCTGTCTGCGAAGGAGACCTGCAGTGCAGCCACCCCGTACCGCTGCGCTTCCGGAGGTCGCGGAGACGGCGTTGTGGACCTTGTATCACCGCGCGGCCGAGGCGACCCGGAAGGACACCGTCCTGGCGGACCCGCAAGCGGTGCGGCTGGTGGCTCAGCTGGACTTCCCGTTCCGCCACAGACTCGGCCGCGCCCGTCCCTGGGTGGCCCAGGCCCTGGCCCTGCGCTCCCTCGCGTTCGACGATGTGGTGCGCGCGTTCCTCTCCGAGCACCCCGACGGCACGGTGATCGCGCTCGGTGAGGGCCTGGAGACGACGTTCTGGCGGGTGGACAACGGGCGGATGCGGTGGGTCTCGGTCGACCTGCCCGACCCGCTCGCCCTGCGCGCACGGCTGCTCCCGCGCAACGCCAGGCAGCACCTGGTTCGCTGCGACATCGGCCGCGAGCCGGACAGCGTCTGGTCGCGGTCCGTGGACCCGTCACGCGGCGTGGTGGTCACCGCCCAGGGGCTGCTGATGTACCTGCGTGAGGACCGGGTACGGCAGATGCTCGCCGCGTGCGCGGAGACCTTTCCCGGCGGCACGATGGTCTTCGACACCGTCTCCCGCCGTTTCAGCAGACGGACCCGAAGCGGTGCACGCGGACCAGGGGGCCACGTCCTTCCCCCGATGCCCTGGGGCATGGACCCCGACGGCCGAGTAGCGCTGAAGGCGGTCCATCCCGCCATCACCGAGATCCGGGACGTCGCGCTTCCGGCAGGCCGCGGCCCCACCGGCCTCCTGGCCTCCCGGCTCTCCACCCTGCCTCTCCTGCGGACCAACCGGCCCCTCATCACCAGCCTGCGCTTCAGCCCGGCCTGAGCCGGCCGCGGAGCCGCCGCGGCGGAAGCCGGTGGTCACCCTCGGTTACGATCCTCCTCAGCGCCGTCGACTTGTGGTTCCCGCCTCCGCGCTCCGGGAGAATGGTCCGTGGATTGCAAGGCCGAAGAGATGGGTGGCCCGGGAAAGTGTTGGAAGAAGTCGTAGTGACCCGCTATGTCACGCCCCTGCGTGAAGGCGGCTCGCTCCCCGGGATCGTCGAGGCCGACGACCTCGGCACGTACGTCATGAAGTTCACCGGAGCGGGGCAGGGCCGCAAGACGCTCGTCGCGGAGGTGATCTGCGGGCAGCTCGGGCGGCGGCTGGGGCTGCGCGTGCCCGAGCTCGTGCAGATCGAGCTCGACCCGGTCATCGGGCTCGGCGAGCCCGACCAGGAGGTGCAGGAGCTGCTGAAGGCCAGCGGCGGTCTGAACCTCGGGATGGACTTCCTGCCCGGCTCGCTCGGCTTCGACGCCCTCGCCTACGAGGTCGACCCGCGCGAGGCCGGGCGGGTCGTCTGGTTCGACGCGCTGATCAACAACGTCGACCGGTCCTGGCGCAACCCGAACATGCTCGTCTGGCACGGTGACCTCTGGCTCATCGACCACGGCGCCACCATGATCTGGCACCACAACTGGCCCGGCGCCCAGGCGTCCGCCGCCAAGCCGTACAACGCCTCCGACCACGCCCTCGCCCCCTTCCGGCCCGACATCGCGTCGGCCGCCGCCGAGCTCGCCCCGCTGGTGACGCCCGAGCTGCTCGCCGAGGCCGCCGCCGACGTGCCCGACGAGTGGCTGGTGGACGAGCCCGGGTTCGGCTCGACCGACGAGCTGCGGCAGGCGTACGTGGACGCGCTGGCCGCCCGCGCGTCCACCATCCACGAGCGCATCGTCATGGACGCGCCCACCCCCGACAAGCCGTCCCAGGCCCCGGGCTGGATCACCGAACGGCTCGCCCCGCGCGGCCACGCCACGGACGGCGAGAAGGGCGGCCGGGCATGAGCGGGCGCGACGTCTTCGAGTACGCGCTGCTGCGCGTCGTCCCGCGCGTCCAGCGCGGGGAGTGCTTCAACGCGGGCGTGGTGGTCTACTGCCGCGCCAAGGGCTTCGTGGCCGCCCGCACCGAGCTGGACGAGACCAAGCTGAAGGCGCTCGACCCCGGCGCCGACGTGACCGGTGTCCGGGCCGCGCTGCACGCCGTCGAGGGCATCTGCCGCGGCGGTACGGACGCGGGCCAGGCCGCCGGTGACGACGCGGGGAGGCGCTTCCGCTGGCTGATCGCGCCGCGCTCCACCGTCGTGCAGCCCGGCCCCGTGCACAGCGGCCTCACCACCGATCCCGAGGCCGAGGTGGAGCGGCTGCTCGACCTGCTGGTGCGCTGAGCCCCGCCCGGGCCGCCGTCCGCGCACCGCGTGACGGCGGCGCGGCGGGGTGTGACATGCGCCGCTGCGCCCGTGGCCCGTTGACACCGGGTGCCAGGGCTTCTAGCGTCTCGTCTGCTGAAGGTACTAAGCGGTTGCTCAGTCATCGGGCGGGTTCTCACCGGAGCCCCCGACGTCCGCTGAGCCGCTATCCAAGGGCGAGGAGAGCCAAGCATGTCGACCAGCGAGCAGCGCGTAGCCATCGTGACGGGAGCGGCCCGGGGCATCGGTGCCGCCACCGCGGTACGTCTGGCGGCCGAGGGCCGCGCCGTCGCCGTACTCGACCTCGACGAGGCGGCCTGCAAGGACACCGTCGAGAAGATCACCGCCGCCGGGGGCACGGCCCTCGCCGTCGGCTGCGACGTGTCGGACAGCGCCCAGGTGGAGGCCGCCGTCGCGCGGGTCGCCGACGAGCTCGGTGCCCCGACGATCCTCGTCAACAACGCGGGCGTGCTCCGCGACAACCTGCTCTTCAAGATGAGCGAGTCCGACTGGGACACCGTGATGAACGTGCACCTGAAGGGCGCGTTCCTGATGGCCAAGGCCGTCCAGAAGCACATGGTGGACGCCAAGTTCGGCCGTATCGTGTCGCTGTCCTCCTCCTCGGCGCTCGGCAACCGCGGCCAGGCCAACTACTCGGCCGTCAAGGCCGGTCTCCAGGGCTTCACCAAGACCCTCGCCAAGGAGCTCGGCAAGTTCGGCATCACCGCCAACGCCGTCGCGCCCGGCTTCATCGTCACCGAGATGACCGCGCAGACCGCGGCCCGCGTCGGCATGGGCTTCGAGGAGTTCCAGGCGGCCGCCGCGACGCAGATCCCGGTGCAGCGCGTCGGCGTCCCCGACGACATCGCCAACGCCATCGCCTTCTTCACGGGCGACGCCGCCGGCTTCGTCTCCGGCCAGGTCATGTACGTGGCCGGCGGACCGCTCAACTGACCCGAAGGGCTGCGGACATCATGACTGTGCAGGACAGCGGCAAGGTCGCGCTGATCACCGGCGCGAGCCGGGGCATCGGCTACGGCATCGCGCAGGCCCTCGTGGAGCGCGGTGACCGGGTGTGCATCACCGGGCGCAACGAGGGCGCGCTGAAGGAGGCCGTCGAGGCGCTCGGCGCCGACCGGGTCATCGGCGTCGCCGGCAAGGCGCACGACGAGGCGCACCAGGCGGTGGCCGTCGCGCGCACCATGGAGGCGTTCGGCCGGGTCGACTTCCTGGTCAACAACGCGGGCACCAATCCGGTCTTCGGGCCGATCGCGGAGCTCGACCTGAACGTCGCCCGCAAGGTCTTCGAGACCAACGTGGTCTCGGCGCTCGGCTTCGCCCAGCAGACCTGGAAGGCGTGGCAGAAGGAGAACGGCGGGGCGATCGTCAACATCGCCTCGGTCGCCGGTGTCTCCGCCTCGCCCTTCATCGGCGCGTACGGGATGAGCAAGGCGGCCATGGTCAACCTGACCCTCCAGCTGGCGCACGAGTTCGCGCCGGTGGTCCGGGTCAACACGATCGCTCCGGCGGTCGTCAAGACCCGCTTCGCCCAGGCGCTGTACGAGGGCCGCGAGGAGGAGGCGGCCGCCGCCTACCCGCTGGGCCGGCTCGGCGTGCCGGAGGACATCGGCGGCGCGGCCGCCTTCCTCACCTCCGGCCAGTCCGCGTGGATCACGGGCCAGACCCTGGTGGTCGACGGAGGCATTTTCCTGAATGCCGGAGTCGGCTGATCCGGCCTGGGCCGATATGGTCCCGATTGCCTCAAGTGCCCCGCCGGACCTGCGGATTGACCCGGCGGGGCGCTGCGGTATGGTCTGCCGACCCACGGCTGATCGAGGAGCGTGCACGTGTTCTACCGGGCCAGTCTGCAAGCCGCTGCAGCCCTTGCGACCCTGTCCTTGCTGGCCGGCTGCGGGCTGTTGCCCGGCGGCGGCTCGGAGGTGGACCAGAAGCTCGCCGTCGGGACGACCAGTGAGCCCTCGACCCTGGACCCGGCGGCGGCGTGGGACGGCTCCTGGGAGCTGATGCGGAACGTGTTCCAGACCCTGGTGGCGTTCCCCACCGGCAGTACGAAGCCCGAGCCGGACGCGGCCGAGGAGTGCCGGTTCACCGATCACACCAGCACCGCCTACCGGTGCAGGCTCCGCAAGGGACTCACGTTCTCCAACGGCGACAAGCTGGACGCGGCGGCCGTGAAGTACTCCATCGACCGGATCTCGGAGATCGGCCTCAAGCGCGGACCGGTCGGCATGCTCGGCTCCCTGGACCGGGTCGAGACCAAGGGCGACGACGTCGTCATCTTCAACCTGAAGAAGCCCGACGCCACCTTCCCCTTCGTGCTGGCCACCCCGGCCATGTCCCTGGTCGCGCCGAGCGCGTACTCGAAGCACAAGATCCGCGACGACGGCAAGGTCACCGGCTCAGGCCCCTACCTGCTGGACTCCTACAAACAGGGCGACCGCTCCGAACTGGTGAAGAACCCCGACTACAAGGGCTTCGCCGACCGCAAGAACGACGCCGTGACCATCCGGTACTTCAAGGACTCCGGCGCCATGGTGAAGGCGCTCCGCAAGAACGAGATCGACGCCACCTACCGCGGCCTGTCCGCCGAGGACGTCGTCAGCATCGAGGACAGCAGCACCAACGGCAACGACGAGGGCGGCGACCTCCAGATCGTGGAGTCCACCGGTGCCGACATCCGCTTCCTGGTCTTCAATCCGGACGACCCCGCCGCCGGAAAACCGGCCGTCCGACGGGCGATAGCCCAGCTGGTCGACCGGGACGCGCTCGTCGCCAAGGTCTACCGGGGCACGTCCGAACCGCTGTACTCGATGGTCCCGAAGGGCATCGCCACGCACACCACCAGCTTCTTCGACACCTTCGGCAACCCCAGCAAGGACAAGGCCCGCCAGATCCTGGCCGACGCGCACATCACCACGCCCGTCCCCATGACCTTCTGGTACACCACCGACCGCTACGGCTCCTCGACCGCACCCGAGTTCGCCGAGCTGAAGCGCCAGCTGGAGGCGTCCGGACTCTTCCGCATCACCCTGAAGAGCGCCCCGTGGAAGGCTTTCCAGGACGGCTTCAACAACGGGGACTACCCGGTCTTCGGCCGGGGCTGGTTCCCGGACTTCCCGGACCCGGACAACTTCATCGCCCCCTTCGTCGGCAAGAAGAGCGTCACGGGCATGCCGTACGTGAAGGACGAGATCACCAAGCAGCTGCTGCCCGAGTCGCGCAAGCAGAGCGACCGGGGCGCGGTCGCCAAGGAGTTCGAGCGGGCCCAGAAGATCCTGGTGGACGACGTGCGGCTGCTGCCGCTGTGGCAGGGCAAGCTGTACGTGGCGGCCGGCGAGGACATCGGCGGCGGCGAGCGCGCCCTGGACCCGCAGACCGTCATGCAGATGTGGGAGCTGTACCGCAAGGCCAGCTGGTAGCACCGCGCGCGGGCGGGCCCCGGTGGCCCGCCCGGACCGCGTTGTCAGTGCCGCCCGGTAGGTTCTGGGATCAAGAACGGATTGCTTACCGGAGGTTGTTCACGTGACCGACACCGACCTGCTGCCCGAGTCCTGGCGCGGCGTCCTCGGCGAAGAGCTGCAGAAGCCGTACTTCAAGGAGCTCACCGAGTTCGTGGAGGCGGAGCGCTCCGCCGGACCGGTCTACCCGCCCCGGGAGCAGGTGTTCGCGGCGCTGGACGCGACTCCGTACGACAAGGTGAAGGTCCTGGTCCTCGGCCAGGACCCCTACCACGGCGAGGGTCAGGGCCACGGCCTGTGCTTCTCGGTGCGGCCCGGCGTGAAGACGCCGCCCTCCCTGCGCAACATCTACAAGGAGATGAATGAGGAGCTGGGCCTCCCCGTCCCGGACAACGGCTATCTGATGCCGTGGGCCGAGCAGGGCGTCCTGCTGCTCAACGCCGTGCTCACCGTCCGCGCGGGCGAGGCCAACTCGCACAAGGGCAAGGGCTGGGAGAAGGTCACCGACGCCGTCATCCGGGCCGTCGCCGCCCGCCCCGACCCGGCGGTCTTCGTCCTCTGGGGCAACTACGCGCAGAAGAAGCTCCCCCTGATCGACACCGAGCGCCATGTGGTGGTGAAGGGCGCGCACCCCTCGCCGCTGTCGGCGAAGAAGTTCTTCGGCTCCCGCCCGTTCACCCAGATAAACGAGGCCATCGCCCAGCAGGGCCACCAGCCCATCGACTGGCGCATCCCCGACCTCGGCTGAGCCGCCCCCGAGCCTCCACGCGTCCACCCGCCCCGGCGGCTAGCGTCGGAAGCCGGACCGCCAGGTCCGGGCGGGACGGGCGCGAGGAGGCCGTGGTGACGGAGCAGCGGGAGGCGTCGGAGGACGTCTTCATGACCAGGATCGGCCAGGCGGTCATGCTGCTGCACGGAGGCGACCGGGAGGAGGCCCGCAACCGCTTCACCGCGCTCTGGTCCGAGATCGGCGACGGGGGCGACGCCCTGCACCGGTGCACCCTGGCGCACTACATCGCCGATACGCAGGACGACCCGGCCGACGAGCTGGCCTGGGACCTGCGCGCGCTGACCGCCGCCCTGGCCGGTGAAGGAGCGGCCGGGGACCGGGACGCGCACGCGATGCGGGCCTTCTACCCGTCGCTGCACCTCAACCTCGCCGCGGACTACGTGAAGCTCCAGCGGCCCGCCGCCGCCCGGGACCACCTGGAGCGGGCCCGGGCGGCCTCGGCGGTGCTGGCCGACGACGGCACGGACGACGGATACGGGGGCGGCGTCCGGGCGGCGATCGGCCGGCTGGAACGGCGGCTGCGCGAGTGGTGACCGGTGCGGTCCGGCCGCCGCCCCGTCAGCGGCCGTAGGCGCGGTCGCAGATCCGGGACTGCGGACTGCCCGCCGGCCAGTGGCCGTAGCCCCTGCCGAGGTCGCACACCCCGGACCCGCCGCCGGGCGCGGGCAGGACGGGTGCGGGAGGGGGCGGGGCGATCCGGCGCGGCAGCGGCAGGTCCGGGGCGGGCGCGAGCCGCCGCGGCACCGGCAGGCGCGGTTCACCGACGGGTGTGGCCGGGCGCCCCGGCGACGGCTTGTGCGTGGCGGACGGCGCGGCCGCGCGGGAGGGCTTCGCCTTTGGTACGGCCTCCAGCGTGTCGTGGACCGGCGGCCCGGCGGTCTGCGGTGCCAGGTCGTGGGCCGGCCGGCTGACCCCGGGGCGCGGCGGGGCGGCCGGATGCGGCTGGACGGACACGCACCCGGACAGGGCCGCGACCGCGAGTCCGGCCAGGAGTTTCACGGCGGTTCTGGTTCGTTGCACGTGATCAACTCTGCGGGGCCGGTGATCCGTCCGTGCCTCCGTCGCCCCCGATCCGCCCGCACGAGTGACGCCGGTCAGCCCGGCGCCGCCGCAACGGCGCCGTCGGCGGGCCCGCCGACGCCCGGGGGCGGCCGACGGGATCGCCGACCGGCGGCCCCCCGGGCGCCACGTATGCTGCCGGGACGACGAAGGAAGCGCCCGGCAACGGCGCTGACCAGCGAGAGGACACCCTGTGAAGGTCGGCTGCATCGGGCTCGGGGACATCGCGCGGAAGGCGTACCTGCCGGTGCTCGGCACCCTGCCGGACATCGAACTGCACCTCCAGACCCGCACCCCGGCCACCCTGGCCACGGTCGCCGCCGCTCACCGCATTCCGGCGGACCGGTGCCACCAGGACCTGGACTCGCTGCTCGCCCAGGGGCTCGACGCCGCGTTCGTGCACGCCTCGACCGCCGCCCACCCCGAGATCGTGGGCCGGCTGCTCGACGCCGGCGTCCCCACGTACGTGGACAAGCCGCTCGCCTACACGCTGGAGGAGTCCACCCGCCTGGTGGAGCTCGCCGAGGCGCGCTCCACCGGACTCGCCGTCGGCTTCAACCGGCGGCTGGCCCCGGGCTACGTCGAGTGCGCCGAGCACCCGCGCGAGCTGATCCTCCTGCAGAAGAACCGCGTCGGGCTCCCCGAGGAACCCCGGGCCATGGTCTACGACGACTTCATCCACGTCGTGGACACCCTGCGCTTCCTGGCGCCCGGACCCGTCGAGCGCACCGTGGTCACCGGGCGGCTCGTGGACGGGCTGCTGCACCACGTGGTGCTCCAGCTCTCCGGCGACGGCTTCACGGCGATCGGCGCGATGAACCGGCTCAGCGGCTCGACCGAGGAGCGGCTCGAAGTCTCCGGCCAGGACTCCAAGCGCGAGGTCCTCAACCTCGCGGAGGTCATCGACCACAAGGGCCGGCCGAGCGTGAGCCGACGCGGCGACTGGGTCCCGGTGGCCCGTCAGCGCGGCATCGAACAGGCCGTGCTGGCCTTCCTGGACGCCGTACGCGAAGGCCGCCCGCTGAGCGCCCGGGACGCCCTGGAGACCCACGAACTGTGCGAACGCGTCCTGCGGGAGCTCGACGCGGTCTAAGAAGCCTGCGTCGCGGTCTTCACCGGCCGCGTACGCCTCCGGGCGCGCACCCCTCGTACGCCCTCCGCCGCGCAGAAGACCGCCAGCACCCCCAGCGCCCCGTACAACGCCCAGTCGCCCAGGCGCACGTACAGCGTCGTGCCCCGGGCCAGCGGTACCCCGTAGACGGCGGTCCCGCTGGTTTCCGTGCCGAGCCGGGGTCCGACCGGCTCGCCGTGCGGGCCGTACACCGCGCTCACGCCCGTGAGGGTGGCGTGCACCATCGGGCGGCCGCTCTCCGCCGCCCGCAGCGCGGCGAGCGAGGCGTGCTGGCCCGGCGCCCAGCCGTGCTGGAAGGACGACGTGGAGGACTGGGCGACCAGGAGCCCCGCCCCGTCCCGGACCAGACGCCGGCTCATGTCCGGGAACGCGGACTCGAAGCAGACCAGCGGGCCGAGGCGCAGTCCGCCCGCGCCGGGCACCCGCATCGTGACCGGGCCCGTGCCGCGCAGCCGGTCCTCGCCCGCCGCCCGGCCCATCGAGGTCGCCCAGCCGAGGGCCGACCGGGCCGGGATGTACTCGCCGAACGGTACGAGCCGCATCTTGTCGTACCGGTCCCCGGTGAGCCCCTGGGGCCCGACCAGCACGGCGCTCTTGAAGATCCCGGTGCGCCCCGCCGCGTCGGTCTGCCGGGCGTCCACGTTCACCAGGACGTCCGCGCCCACCGCCCGCGACAGCGCCGCGAGCCGGGCCGCGATGTCCGGCCGCCGGACCGGGTCCGCGCCGACGCTGCTCTCGCCCCACACCACCAGGTCGACGCCCTTGCCCGCGAGCGACCGCGTCAGCTCCTCGCCGAGGGCGAACCTCCGCTGCACGCTGCCCGGCCCCTCCACGATCCCGGGCTGCACGACGGCCACCCTGGCGGTACCCGTCCGTTCCGGCTGCGGCGCCCACACCCAGGCCGCCCCGGCCACCAGCGCCCCCGCCAGGAGCGACACGGCGGCCACCGTCCGGGCGGCGGAGTGCACCAGCAGCACGGTCACCGCCGTGTTCACCGCCACCACCAGCAGGCTCACCAGCCACACCCCGCCCACCGAGGCCAGCCGGAGCGCCGGTTCCACCTGCCACTGGCTCGCCCCGAGCAGCCCCCACGGGCCGCCCAGCGCCTCCCAGGACCGCACCAGCTCGATCATCAGCCAGCCGCACGGCACCAGGACCACCGCAGCGACCGCCGCCCGCCCGCTCAGCGGGCCGCGCAGCAGCCGGTGCGCCAGCAGCCCCCACGGAGCCCACAGCAGACCCAGCAGCGCCGCGAGGAGCACGATGAACACGTGCAGGCTCGGCATCAGCCAGTGGTGCACGGCGATCATGTAACCCGTGCCGCCCAGCCACGCGTCGCGGGCCGCCCGGCGGCCCGTGCCGGCGGACCGGACCAGCAACAGCAGCGGGACCAGGCACACATGGGCGAACCACCACAGCGAGGGCGCGGGGAAGGCCAGGGCCGGCAGCGCACCGGCCACCAGCGCCGCGGCCGCGCGCCCCGGCGTCCGGTCCAGCACCCGTGCGCCCCGCTCGTGCCACCCGGCCCACGACCCCATGCCACGCCTCCTCGCCCCACCCTCAGGCGGGTCCGTCCGCATTCCGGTCCCGATCTTCTTCCCCAGTGTGGACCGGTGGACGCGGCCAGGCTGTCAGCAGGGGACGACGGCCACCGGGCCCATCGCGTGCGTGAGGGTCGTGTGCGCCACCGGCGACAGCCCGAGCCCCAGCGACTCACCGCCCCGCCGCCGTCCGAGGACGGTCAGCGAAGCCGTCGCGGACGCGGTGACGAGTGTGCGTGTCGCGGAGCCGTTGACGGGCTCCTTCATGACCTCGACCTGGGGGTACGCGGCACGCCAGCCGGCCGTCAGCTCCGCCAGCGACCGTTCTGCCGCGTCCGCCGCCGCGTCCCGGTCGAAGACCGGCCCGCCGGACAGCATGGACGAGAACATCGTCCAGCCGTGCACGATGCGCAGCCGGGCGCCCGGGTGTGCCGCCGCCGTCTCGAAGGCGAAGTCCAGCACCCCTTCGCTGCTCTCGTCGGCGGCCACCCCGGCGACGATGTCCGGGAAGACCTCGCCGGCCCCCTCGGCCGCCGTCTCCTCGTCGTCCCGCCCGCCGTGCACGACCACCACGGGGCACTTCGCCATGGAGGCCGTCGCCAGGCTGTTGGAGCCCAGCATCAGGGACCGGAACCCGCCGAGCCCTCGCGAGCCGACCACCAGCAGCGAGGCGTCCCGGCTCAGCGAGACCAGCGCCGCCGACGGGAAGTCGAGCGGTGCGAGCGTCGTGGGGCGCAGCCCCGGAGCGACCTGCGCCACCCGGCGCACGGCCGAGGCCAGCAGCTCGCCCGCCTCCCGCTCCTGCACCTCCTGGCCGGTGCGCCGGGTCAGCTGCCGGACATGCACGATGAGCAGCGGCCAGTCCCGTACGACCGCCTCACGGGCCGCCCAGTCCAGCGCGTCGAAGCTGTGCGAGGAGCCGTCGACCGCCGCGATCACGGGAAGCTCGGTGCCGCTCATGGGTTCCTCTCCGCCGTCCGTACCTGCTTCGTACGCTACGGCGGCGCGGTCACCGGTGCCGAGGCGGAGACGGCCGTCCGGGCCCCGGCACGGCGTGACCCAGCACGTCGTTTGTCCCTCTGGGCCGGTCCGGCTGCGCCTATGCTCGCGGTATGGAGCAGAGCGAAGTGGTGAAGCGTGTGGTCGGCATCCTCACCGAGGCGGGGGAGATGCGCCGGCTGCTGGAGGAGAACCCGGACCGCGACGACGCCGACACGGACTCGACCGTGGTGACCGCCCTACTCAACGAGACCATGCCCCGCATCGCCATCCCCGAGGACGCCACCGTCGAGGACGTGGTGGTGGTCGTCGGACGCGAGGTCGGGGGAGCGGTGGAACAGCTCGTCGGGGCGTTCACCCTGGCGTTCGCCATGCTGGCCCAGGTCCACGACTCCGGGCAGACGGACGTCACCTCGGCGGACGTGCTCCAGGACCTCGCCCTGCGCGCCGAGCAGTTCGGCGCCGAGGGCCCCGGCGACACGCAGATCTGACGCATGCGCGGCCCCCGGCCCGCCCGGGGGCCGCGCACCAGGCGGTCAGCCCGCGGACTCGCCCGCGTGCGGGCTCAGCACACCGGCGCCGACGAGGACGAAGAGCAGCACGCCCAGGATGATCCGGTAGATCACGAACGGCATGAAGCTCTTCGTGGTGATGAACTTCATGAACCACGCGATGACCGCGTACCCCACCCCGAACGCGATGACCGTCGCGAAGATCGTCGGACCCCAGGAGACGTGCCCCTCGCCCGCGTCCTTCAGCTCGAAGACGCCCGAGGCGAGCACCGCCGGGACCGCGAGCAGGAACGAGTAGCGCGCCGCCGCCTCCCGGGTGTAGCCCATCAGCAGACCACCGCTGATCGTGGCCCCGGACCGCGAGACGCCGGGGACGAGGGCCATCGCCTGGCAGCAGCCGTAGATGAGGCCGTCCTTGACGCCCAGCTCGCGCAGGGTCTTGCGCTGCTTGCCGGCCCGGTGCCTGCCGCCCTTCTCGTCGCGGGCGGCCATCCGGTCGGCGAAGCCGAGCACGATGCCCATCACGATCAGGGTGGTGGCGATCAGCCGCAGATCGCGGAACGGGCCCTCGATCTGGTCCTGGAACGCCAGGCCGAGCACGCCGATCGGGATGGAGCCGACGATGACCAGCCAGCCCATCTTGGCGTCGTGGTCGCCGCGCATCGAACGGTCCGTCAGCGACCTGAACCACGCCGAGACGATCCGCGCGATGTCCTTGCGGAAGTAGATGAGGACCGCGGCCTCCGTGCCGATCTGGGTGATCGCGGTGAAGGCCGCGCCCGGGTCCTGCCAGTCGGCGAACGCCGCGGTGAGCCGCAGGTGCGCGCTGGAGGAGATCGGGAGGAACTCGGTCAGTCCCTGGACGAGGCCGAGGACGAACGATTCGAACCAGCTCATGGGGCTTGGGCCATCCCGGGGTATTCGTGCGCCGGCCGCCGGCGTCGGGCGCAGGCGGCGTGCGGTGTGCGGTCGTGCGAGAACGGGACCCGGCCGGGCCCTGTCTCGTCTGTCGGTCGCGGGCAGCGTATCGCCCCCGGGTGAACGCCCGGCGACACCCCCCGCGCGCCCCGCCCCGTCGCCTCAGCCGCCCAGGCGGTGACGGCGGCGCCAGGCGACCACGACCGCTCCGGCCCCGGTCAGCACGATGAAGCCCATCGCCGCCAGGAACGCGGGCGAGGTCGGCGACGACGCCTCGCTGCCCGCCACCACGTAGGCGGCCGTGTTCGGGATCGAGCCCAGGCCCGTCGCCACGAGGAACGGCGGATAGCCCATGCGTGAGACGGCCGCGCAGTAGTTGGCGGCCGCGAACGGCACCCCGGGGAAGAGTCGCAGCGCCAGCATCGAGCGGAAGCCGTGCCGGCTCAGCTGGCCGTCCGCCGCCCGCAGCCAGCGCCCCCGCACCAGCGTGCGCAGCGCGTCCTGGCCCAGGACCCGGCCGAGCATGAAGGAGACCCCCGCCCCCAGCACCGTGCCGCCGATCGCCGCCGCGAGGCCCGCCTGAGCCCCGAACAGGGCCCCCGCCGCGAGGTTCAGCAGCGGACGCGGCACGAACGCCACCGTGCAGACGCCGTACGCGAGTCCGAAGAGCACCACCGCCGTCGAACCACCGCTCAGCTGCCCGAGTCTGCCGGAGGTCAGCAGTTGCTGAGGCTCCAGCAGCACCATGGCCGTCGCGGCGGCCACCAGCACGGCGACGAGCAGCGAGAGCCGGGACCACGGCGACAGCAGCACCCGCGCGCAGCGCACGGCGAGGCCGGGGGAGGGCCGGGTGGCGGGGACGGTGTCGAGCATTCGGGGAGAGTAACCGACAAAGGTGTGTGATCGCCGTAATGCGCACCCGCGGGAGGCGCGGCCGCCCGCAGCCAATCCCCGTACGCCCCGCCGTAATTCGCTCGACGGGCGGACGGCCCTTCGGAGATGATCGGCGCATGTCCCGGTACGCCTTCCTCGCAGCGCCGTCCGCAGTCGCGGACGCGCCGAAGGCTGCCGTGCGCACCCTCGCAGCAGTTGTCGCCGCAGCGGTCACCGCTGCCGCAGCGCCCCTCGGCGGCGCCCGAAGCTGACCCTCCCCCGGCCGTCCGGCGGACCCCGCGAGGGGAGGGTCGGCCGGCCCCGGGGTCCTCACGTCACGCTTCGCATCCCAAGGAATGAACCCATGCCCAAGACGGCATACGTGCGCACCAAGCCGCACCTCAACATCGGCACCATGGGCCACGTCGACCACGGCAAGACGACCCTCACCGCCGCCATCACCAAGGTGCTCAGCGACCGCGGCACCGGCACCTTCGTCCCCTTCGACCGCATCGACCGCGCGCCCGAGGAGGCGCAGCGCGGCATCACCATCAACATCGCGCACGTCGAGTACGAGACCGGCACCCGGCACTACGCGCACATCGACATGCCGGGCCACGCCGACTACATCAAGAACATGGTCACCGGGGCCGCCCAGCTCGACGGGGCGATCCTCGTCGTCTCCGCGGTCGACGGGATCATGCCGCAGACCGCCGAGCACGTCCTGCTCGCCCGCCAGGTGGGCGTCGACCACATCGTGGTCGCGCTCAACAAGGCGGACGCGGGCGACCCCGAGCTGACCGACCTCGTGGAGCTGGAGGTCCGCGAGCTGCTGTCCGCGCACGGCTACGGCGGCGACACCGTGCCGGTCGTCCGGGTGTCGGGGCTGCGGGCGCTGGAGGGCGACCCGCGCTGGACCGGGGCCGTGGAGGCGTTGCTCGACGCCGTCGACACCTATGTGCCGATGCCCGTGCGCTACACCGACGCGCCGTTCCTGCTGCCGGTGGAGAACGTCCTGACCATCACCGGCCGGGGCACGGTCGTCACCGGCGCCGTGGAGCGCGGCACGGTCCGCGTCGGCGACCGGGTGTCGGTGCTCGGCCCGGACATCGAGACGGTCGTCACCGGCCTGGAGACCTTCGGCAAGCCGATGGAGTCCGCCGAGGCCGGCGACAACGTGGCGCTGCTGCTGCGCGGCGTCGAGCGCGACCGCGTGCGCCGCGGCCACGTCGTCGCGGCGCCCGGCAGCGTCACCCCTAGCCGGCGCTTCACCGCGCGGGTGTACGTCCTGTCGGGGCGCGAGGGCGGCCGCACGACCCCGGTCACCACCGGCTACCGGCCGCAGTTCTACATCCGCACGGCCGACGTGGTCGGCGACGTGGACCTCGGCGAGGCGGCCGTCGCGCGCCCCGGCGACACGGTCACCATGACCGTGGAGCTGGGCCGGGACGTCCCGCTGGAGCCGGGCCTGGGCTTCGCGATCCGCGAGGGCGGCCGCACGGTCGGCGCCGGCACCGTCACGGAGCTGCTCTGAGCCGCACGGGCCCCGGGCCCGTCTTCCCCGCTCCAGGGGGAGGCGGGCCCGTCCGCCGTCGGGCCGGGGGAGGCCGGCCCGCACAATGGGGGAGTGAACGAGTCGATACCCGTCATCCGGGACGTGGACCACGGCACCGCACGCCTCCTCCCGGACGTGGACCGGGAGCGGGCCTGGCTGCTCACGGTCGACGGCGCCCCGCAGTCCTACGTCGACCTCGACGCGCCCGAGCACCTGGAGTTCGAGTACGCCCGCCGGCTCGGCCACGTCGTGGACTGCGCCGCGGCCCCGGGCGAGCCGCTGGACGTCCTGCACCTGGGCGGCGGCGGCCTCACCCTGCCCCGCTACGTCGCGGCCACCCGGCCCGGCTCCCGGCAGGAGGTGGCGGACGCGGACCGGGGTCTGCTCGGCCTCGTCGCGGAGCATCTGCCGCTGCCCGCGGACAGCGGCATCACCGTGCACGCGGCGGACGCCCGCGCCCGGCTGGAGGGCACCGCTCCCGGGTCGGTCGACCTCATGATCGCGGACGTCTTCGGCGGGTCCCGGGTCCCCGCCCACCTCACCTCGGTCCCGTACGCCCGGGCGGCGGCGCGGGCGCTGCGGCCGGACGGGATCTACGCCGCGAACCTGGCCGACGGGCCGCCGTTCGGCTTCCTGCGCTCCCAGCTGGCCACCTTCGCGGCGGTCTTCGCCGAGCTGGCGCTGATCGCGGAGCCGGGTGTGCTGCGCGGCCGCCGCTTCGGCAACGTGATCCTGGTCGCCTCCCGCGCCCCCATCGACGTACCGGGTCTGGCCCGCCGGTGCGCGGCGGACGCGTTCGCGGCGCGGGTGGAGCACGGCGCGTCGCTGGCCGCGTTCGTCAACGGGGCCCGGCCGGTCGGGGACGAGGACGCGGTGGCGTCACCCGAGCCGCCCGACGGCGCCTTCGGCATCGGCTGAGGCGGGCGGCACGAGCGGGGCGGCGGCCACCTCGACCGTCCCGGTCCGCCGGGTCAGATTGCGTACGTCCGGAACCAGCAGCACCAGCCCCGTGACGAGCACGACCAGGCCCGCGCACCCCCACAGCGCCTGGGAGCGCCCGACCAGCGACTCGACCGGCCCGGCGAGCGCGGTGGCGACCGGCACCATGGCCACCGAGCCGAACCAGTCGTAGGCCGAGACGCGCGACAGCTTCTCCTCCGGGATCTCCTGGTGCATGGCGGTCATCCAGGAGACGCCGAACACCTCGATCGCCGTACCGCTGACGAACATCACCAGGCAGAGCCAGGTCGCCGACAGCGGCACCGCGAGCCCGGCCGACGGCAGGGCAAGCGGAAAGACGCAGAGCGTCCCGGCCAGCAGCAGCCGACGCGGCTTCCACCGCATCATCAGCAGCGCCCCGGCCAGGTTGCCGACGCCGAAAGCCGCGAGCGCGAAGCCCCAGGGCCGGGCGCCGCCGAGCGAGTCGCGGGCGACCAGCGGACCGTAGACCGCCTCGGCGGCCCCGACGGCGGCGACCACCACGGAGAACTGGGCGACGATGGACCAGAGCCACGGGCGGCCGGTGAACTCCTGCCAGCCGTCCCGCAGGTCCGCGAGCAGCCCGCCGCCGGGCTCGCGGGCCGGGATGTGGCTGACGTCGAGGAAGGCGCGCAGGGCTCCGGCGACCGCGAAGGCCGCCGCGTCGACGGCGAGCACCCAGCCGGGGTCCATGGCCGCGATCATGGCGCCACCGAGGGCGGCGCCGCCGATCGCGGCGCCCTGCGTGGACATCCGGAAGAGCGCGAAGGCACGGCTCGCCTGCTCGCCGCTGACGCTGGACATGAGCATGCCCTCGGCGGCCGGGCTGAAGAACGCCTGCCCGGTGCCGCAGAGCGCGGTGAGCAGCATCATCTGCCACAGCTTCGGATCGCCGGCCAGGACCAGCAGGGCGAAGAGGCCCTGCGAGACGCAGTTGAGGGTGTTGGCCGCGACCATCACCCGGTGGCGCGGCACGCGGTCGGCTATCGCCCCGCCGATGAGCAGGAACAGCACCAGCGGCACCGTCCTGGCGGCGGCGACGAGACCGACGTCACCGCCGTCGCCACCCGTCTGGAGAACCGCGAACGCCGCCGCGATCAGCGCGCCGTGGGTGCCCAGGGCGGTGATGATCGAGGCGGCGGTCAGCAGCCGGTAATTGCGGCCCGCCGGGACGGGTCGGGTGGTGCGGGGGGCGGGGGCGGCTGCGTCGGTCACCCAGGGACTATCGCGGCCGCCGCCCGGTTGTGCAAATGAGTTCCCGGACCGGCGTCAGGAATCGCCGTCGGGGTCGACCACCGGCACCAGCCGCACGGTGCTGAGGATCTTCTCGATCGTCGCGTTCGGCAGCTCGTCGTCCACGCCCGCGGCGGCGTACAGCACCCACGAGGCGAACTCGTTCTTCTTGTTCTTGAACGTGAAGGCGTACGTCTTGCCGTCGCTGCTGCACTTGGAGCGCTTGGTGACGTTCGGCGCGGTCGCGGTGACCAGGCTGCCGGTCAGCCCCGACTTGGTGGTGTACTGCTTGGCCTTGCTGATCTTGATGGTCTTCTTCGGCATGTGCTGCGCGAACGCGGCCCAGGCCCAGGTGCCCGCCTCGTTACGGGCGTTCACGTCCGGGTCCGTGGCGCCCTGCGCACCCCGGGTGCCGGTGCCGGCCAGGCTGTACTTGTCCTTGGTGCCGTCCTTGTCGGCGTCGTCGGTGCACCACTCCTGCTTGAGGTCCGCCGGCGCGCTGAATCCGATGAGCGGCAGGCCGTCGTTCTTCTTCTCGTCCTCGAAGTAGGACTGCGTGGTGGGCGGCGACACCTCCCAGTCGCCCGGCACGTCGAACTGGGTGCCCCACTTGGGGTTCGTCACGACCTTCCAGCCCGCGATCAGCGGCTTGGCGTCCTCGCCGCCGCGCGGGTTCTCCTCGGGCGAGGCGGAGCCGGACGGCTTGGCGGGCGCGGACGACTTCTTGCCTTCGGCGACGTTCTTGCCGTCCTTGTCGTCGTCCTTGTTCAGCACGATGACACCGGTGACCGCGGCGGCCACCACGACCGCGGTCGCCGCGACGATGGCGATGACCGTCGTCTTCTTCTTGTCATTGCCCGGCTGCGGGTCGCCGGGCGGACCGGGCACCGCGTACTGCGGAACCGTCGGCTGCTGGTACGGGTTGGGCTGTCCGTACCCCCCCTGCCCGCCCTGCTGCGGGTAGCCGTAACCGGGCTGCCCCGGCTGGCCCTGCTGCTGATATCCCGGCTGCTGATAGGGATTCGGCTGCTGGTACCCCGGCTGCTGGTACGGGTTCTGGTTCTGGTCCTGCGGGTTCTGCTCGCCCCCGGGCGGCTGCTGTCCTGGCCACATGGCGAGTAACGATAGAGGTGCCCCGCCCCGCGTGCTACGTCCGCCCCCGTGTGCGAACGGTGAAGGCGAGGCGGCGGCCCGGCCGGTGCGTGGCCGCAGAGGCATGGCCAAAGCTGTCTACCCATGAGTAACATCCCGCCCATGAGCGCTGAACAGATGACCGCGGGCGAGATGCTCGCCGCCACGGTTCCCATGGTCCGGACCCTCAACCTCGAATTCCTGGAGTCCACCGCCGACCGCGCGGTGGTCCGCATGCCGGACCAGGCCGATTACCACAACCACATCGGCGGACCGCACGCCGGAGCGATGTTCACGCTGGCCGAGTCGGCGAGCGGTGCGATCGTCATCGCAGCCTTCGGCGACCAGCTCTCCCGGGCCGTGCCGCTCGCGGTCGGCGCCGAGATCGGCTACAAGAAGCTGGCCATGGGCGAGGTCACCGCGACCGCCGTCCTCGGCCGCCCCGCCGCCGACGTCGTCGCCGAACTCGACGCGGGCGAGCGCCCCGAATTCCCGGTGACCGTGGAGATCCGGCGCGGCGACGGCGCCGTCACCGGTGAGATGACCGTGGTCTGGACGCTGCGCCCGAACTCCTGAGCCGCGGGCGGTGTCCGTGACGGAAGGGCCGCCCCGCACCGGCGGCCCTTCTCGCTGTCCGCCTCCGTGAAGCTGAGGGTAGGCTTCCCGCGGTGCGCCGATGAGTGTCCGGCGGGCGACAGGACATCACTACGGAGGAACCGGCGTTGCACATCCAGGAGTGGCTGGAGACCGTACCCGCGATCAGCGTCTACATCCTGGTGGGCGCCGTGATCGGGCTGGAGAGCCTGGGCATCCCGCTGCCCGGTGAGATCGTCCTGGTCAGCGCCGCCCTGCTGGCCGCGAGCCACGACGGCATCAACCCCTGGATCCTCGGCGCCTGCGCCACCGCCGGAGCCGTGATCGGGGACTCGATCGGTTACGCGATCGGCCGCAAGGGCGGGCGGCCGCTGCTGGCCTGGCTCGGCGGGAAGTTCCCCAAGCACTTCGGTGAGAGCCAGATCGGCCTGGCCGAGCGGTCCTTCCAGAAGTGGGGCATGTGGGCCGTCTTCTTCGGCCGCTTCGTCGCCCTGCTGCGCATCTTCGCCGGTCCGCTGGCCGGTGTGCTGCACATGCCGTACTGGAAGTTCCTCATCGCCAACGTGCTCGGCGGGATCGCCTGGGCGGGCGGCACCACGGCCGTCATCTACTCGGTGGGCGTCGTCGCCGAGGCGTGGCTCAAGCGGTTCTCCTACCTCGGCCTGGCCATCGCGGTCCTGATCGGCCTCGCCTCCATGCTGGTCCTCAAGAACCGCGCCAAGAAAGCCGCCGCCGCGCACTCCGCCGCGGCCGCCGAGCCGGAGCCGGGCACCGTGCCGGTCGCGGACTGAGCCGACGGGCCCGGTGGCCCCTCAGCCCCCGCAGGCTTCGCGGTGGGCCTTGGCCAGCTCCACGTAACCCACCGCGTTGAAGCGGACGCCTTCCAGCTCCTCCTCGGTCAGCTGCCGCTTCACCTTCGCCGGGACGCCCGCGACCAGTGACCCCGGCGGCACGCGCATCCCCTGCGGTACGAGGGCCTGCGCCGCGACCAGTGAGCCCGCGCCGATGTGCGCGCCGTTGAGGACGGTGGCCCCCATGCCGATGAGGACGTCGTCCTCGATGGTGCAGCCGTGCAGGACGGCGTTGTGGCCGACCGAGACCCGCTCGCCGACCGTCACCTCGAAGCCGGGGTCGACGTGGACGCTGCAGTTGTCCTGGATGTTGGAGTCCGCGCCGATCACGATGGGCCCGCAGTCCGCGCGCAGCACCGCCTGGTACCAGAGGCTGGAGCCCGCCGCCATGGTGATGTCGCCGATCGCCACCGACGTCGGGGCGGTGAACGCCTCCGCGTCGATGACCGGCTCCTTGCCGCCGATGCCCATGATCATCGCCTGCTCCGCCATCGCCCGTTCCTCCGTGCTCCGGTGCCGTCGGTCGCCGCCGGTGAAACCGTATGCGACGAGGCGGCGCCGCCCTCTGTTGGGGTGAAGATCACAGGCCCGTCCCGCAGCCCGTCCGGTGGGCGCGGCTTACGGTGAGCGCGTGCCGAAGAACCGGAGTCCGCTCGCCCGCCTCACCGCCTGGCGGCGGCGCGCCCTGTCCGGCGTCGTCCACCGCTGCTGGCGCTGGGCGCGCGAGGCGGGCGCGGTCACCGCCGAGCACCCCGGAGGGCTGCGCTTCGCCCGGATCGGCGAGGGCACCCGGCTGGCGTTCCCGCAGGGCACGGTCTTCGGGGAGCCGTGGATCGAACTGGGCGACCACTGCATCATCGGCGAACAGGTCACGCTGACCGCGGGACTCATGCCCGACCTGGACCTCGGCCCCGACCCGATCCTCACCCTGGGCGACGGTGTCGTGCTCGGCCGGGGCAGCCATGTCGTCGCCGACACCACGGTGACCATCGGCGCGGACACGTACTGCGGTCCCTACGTCTACATCACCTCGACCAACCACAGCTACGACGACCCGCACCAGCCGGTCGGCAAGCAGTGGCCCCGGATGCGGCCCGTGTCCATCGGCCCGGGCTGCTGGATCGGCACCGGCGCGGTGATCCTGCCCGGCGCCCGCCTCGGCCGCAACGTCGTCGTGGCGGCCGGGGCCGTGGTCCGGGGCGAGGTGCCCGACCGGGCGGTGGTGGCCGGAGCGCCCGCCCGTGTCGTACGGGGCTGGGACCCGGAGAAGGGCTGGCAGCCGCCCCTGCGGACACCGGCCCCGGTCCCGATCCCCGAGGGCGTCACCCCGGAACAACTCCTCGCCGTGGCCCGGCTCGAAGAGGGCTGAGCGCGGGGCTCACCCCGTCGCGAGCAGCACCGTGCCCACCAGGGCCAGCCCAGCGCCCGCCGCCTGCACGCCCCGCAGCCGCTCCTTCAGGAACCCGCGCGCGGCCAGGGCCGTCACCACCGGGTAGAGCGACGCCAGCACGGCGGCGACGGTGACCGGGCCGTGCTGGGCGGCCGTGGAGTACGTGCCGTTGGCCGCCACGTCCGCGAGGCCGACGAACGCCAGCGCGGGCAGCGCCGCCCGGACCGCCGCGGCGCCCCCGTCCTCGGGCAGCGCCCTGCCGCCGCGCCGCACGGAGACGTACAGCGCCCCGCCGCCCACCGCCACGTTGGTGACGCGCTGCACGAAGAGGGCGAGGAACAGCCCGGTCACCGTGGTCGACGCATGGGCGATCAGCGACATCACGCCCCCGAAGCCGAAGGCCGCCACCAGCGTCAGCAGCACCGCGCGCCGCTGCACCGGCGCACCGCGCAGCTGCGGGCCGCCCGCCAGCACGATGCCCACCACGGCCACCGCGACCCCGGCGCCCTGGAGGAGGTCCGGGCGCTCCCCGGCGATCAGCCCGATGCCCACCGGAACGGCGACGCCGAGCGAGCCGAGCGGGGAGACCACGCCCATCGGGCCGAGCGCCAGCGCCTGGTAGAAGCAGAGCATCGCCACCGGTCCGACGACCCCGGCCACGACCGCGTACCAGAGCCGGGGCCCCGCCTCGCTCCAGCCGCCCGAGGCGGTCACGATCACGCCGAGCACCGCCGCCGCGATGATCTGCGAGACCACGACCACGGTCAGCGCCGGCGTACGCCGGGTCAGCAGGCCGCCCCCGAAGTCGGCCAGCCCCCACAGGAGGCTGGTGGCCAGGGCGAACAACGCGGTCATGGGGGCCTCGCAGTACAGTGCGATGAACGAATGGGTACACCGCACCGTAGTACAGAATGCTGGACCGTGTCATACAGAATATTGGACGGAACGTGACTGACCTCGATCAGCTGACCCAGTCCCTCGCGCGCAACCTCAAGCGCTGGCGCGGTGAACGCGGCTTCACCCTGGACCAGTTGGCCGCACGCGCCGGGGTCAGCCGCGGCATGATCATCCAGATCGAGCAGGCCCGCACCAATCCGAGCGTCGGCACCACCGTCAAGCTGGCCGACGCGCTCGGCGTCAGCATCACCACCCTGCTCGACTACGAACAGGGCTCACCGGTCCGCCTGGTCCCCGCCGACCAGACCGTCCGCCTCTGGTCCACCGACGCGGGCAGCGGCACCACGCTCCTGGTCGGCACGGACGCCCGGGGCCCCCTCGAACTCTGTTCCTGGCGGCTGATGCCCGGCGAGGGCAGCCGCTCCGACCCGCACCCCGAGGGCACGGTCGAACTCCTCCACGTCACCGCCGGAACGCTCACGCTCGTCGTCGCCGAAACCCCCTACGAGATGGGCGCCGGCACCTCCGCCACCTTCGAGGCGCACCACCCGCACGCCTACCGCAACGACGGCACCGAACCGGTCGAACTCACCATGGTCGTCAGCGTTCCGCCCGTCGGATGAGACGCCGCACACCCCCGTCCACGGCGCTGCTAGCGTGACGCGCATGCGCGCACCCATCGGCTCCTTCGAGAACGCCAGTCCCGCCGTCGACCGTCAGGACCTGCTCACCGCACCGGTGGCCGAGGCGGTGCGCACGGGCTGGAGCGGCATCACCCCCGATCAGGTCCTGCACGTCGACACCGACCCGGAGATCGCCGACACCGCGGCCTTCGTCGCCCACCACGGGGCCGACCTGCTCGACCACTCGGCGAACTGCGTCGTCCTCTCCGGGAAGCGCGGCGCCGACGTCACCCTCGCCGCCTGCCTCGTCCTGTCGCACTCCCGCGTCGATGTGAACGGCGTCGCCCGCAAGCACCTCGGACTGCGCAAGGCGCGCTTCGCCTCGATGGACACCGCGGTCGGCGAGACCGGCATGGAGTACGGCGGCATCACGCCCATCGGGCTCCCCGCCGCCTGGCCTCTCCTCATCGACTCCGCCGTCGTGGACGAGGAGTGGGTCCTCATCGGCAGCGGCTCGCGCCGGGGCAAGCTGATCGTGACCGGCAAGGCGCTGGGCGCCCTGCCGGGCGCGGTGATCCTCGACGGACTGGGGATGCGGGCCCCCGAAGCGCCCTAACCGAGGCGCGGGATCTCGATGGCGGGGCAGCGGTCCATGACCATGTCCAGGCCGGCCGCCCGGGTGCGCGCGTACGCCTGATCGTCGACCACGCCGAGCTGGAACCAGACGGCCCGGGCGCCCCGGGCGACCGCCTCGTCGGCCACCGCGCCCGCCAGGTCGCTGTTGACGAAGACGTCGACCACGTCCACCGGGAACGGGATGTCCGCCAGCGAGGCGTACCCCTCCTCGCCGTGCACCCGCTCCGCCTTCGGGTGCACCGGGACCACGCGCTTGCCGAAGCGCTGGAGCACCTCGGCGACCCCGTAGGCCGCGCGCGAGCGGTTGTTGGACAGCCCCACCACCGCCCAGGTGTCGCCGGTGTCTTCCAGGATCCTGCGGATCGTCTCCGTGTCTGCGTACATGCACCGGACAACCGGCGGCCCGCCCCGGCCATTCCCGCAGGTGCGCATAGGGTGGCGGGATGCAGGAGGAGTACCGGACCGTCGCCCGCGCGGGCGTGCACGAGAGCGAGATCAACCGGTCCCGCTTCATCTGCGCGCTCGCCCCCGCGGCCACCGAGGAGGAGGCGCAGGAGTTCATCGCCCGCGTCCGCAAGGAGCATCCGACCGCCACGCACAACTGCTACGCGTACGTGATCGGCGCCGACGCCTCCGTGCAGAAGGCGAGCGACGACGGCGAGCCCGGCGGCACCGCCGGAGTCCCCATGCTCCAGATGCTCACCCGCCGCGAGGTCTGCTACGCCGTCGCCGTCGTCACCCGCTACTACGGCGGGGTGAAGCTGGGCGCCGGCGGGCTGATCAGGGCGTACGGGGGAGTGGTCGGCGAAGCCCTCGACGCCCTCGGCACCCGCACCCGCCGCCGCTTCCGGCTCGCCACCGTCACCGTCGGCCACCAGCGGGCGGGCAGGCTGGAGAACGAACTCCGCGCCACCGGACGGACTGTGCGCGACGTCCGGTACGCGGCCGACGTGACCATCGAGATCGCGCTGCCGGACGCCGATGTCGAGGCATTCCGCCGCTGGCTGGCCGACGCGACGGCGGGCGAGGCGCGCGTCGAGCTGGGCGGCGAGGCGTACGACGACGCCTGACGGGGGGCGCGCAGCGGGCCCGGCTTTCCCGGCCGCGGCCCCGGGGCCCCGGCGGGATGGGAGACTGTGGGGCGTGAGGGCACAGGGGCGGAGGAAGTACATGCGGACCGGAGCCGGGTCTTGAGGATTCTGCACACATCGGACTGGCACCTCGGCCGGTCCTTCCACCGGGTCCCCCTGCTCGACGCCCAGGCCGCCTACCTCGACCACCTGGTCGCCACCGTCGCCGAGCACGAGGTCGACGTCGTCGTGGTGGCCGGGGACGTGTACGACAGGGCGGTGCCCCCGCTCAGCGCCGTCCAGCTCTTCGACGACGCCCTGCACCGGCTCGCCGCCGCCGGGGTGCCCACGGTGATGATCTCCGGCAACCACGACTCCGCCCGCCGCCTCGGCGTCGGCGCCGGGCTCATCGACCGGGCCGGCATCCACCTGCGCACCGACCCCGCGCACTGCGCCACGCCCGTCGTCATCCCCGACGCGCACGGCGACGTGGCGTTCTACGGGCTGCCCTACCTGGAACCCGCCCTGGTGAAGGACGTCTTCAAGGCCGAGCGCGCCGGGCACGAGGCCGTGCTGACCGCCGCCATGGACCGCGTCCGCGCCGACCTCGCCGCCCGCCCCGGCTCCACCCGGTCCGTCGTCCTCGCCCACGCCTTCGTCGCCGGCGGGGAGCCCAGCGACAGCGAGCGAGACATCACCGTCGGCGGCGTCGCCGCGGTCCCGGCCGGGGTCTTCGACGGCGTCGACTACGTGGCCCTCGGCCACCTCCACGGCTGCCAGGCCGTCACCGACCGGGTCCGCTACTCCGGCTCGCCGCTCGCCTACTCGTTCTCCGAGGCCACCCACCGCAAGACCATGTGGCTGATCGACCTGGACGCCTCCGGCGCCGTCACCGGCGAACGGATCGACTGCCCGGTGCCCCGCCGCCTCGCCCGGCTGCGCGGCCGGCTGGACGACCTGCTGGACGACCCCGCGCTCGACCGCCACGAGGACGCCTGGGTGGAGGCCACCCTCACCGACCCGGTCCGCCCCGCCGATCCGATGGCCCGCCTCACCGAGCGGTTCCCGCACACCCTCGCCCTCGTCTTCGAACCGGAGCGGGCACCCGAGGACCCGGACCGCTCGTACGCCCGCCGGCTGCGCGGCCGCGACGACCAGACCATCGCGGAGGACTTCGTGGCCCATGTGCGCGGCGGCGCCGGGACCGACGAGCAGGAGCGGGCGGTGCTGCGGGGCGCCTTCGACCACGTCCGGGTGGACGACGGCGTGCGCGAGGTGAACCGGTGAGGCTCCACACCCTCCGCGTCACCGCGTTCGGCCCCTTCGGCGGCACCCAGGAGATCGACTTCGACGCGCTCTCCGCCGCCGGGCTCTTCCTGCTCCACGGGCCGACCGGCGCCGGCAAGACCTCCGTCCTGGACGCCGTCTGCTACGCCCTCTACGGGGCGGTTCCCGGCGCCCGGCAGAACCCGGGCACCTCGCTCCGCAGCGACCACGCCCCGGCGGACCTGCCGACCGAGGTCCTGCTCGACCTCACCGTCGGCGGGCGCCGCCTGGAGATCACCCGGCGCCCGGCCCAGCCCCGCCCCAAGAAGCGGGGCGGGGGCCACACCACGGAGAAGGCGCAGAGCCATCTGCGCGAGTACGACCCCGAGGACGGCTGGCGGGCGCTCAGCCGGTCGCACCAGGAGATCGGGGAGGAGATCACCCAGCTCGTCGGCATGAGCCGTGAGCAGTTCTGCCAGGTGGTCCTGCTGCCCCAGGGCGACTTCGCCCGCTTCCTGCGCGCCGACGCCGAGGCGCGCGGCCGGCTCCTCGGCCGGCTCTTCGACACCCGGCGCTTCGCGGCCGTCGAGGAGCGCCTCGCCGAGCTGCGCCGGACGGCCGAGGCCCAGGTCCAGGCCGGTGACGACCAGATCCTCGCGCTCGCCCAGCGCATCGCCCAGGCCGCCGGGCCCGCCGCCCACGAGTGCCCGCTGCCGGACCTCCGGCCCGGCGACCCCGGCCTCGCGGACGCGGTCCTCGGCTGGGCCGCGAACGCCCGCAGTGGCGCCGGGGAACGCCTCGACATCGCGGCGTCCGTCCTGGCCACGGCGGAGCGCCGGCACGCCGCCGCCCGCATCGCGCTGGACGCCGAACGGGAGCTCGCCGCGCTCCAGCAGCGGTATGCCGAGACCCGGCAGCGCGCCGACGCCGTGGAGGCCGGCCGCGCCGCCCACGAGGAGGCGCGGGACCGCCTCGCTCGTGCCCGCAAGGCGGACCTCGTCGCCCCGGCCCTCGACCTGCGCGAGGCGGCGGAGCGGGCCCACCGGCGGGCGCGCGAGGAGCGGGACCACGCCCTGGGCCGGCTGCCCGAGACCCTGGCCGACGCGGGGTCCGGACAACTGGCGGCCCTGGAACACCGGCTCCGCGAGGACCTGGGCGGCCTCGAATCGGCCCGGCGCGCCGAGCAGCGGGCGGCCCGGATCGCCGAGGAGCGCGCCGCCCTGGACCGGCAGGCCCGGGCCGACGAGGAGCTGGTGCGCGAGGCGGAGGACTGGCTCGCCGACTGGGAGACCACGCGGCAGGGCCTCCAGGCCCGCCTGGACGCGGCCCTCGAAGCCGCCACCCGCACCGAACTCCTGGCCCGGCGCCTGGACCCCGCCCGCCGCCGCCTGGAAGCGGCGCGCCGCCGCGACGCGCTGGCCGCCGAGGCGAAGACCGCCGGACAGCAGCTCGCGGCCGCCCGCGAACAGGCGCTGGCCGCCCATGAACACTGGCTCGACCAGCGCGAGCGCCGCCTGCGCGACATCGCGGCCGAACTCGCCGCCCAGCTGACCGACGGCGCGCCCTGTGCGGTCTGCGGCGCCACGGACCACCCGGCCCCCGCCCTCCCCGGCGACGGGCACGTGGACCGTGCCGCGGAGGAATCCGCCGAACGCGCGCACCGCGACGCGGAACGCGCCCGCGCCACGGCGGAACAGTCCCTCGCACTGGTGAGCGAGCGCCATGCGACGGCCCGGGCGGAGGCGGCAGAGGCCGCCGGTGACGGAGGGCCGGTGTCCGCCGGGCCTGCCGCCTCCACCGCCACCGACGCCGGAGCGGACGACTTCGGACGGGCCGGGCTCACCGCGGCCGACAGCGATCCCACCGTCGCCGAACTCGCCGGCCTCGTGGCCGGTCTCGCCGCCGAGCACGCCGAGGCCTACCGCCTCGCCGCCGGGGCGCACTCCGCCCGGGAAGCGCTCGCCGGGGCCGAGCGGGAGGAGCGGCGGCGGGCCGAGGAGCTGCGGCAGGCCGGGCAGCGGGGCGCCGCGCGGACCTCACGGCGCGAATCGCTGGACCGGGAGCAGGCGGACATCGACGCGGTCCTCGACCGGGCGCGCGGGGGGTACCCGAGCGTCGCCGAGCACGCCGCCGTGCTGCAGCGCCGGGTCGCCCTGCTCACCGGGGCCGGCGGGGCGGTGCGCGAGGAGGAGAGCGCGGCGGCACGGCTGAAGGAGGCCGACGACCGGGTCGCGGACGCCGCTTTCCGGGCCGGGTTCGACACACCGGAGGCCGCCGCCGCGACCCTGCTGGACGACGCGGCGCAGCGTACGCTCCAGCACCGCGTCGACGCCTGGCAGGCCGAGGCCGCGGCGGTCGCCGACCGGCTCGCCGAGACCGACGCCCGGGACGCCGCCAACCGCCCGCCCGCCGCCCCGGACGCGGCCCGGGAGCGCTTCGACCGGGCCGAGCGCGCGCTGCGCGAGGCCGCGGCGGCTCTGGACGCGGCGCGGGAACGGCGTACCGAACTCGCCAGGCTCTCCCGCCGCGTGGCCGAGGAGGTACGGGCCCTCGGGCCGGTGCGCGAGGAGTACGAACGCGTCGCGCGGCTCGCCGGGCTCACCGCCGGCACCTCGGCGGACAACGCGCGCAAGATGCGGCTGGAGTCATACGTGCTCGCGGCCCGGCTGGAACAGGTCGCGGCGGCGGCCACCGCCCGGTTGCAGCGGATGTCCTCGGGCCGCTACCAGCTCGTCCACTCCGACGCCCGCACCGGCGGCCGCAGGGCGGGGCTCGGCCTGCACGTCATCGACGCCTGGACCGGCCGTGAGCGCGACACCGCCACGCTCTCCGGCGGCGAGACGTTCTTCGCCTCGCTCGCCCTCGCGCTCGGCCTCGCCGACGTCGTGACCGACGAGGCCGGAGGCGTACGGCTCGACACCCTGTTCATCGACGAGGGGTTCGGCAGCCTCGACGACCAGACCCTGGACGAAGTGCTCGACGTGCTCGACTCGCTGCGCGAACGGGACCGCAGCGTCGGGATCGTCAGCCACGTCGCGGACCTGCGCCGCCGCATCCCCGCCCAGCTGGAGGTGGTGAAGGAGCGGCACGGGTCGGCCGTGCGGCTCCGGTCCGGCGCGGACGGGCTCAGCGACTGATGGGCCGCCCCGGCAGCGGCGAGGAGTAGACGACGCTGGTGGTGACGGAGCCGAGCGCGCCGATCTTCCCGGAGACGGTCTCCAGATGGCTCATCGAGCGGGCCGTCACCTTGAGTACGAAGCAGTCGTCGCCGGTGACGTGATGCGCCTCCAGGACCTCCGGCGTGGTCTCCAACAGGTCGTGGAACGGCTTGTAGTTGCCGTTCGGATACCTCAGCCGTACGAAGGCGAGGATCGGCAGCCCGAGCCGTTCCGGATCGACCACCGCCGCGTAACCGCTGATGATCCCGGCCTCCTCGAGACGGCGGACCCGCTCGGTCACCGCGCTCGGGGACATGGCCACCGCCCGCGCCAGCTCCGCGAAAGAGACCCGGCCCTCCCGTTGCAGCACATCGAGAATGCGCCAGTCGGTGGCGTCAGGGGAATAGTCGCTCATCCGGACAGGGAACCGTGGAATCCCCGGCGGATCAAGCCTACTGCCGGGGATCCCGCCTTCCGGATCTAAGGCGCCGACCATAGATTTTCAGGCATGACTCCCCAGCCCGGCGCCCTCGCCGCACACCCCGTCCTCAGCGTCCCGCCCGCCGAACCGGCCGACGCGGTCGCCTACTTCGGAGCCTCGCTCGCCTTCCACGCCGATGTCTCGGACGTCGCCGCGGCCCTGGCCGCCGGGGGAGACCCCGGCTTCGTCCTGCTCGACTCCCGGTCCACCGAGTCCTGGGACCAGGGACACATCCCCGGCGCCCTGCACCTGCGGACGGCGCTCATCGCCGAGCAGGCACCCCGGCTCCTCGACCCCGCCGTGCCGGTGGTCACGTACTGCTGGGGGCCCGGCTGCAACGGCGCCACCCGCGCCGCCCTCGCCCTGGCCCGGCTCGGCTACCGGGTCAAGGAGATGCTCGGCGGCTTCGAGTACTGGGCGCGCGAGGGATTCCCGTACGAGACCTGGGAGGGCGAAGGGAAGCGCGTGGCGGACCCGCTCACCGCACCGGTCGGCACGGACGACTGCGGCTGCTGACGAGGGCCGGCTCCGGGGGCGGCGCCCCGGGGCCGGCCGCACCGGTCAGAGCTTCGACAGCTCGTCCACCAGGTCGTCCAGGCCCAGCGGGCCCTGCGACAGGGCCGCCATGTGCCACGCCTTGAGGTCGAAGGCGTCCCCGTGCGCCGCGCGGGCGTTCTCCCGGCCCAGCAGCCAGGCGCGCTCGCCCAGCTTGTAGCCGATGGCCTGGCCCGGCATCGAGAGGTAGCGGGTCAGCTCGCTCTCCACGAAGTCGGCGGGCCGGCCACTGTGGTTCCCGAAGAACTCCTGCGCCAGCTCCGGCGTCCACCGCTCGCCCGGGTGGAACGGCGAGTCGGCCGGGATCTCCAGGCCCACGTGCATGCCGATGTCCACGATCACCCGGCAGGCGCGCATCATCTGCGCGTCCAGATAGCCGAGCCGGCGCTCCGCGTCGGGCAGGAAGCCCAGCTCGTCCATCAGCCGCTCCGCGTACAGCGCCCAGCCCTCGGCGTTGGCGCTGACCATGCCGATCGACGCCTGGTAGCGCGACAGGCTCTCCGCCACGTGCGCCCACTGGGCGAGCTGGAGGTGGTGGCCGGGAACACCCTCGTGGTACCAGGTGGACACCAGGTCGTACACCGGGAACCGGGTCTCGCCCATGGTCGGCAGCCAGGTCCGGCCGGGCCGCGAGAAGTCCTCGGAGGGACCCGTGTAGTACGGGGCGGCGGCGCCGCCGGGCGGGGCGATCCGCGACTCCACCCGGCGCACCCGTTCGGCGAGCTCGAAGTGCGTACCGTCCAGCGCCTCGATCGCCTCGTCCATCAGGCCCTGGAGCCACGCCTGGACCTCGTCCACGCCCTCGATGTGCTTGCCGTGCACATCGAGATGGGCCAGCGCCTCCCAGGGGCCCGCCCCCGGCAGCACCTTCTGCGCCTCGGTCTTCATCTCGGCGAGCAGCCGGTGGTATTCGGACCAGCCGTACGCGTACGCCTCGTCCAGATCCAGGTCGGTGCCGTTGAAGTAGCGCGACCAGCGGGCGTAGCGCTCACGGCCCACCGTGTCCGGCTCGCCCTCGATCGCCGGCGCGTACACCTCGCGCATCCAGCGGCGCAGCTCGTCCAGGGCGCCGGCGGCCTGCGCGGCGGCCGCGTCCAGCTCCGCGCGCAGGGCGTCCGGGCCGCTCGCGACGAAGTCCTGGAAGAAGCCCGTCGTGCCGTCCCCGACCCACTCGTCGAGCTGGCCGATGAAGGTGGCGGTGGCGCGCGGACCGCCGTACAGCTTGCGCTCCAGACCGAGTGCCAGGGACTCCTGGTAGCCGGCGAGCGCCGCCGGGACGGCCCGCAGCCGCTCCACGACCGCCGCCCAGTCCTCGTCCGTCTCGGTCGGCGTCACCGTGAAGACCTCACGGACCGCGTGCGCGGGCGAGTGCAGATTGGAAACGGCCCGCAGCGCCTCGTCCGCCTCGTGGACGGCGAGTTCGGCCGTCAGCCGCTCCCGCAGCAGCCGGCCGCAACGGCGCTCGGCGTCATCGGCGGCCCCGGGCAGCTGCTCCGCGCGGTCCAGCCGGGCGAGCGTGTCCCGGGCCAGCGCGGCCAGCTGTTCCTGGCCGGCCGGGGAGAAGTCGGGAAGGCGGCGCGAGCTTGCCGCGACACCGAGGTAGGTGCCGGAGATCGGGTCGAGTTCGATGAAGGCGTCGACGTAGGCGTCGGCGATCTGGCGCGGCAGTGCGCTGCTGGAAGAGTCTGACATGGAGCCATCCTCGTACGGGAAGGGCCCCCGCGTCACTATCAATCGGCGGGACGGACCTGACCGGGAACCGGTCCCGCGGCCCCCGGCACGGGCGGAAGCAGCGGCCCGCACTCCCACTGCTGGAAGATCAGCCGCGTCTCCACCCGGGCCACTTCGCGCCGCGAGGTGAACTCGTCGAGGACCAGCCGCTGCAGATCCGCCGTGTCCGCCACGGCCACGTGCACCAGATAGTCGTCCGGGCCGGTCAGATGGAACAGGGCCCGGGACTCCGGCAGCGACCTGATCCGCTCCACGAACGGGCCGATGAGCTCCCGCCGGTGTGGCCGCACCTGTACGGAGAGCAGCGCCTCGAGACCCCGGCCGAGCCTGGCCGGGTCCAGTCGCAGCTGGTGCCCGAGGATGACTCCGGTGCGGCGCAGCCGGGCCACCCGGTCCAGACACGTCGAGGGAGCCACGCCGACCTCGGCCGCCAGCTCCCGGTAGGTGGTCCGGGCGTCGTTCTGCAGCAGCCGCAGAATGTGCAGATCGACCGTGTCGAGAGCGACGGATTCAGTCATTCGGCGAACGTAGCACGGGCATCGGGCTGCATCGTCCGGTGAGCGTTCAGAGTGCGCGCATGGACAACGAATCCGTGCTGCCGCCCTCGACCACCCCGTCCCGGGCGCTCGCCACCGAAGCCGTGCACGCCGGACGCGACGACCTCGCGGCCCTCGGCCTGCACGCCGCGCCGATCGATCTGTCGACCACCTACCCCTCGTACGACTCCCGTGCCGAGGCCGAGCGGATCGACGCCTTCGCCACCACCGGGGCCCGCCCGGACGGTCCGCCCGTCTACGCGCGGCTCGACAACCCGACCACCGGCCGCTTCGAAACGGCGCTGGCCCGGCTCGAATCCACCGCGAGCGCGGTGGCGTTCGCCAGCGGCATGGCCGCGCTGACCGCGGTTCTGCTGGCCCGCGCGAGCGTGGGGCTGCGCCATGTGGTGGCCGTACGGCCGCTCTACGGCTGCAGCGACCACCTGCTGGGCGCCGGGCTGCTGGGCACCGAGGTGACCTGGACGGACCCGGCGGGCATCGCCGAGGCCATCCGGCCGGACACGGGTCTGGTGATCGTGGAGACCCCGGCCAACCCGACCCTGGCCGAGGTCGACATCCGGGCCGTCGCCCACTCCTGCGGTTCGGTTCCACTCCTGGTCGACAACACCTTCGCGACGCCCGTCCTCCAGCGCCCCGTCGAGCTCGGTGCGCGGATCGTGCTGCACAGCGCGACGAAGTACCTGGGCGGGCACGGTGACGTGATGGGCGGAGTCGTCGCGTGCGACGAGGAGTTCGCCGCCGTGCTGCGCCGGGTCCGGTTCGCCACCGGCGGGGTCCTGCACCCGATGGCCGGCTATCTGCTGCTGCGCGGCCTGTCCACCCTGCCGGTGCGGGTCCGGGCCGCCTCCGCGAGCGCCGCCGAGCTCGCCCGCCGGCTCTCCGCCGACCCCCGGGTGGCCCGGGTGCACTACCCGGAGATCGGCGGCGCCATGGTCTCGTTCGAGGTGTACGGGGACCCGCACCAGGTGATCGCGGGGGTGCGGCTGATCACCCCCGCCGTCAGCCTCGGCAGCGTCGACACCCTCATCCAGCACCCGGCCTCCATCAGCCACCGCATCGTGGACGAGGGGGACCGGCACGCCTCCGGCGTCGGCGACCGGCTGCTGCGGATGTCGGTCGGCCTGGAGGACGTCGAGGACCTGTGGGCCGACCTGTGCCAGGCGCTCGGCGGCGGGGAGCCCGCACGCGCTGGGGTCAGTGCTCGGCCTGCTCGTACGGCGGCAGCTGCGGCAGGGGGCGCGCCGGCGTCGCCGCGAGGCGCGCGGTGATCACGAGGGTGCCCTCCTCGATCTGGTAGTCGAGCGGCAGCGAGAGCGCGCGCATGGCGGCCACCATGCCGGTGTTGGACGCCTGGGTCACGGCGTAGACGTTCTCGCAGCCGGCCTCGACGGCCAGCGCCACCAGGCGGGCCAGCAGCTCGGAGCCGATGCCGCGCCGCTGCCACTCGTCCTCGACCAGGAGGGCCACTTCGGTCTCGTCGCCGTCCCAGAGGAGGTGGCCGAGTGCGACCATCCGCCCGGACGCCGTCTGCACCGCGAGGGTCCGCCCGAAGCGGGGACTCAGCAGGTGCTCCAGATAGCGGTCGGCGTCCCGGACCGGGCCGTGGTAGCGCAGCCGCAGGGTCTGCTCGGAGCACCGTCCGTGCATCGCCACGGCCGCGTCGAGGTCGGCCCGGTCCGCCCGGCGCACGGTGATCTCGTTGCCCTCGGGCAGCGTCAGCACCTGCTCGCCGCGCGGGACCCGGGGGCCGAGCCGGGCATCGAGCTCCACCAGCGCACGGGCCCGTGCGAACTCCGTCGGGGTGAACGGCAGATGGGGCCGTTCGACGGTGATGACCCCGCCCGACGGGTCGCGCAGCCGCATCACGGTCTCCTCCAGCACCCCTTCGACCGGGGCCGTCTCGCCGGTGGCGCGCCCGGTGACCGAGACGGCGGGCAGCGAGTGGATGGTGCACCGGCCGAGCAACTGCCGCAGGGCGAGGGGGAGCTCGGCCGCGTCCAGGGCGGTACGGGTGGCAAGACCGAGGATCCGGGTCGGGGCGTCCACCAGGTCGTGGGTGTCGGCCCGCTCCGTCCAGGTGGAGCTGCCCCCGGCGGCGGCCACCGCACGGGACAGCTCCCTGGCCGGCAGGGAGGCGGGGACCCTCAGCAGGAACTCGTCCACCGTGCCCTGCGCCAGCGGGTGCGTCTGGAGCGTGAGGATGTCGATGCCGTGCCCGGCCAGCACCGTGCACAGCGCGGCCAGGCTCCCCGGAACGTCCCGCACGGTGGTCCGCATCCGCCACAGCACCGTCTCCCCGGGCACGGCGGAGGTGTCGGGGGCGTCGGACGCGGCGGGGGCGCCGGCCGCCGGGGCGGGGGGCGGGGCGTGGCTGTGGCGCCGGGCCCACCAGGTGTGGAACGCGGCCGTGGCGGTCAGCACCACGGCCGAGGCCACGAGCAGGTAGGGGCCGTCCGGCTGGTGCCCGATCAGGTTGGCGATCGCGTCGGCGACCGCCACCGCCGTGAACAGCGCGGCGAGTTCGATCACGTCCCGCCGCCAGTGGTGGGGGCGGCGGGCACTCTTCGCGGATGTCACATCAGTCATGAACCCACTGTGACCGTACCGTGTTGCCTGATCACGAACGCTTTGTGACCGATGGGTTAAAGGGCGATCGGCCTTCCCGCCGTCGATTTCGAAGGCGTTGGAGGTGCGTTCCAAAGGGCCTCCGGGGAGACGAGCGCCCGGGGCTCAGCCGGTGCCCGCCCGGCACGCGGTCTCCAGGCGTATCGCCTGCCGCACCAGCTGGGTCGTCCCGCCGCGCGCGGCCGTCTCGGCGAGCCCCGGGACCGGGCCGGTCCCGGGCGGGCCGCTGCGCTCCGCGCACTCCGCCGCCACGGCGAGCAGATCGCTCAGCCCCCGGGGCGCCCGCTCCCGGGCCAGCAACGCGGGCAGCACCGGCACCAGGAAGGCCAGGACCGTCCCGTACGCCCCGGTCTCCGCCACGGTCCGGGCCGCGTCCGCCAGCCGGTTCGGCTTCACCGACTCCCCCTGGATCAGCGTGGCCAGCTCGCCGCCGAGCAGCCCGGTGTCCAGCCGTCCGCGCGCCGCCAGCACCAGGAGGGCGTCCACGGCGGCGAGCCGGTCCTCCGCGTGCCGGGCGCCGAGCCCGTAGGCCAGGGCGAGATGGATCGCCCCGGCGGCCGGGCCACCGGTCTCGGCGAGCGCGGGGAGCAGCCAGGTGCCGCCCCGCTCCTCCTGCACGCACGCCGCGACGGAGGGCAGCAGCCAGGCCGCGAGCGTTTCGCCGTCCTCGGGGAGGGTGGCGATCCACTGCGGAGACTCCGCCATCCAGCAGTAGCAGTTCTGGTTCCGCGGTGAGTGCGCGCTGCCGAGCCAGTGGAAGGGGCGCGGGAACTGCTGCCGGACGAGCGGGTTGTCCCTGGTGGTCAGCAGGACGCGTCGCGCCTTGACCACCGTCTGCCGCAGCCAGTCGCGGGCCACGGGGACGTCCGTCTCCACGTGGCGGGGGACCACGGCCGCCACCGGTTCGTCGGCCAGGAGCCATGCAGCCAGGCGGTCGCCCTCCTCGGTGCCCAGTGCGGACGCCTCCCGCGCGGCATCCTCCGAGCCCGTGCGCCGGACCCTCAGGAGCGCCTGGGCGAAGTCCACCGGCCCGGCCCGCAGGCCCAGCGCGCGGTAGCCGCGCAGCCGCTCGACGAGCTCGCCCGCGTCGATGGTTCCCGTGTGCCAGGTGGGGGTGGCCAGCAGATACGGCAGCCTGCCCGACCACATCTCGGCGGCCGCCTCCCAGAGCCGGGCGTACAGGATGCCGTTGAGGGCGTCGTGGCAGCAGCTGCCCGCACCCGTCCGGCGGATCTGGCCGTCGTGCACGCTCCGCCGTGACAGGCGCCCGAGCAGGGACGCCGCGACGATGTGCAGGCCCTCGTGGTTCCGGGACAGCCGCCACTCGACCCCGCCCTTGGGGGCGGTGGCCCACCACTGGCCGGCGAGCGCGGACTCCAGGGCCGTGACCAGCTCCTCCCGGTGCGTGCCGGCGTACCGGACGAGCCCGTCCAGGGCACGTTCGAACGCGGCGACGTCCTCCTCCGGGTCGGACCGGAGCAGGACCGCTGTCACCTCCTCCGTCAGCTCGGCCACCGAGCCGGGCGGCGGGCCGAGGGGACGCAGGGCGGGCGGCGGCGGGAGGACCTCCTCGTACGCCGCCTCCGGCTCCTCCTCCCACAGGTCGCCGAACACCGTGCGCGCCGCCTCCCGGTGCACCGGCGCCAGGAGCGACGCCATCCGGGCCGCTTCCTCGCGGACCTCCGGCGGGACGGCGGGCAGGGCGCGGGCGGCCAGCTTGAGCGCCCGCTCCTGCGCGTCGGTGTCCGGATGCCCGAACGCGTCCGCGATCACCGGCAGCAGCTCCTCGGCCGCCGAAGGGTCCCGGCGCAGCACCTTCCCCAGGTGGATCAACTGGGCGCGCACCAGCTTCTTCTCCGTGCGGAAGAGCACCGCGCCGGACACCTCGGCCAGCTGCCGGACCGACAATCCGCCCTGCGCGTCCAGCCGTGCCAGCACCTCCTGGGCGTGGCCGGCCACCGGGGAGGGCCCGTCCGCCGCCATCGCCATCCAGTCCGCGACCCGCGCCGCCTCCTCCTCGGGGGTGGGAGCGAGGCCCCGTACGACCAGCAGGCAGAAGCGGAGATCGGTGGGCTTCCCGCCCCGCAGCAGCCGTGCGGTACAGCTGTCGAGCAGGGTCCCGCGGTCGAGCAGGCCCTCCGCCACCAGGGCGGTCAGCGCGGCCGGCCAGGAACCGGCGGGGGAGTTGCTGTCGACCCAGGCCACCACCGAAGGCAGCTCGGACATCGCCAGGAGATGCGGCACGAGGACGTCGAGGGCGGCCTCCGCCCGCAGCACATCGGTCAGGGGCGTCTCGGACCGGGTCTGCCACCGCGCGCTGTTGACCCGCTCCGCCCAGGCCCGGACCATGCCGTCCGAGACGGGCAGCGGACAGCCCGCCCGGCGGGCCAGCTCCTCGACCAGCCGGTATTCCGCGTCGGACTCCACAGCGCGCGCGGCCAGCCGGCGGGCGAGATCGGCGAGCCAGTCCGGCTCGCGGTCGCCCAGCACCTCCAGGACCCACGGGTACGGCGAGTGGGTCCAGTCCCGCATGTCCCTGGCACCCAGCCATGTCGCGCAGCCCGCCGCCCCGGTGTGGCAGCCCGCACCGGCCACCAGGATCGCCTTGCGGACCTTGGTGCGCTCGCCCCAGCCCCAGCCACGGGCCTCCTTGCGCAGGGCCTTCAGCTCATCGAGCGCCGCCTTGCGACCGCCCCGGTCGAGCCGGGCCAGCAGGGGCCGGAGGTCGTCCATGCGGCCGTCGCGGACCGCGTCCAGCAGTGTGGTCACCGCGCACCCCCGGCAACCACCGCGCCGCGGCGGACCATCCGGACCGCGAGGGCGTGCTTGCACGGGCCCCGGCGGCCCCCGTAGTCCGCCCACCACTGACAGGTGCAGCTCAGCGCCCCCGACCGCTCACGGACCTGGTAGCACCGGTCGCCCGAGCGCACCGCCGCCAGCTCGCCGTCCAGGACCACCGCCCCCTCCCGGACCAGCCGCCGCGCGGCGACCAGCCGGGGATTGTGACGCTCGGCCCGGTCCGCGTCGTACGGCAGCTCGCGGTGGAAGTACGCGGCGTCCGCGAGGTCGTAGCCGACCCGGCCCGCCGTGCCCAGCCGGACCAGCGCGGCCCGGACCCGCTCGACCGGGAGGCCCGCCTGCTCCGCCAGCAGGTCCGGCTCGATCCGGGGCTCCCACGCCAGCAGCACCGACACCAGCTCCGCGTCGGCCGCGGCGTCGTCCGTGGCCAGCGCCTCCAGGACGCCGCCCTCGCCGGAGAACCCGCGCGAGGCATCGGGGGACAGCGTCAGCGTCAGCCGCATCCCGGGCAGCACGACCTCCCAGGCGCTCGCCGCGGCCGTGCCGTCGGCCACCGGCCCGTACACGCGGAGCGCGGACGCGTACCGCAGGACCCGCTGCAAGGCGGACAGCCGCTGGGGACCGGGCAGGCAGACGGCTCCGGGCACCGGCCGGGTCGTGGTCCGGAGCGTCCGCCCGGCGGGCACCACCCACCGCGCGCCGCGCGCAGCCGCACCGGAGGAAGTGGGCAGCGACCTCAGGAACCGTACGGCGTCCGCCGCCGGGAGCTCCGCCCGCAAATCGAAGGCGGCGGAGGCCACCTGCGCCTCCGCGAAGCCCCGCAGCCAGCGGTCCGGCAGCGGCACCTTCTTCTCCACGACGGCACCGTCCGTCGTGGTCACCGCCATCTCCTCCGGACCCACCCGCAGATGCAGCGGCTCGTCACCGCCCATCCGGGAAAGCGCCTCCCGCAGCGGATGGTTGACGTCCACATTGGTGGTGCCGTGGCCCGTCTCCACGCCTTCCAGGCCCTCGCTGAGCACATCGAGCCGCGCGTACACCCCGCAGCAGCCGGAGAACGACTCGAAGCGCAGCCGGTCGCCGTTGCCCGTCACCACCGGGTCCAGGGAGGCCGCGAGCGTCCGCTGGTAGTAGCGCGCGGCGGCGACGTCCGCGACGGCGAGCAGCCCCCGCGCCGCTATCTGCGGCGAGGCCAGGAACCCCGAGAAGAACCGGGGGTGCGCCTCGGCGCCCAGCGGTGTGGAGCCACCGGCCGTCTCCAGGCCGAGCGACCGCCCGGACCGTGAGGAGGCCAGGACGGAGGGACGTGAGTAGGCCAGGGCCTGCAACGTTCGGGTCATGGAAAAACCGTAGAACCCGCCACTGACAATCGGTCATCACCGCAGGTCAGCAGGGCTACTGCAGAAGGCCGGCCAGCGCGCGCACACCGCGCACGATGTCGGCCGGCGCCAGATGGGCGTAACCGAGGACGAGACGCGCACAGCCGTCCTCCGGCCGCTGTGTCCCGTACTCGCGCAGCAGCCGCACGGCGACCCCGGCTTCCGCCGCGCGCTCCGCGAACTCCTCCTCCGTGCCCCGGAGTCCGGGAAGCCGCGCGATGGCGTGCAGCCCCGCCGCGACCCCGGTCACCTCCGTGCCCGGAATGTGCTCGGACAGGGCCCGCGTCAGCACGTCCCGGCGTTCCCGGTACGCGCGCTGACAGCGCCTCAGCTGGCGGTCGTAACCCCCGCCGGTCACGAAATCGGCGAGCACCGCCTGTTCGAGGGACGGATTGCCGAGGTCCATCATCCTCTTCCGCTCCACGAGCTCGGCGGTCATCGACGCGGGCGCGATCAGCCAGCCCAGACGCAGCCCGGGAGCCAGTGACTTGCTCACCGACCCGGTGTACGCGACGCGTTCCGGATCGAGGCCCTGGAGGGCGCCGACCGGGGCGCGGTCGTACCGGAAGTCACCGTCGTAGTCGTCCTCGATCAGCAGCCCGTCCGTCTCCCGCGCCCACTCCAGGAGCCGGCTGCGCCGCGCCGCGGAGTACGCCACTCCGGTCGGGAACTGGTGCGCCGGCGTCGTGACCACGGCCCGCACTCCGGAACGTTTCAGCGGCTCCAGGGCCAGGCCCTCCTCGTCCAGGGGCACCAGGGTGGTCGCCACACCGGCGGAAGCGAAGAGGGCCGTGTGCTCGGGGCTTCCCGGGTCCTCCACGCCGACCGTGCGCGCCCCGCGCCCGTGCAGGACGAACCCGAGCAGCGTCGTCGCCTGCGCGACCCCGGAACACACCAGCAGGCGCTCCGGATCGGCGACCACCCCGCGCCGCCGCGTCAGCAGCGCGGCCAGGGCGACGCGCAGCTCCGGCAGACCGCGCGGATCCGGATAGCCCAGTGCCCCGTGCGGCAGCCGCGCGAGCACCGAGCGGTGGGCGGCCGCCCAGGCGCTGCGCGGGAAGAGGGAGAGATCGGGCGTCCCGGGCCGGAAGTCGACCCGCACCCCGCCGGCGCGCGGCGCCAGGTCGCGCGCACCGGCCGCCGCCGCCCGCGCCGACCCGCTCACCCACGTCCCCGCACCGCGCCCGCTGCGCAGATAGCTCTCCGCCGTCAGCTGTTCGTACGCCTCGGTCACCAGCCCGCGCGAAACCCCCAGGTCGGCGGCCAGCTCACGGCTGGACGGCAGCCGCGTCCCCGGCGCGAGGCGGCCGGATCGGACCGCGTCGCGCAGCGCCGACTGGAGCGCCCGGCCCCGGCCGCGCGTCGGAGCCGACGCCACCGGAAGCAGCAACTCCCAGGCCGCCGATACGGATTCACGGCCCTCGCCGCTGCCACCCGCGGGCGGACCGGTCTGCGAATTGGTCCCCGAAGCTCTCATGAAAGTGGACCTTAAACCGGTCCACCGAGCTGCCTAGCTTCGGTTCCATGAACGCGACCTCACTGCGCGGGGCCCTGCTGGCCACCGTCGCCTGCGTCCTCGTCGGCGCCTCCTTCACCGCCAACAGCGTCCTCGGCGACTACCCCTACGCGGGTGGCCAGGCGCTCCGCTACGGCCTCGCGGCGCTCCTGCTGCTGCCCCTGATCAACCGACCCGGCGAACCCCGCCCCGCCGCCACGCTCCGTCGGCTCACCGGACGGCAATGGGGCAGGCTCGCACTGCTCGCCGCCGTCGGCATGGTCGGCTTCAACCTCGCCGTCCTCGCCGCCGAACGCTCTGCCGAACCCGCGGTTCCGGGCGTCTTCGTCGGCTGCGCCCCGATCCTCGTCGCCGTCCTCGTACCCCTGTTGGAAGGGCGCAGGCCCACACGGCCCGTGCTGTACGCGGCGGCGCTGGTCGCCGCCGGGGCGTTCACGGTCCAGGGCTGGGGGCGCACCGACCTGAGCGGCATCCTGTGCTCCGTCGGCGCGCTGGCGGGCGAGGTCGGCTTCGCCGTGATCGCGGTTCCGGTGCTGCGTCCGCTGGGCCCGAAGCTGCTCTCCGCCACCGTCTGCGCGATCGCGGCGGCGGAGTCGACGGTCCTGGGGCTGGTGCTGGACGGCGGGGGCTTCCTGCGCGTGCCGACCGGGGCCGAGGCGCTGGCGCTGGTCTGGCAGGCGGCCGTCGTGACGGTCATCGGCTTCGTCTGCTGGTACATGGGCATGCAGCGCATCGGCGCCGAGCGGGCCACCCTCTTCTCCGGCCTCATCCCCGTCTCCGCCGCCCTCACCGCCCCGCTCGTGGGCACCGGCTCGTACGGCCTCGCGCAGGCCGCCGGGTCCTGCCTCGTCGGCCTCGGTGTGGCGATCGGCTCGGGAGTGCTCGGACGGCGCGGCACGGGCGCGCCGCAGGTGGAAGCCCCTGCTCCGAAGGCGGCCGCCGGGCCGCGCGCGGTGCGCCGGTCCGCGAACGTCCTGTGAACGCTGTGCGGCGCACCGTCCATTCACAGGGTCTCCGGCGCAGGATTGGTCTTGACCAAGGGGGTGCGCCGTCCTATGGTCTCAACGTTAAGACAGGAACCTTTAATAAATAACGTCGCGGAATAAGCCGCTGGGCGATTGCGGAGGACAGGGTGGGGACCACGCAGCTGGAAACGGTGCAGGAGCCGAAGTACTGGCACCTCAAGACCGTGCTCAGTGAGGCACTCGACTCGGACTTCGCGGTGGGGGAGATCCTTCCCAACGAGCGTGAGCTCGCCGCCCGGTTCGGCGTCGCCCGGGCCACGCTCCGGCAGGCCCTGGAGCAGCTCGAACTCGAAGGCAGGCTGCACCGCCGCCGGGGCGTCGGGACCACGGTCGCCCCGCCCCGCGTCGGCGTGGCCGTCTCCACCGCCCGCAACGACTGGACCGACGGCGGGGCCGACACGGCCTGGCAGCCGGTGGACTGCGACAGCGCGCCCGCCCCGGCCGCCGTCGCCGCGACGCTGAACGCCGGGGCCGAGGAGCCCGTGCACATCGTGCGCCGCACCCGCACGAGCCACGGCCAGGTGGTCGCCGCCGAGCTGCTCTACGTGCCGTCCTCCTCCGTGCCCGAGCTCTCCGGCATAGACGCCCCGTCCGGCGCGGCCCGCGCCCGCAACGTCGTCCGCGAACTGCACCGGCTCGGCCTCGACGGCCAGGACCGCTCCGTGGAGCTGGGCTCGGCCCGCGCGGACGACGCCAAGGAGCTGGACCGGCTCCCCGGCGCCCCCGTCCTCGTGGTCACCACCCGCTACCTCGCCGCGGGCGGCACCGTGGCGGTCTCGGTCGCCACGTACCGGGCCGACACCTGCCGACTGACCTTCGGCGACTCGGGCGACCTGGAGATCAGCCACCCGGCCGAGGAACGCCGGGCCTCCTGACCCGAGGCGCATCGAGCAGCACCCCATGGCCCGTCGCGTTCAGCGGCGGGCCGTCACCGTTCCCTCGACGGCGAACAGCTGCTCCTCCACGTGGTCGAGCGCGAGCCGCAGCGCGCCGGTCGCCACCGCCGCCTCGCCGAGGAGCGACAGGGACACCCGCGGCGGCCGCAGGCAGTAGCGGGCCAGCTCGCTCCGCAGCGGATTCAGCACCCCGTCGAGACCGGCGGCCCAGCCGCCGACCACCACCAGCTCGGGATCGAGCGCCAGCACCAGGGCCGCCACGTCGTGCACCAGGCGCTGGATGAACCGTTCCACGGCGGCCTGCGCCTGCTCGTCGCCGTGCCGCGCCTTCGCGAAGACCGCCGCCACCGCGTGCTCGTCCAGCGGGTCCAGCGGGGTGTCCGTCGTGGACAGCAGGTGCTCCGGCGTCACGTCCCGGCCGAGCAGATGCAGCGCGCCGATCTCCCCGGCCGCGCCGCCGAACCCCCGGTGCAGCCGCCCGCCGATCAGTGAACCGGCGCCCGGGCTCAGCCCCGCGAGCACGAACACGATGTCGTCGGACTCCGTGGCCGCGCCCTTCCAGTGCTCGGCCACGGCTGCGGCGTTGGCGTCGTTCTCCACGAGGACCGGGCAGCGGAAGGAGCGCCTCAGCCGTTCGCCCAGGGGCAGGCCCGTCCAGTCCGGCAGCGCGGTGCCCAGCCGCACGGTCCCGTCGGCCTCCACGATGCCCGGGCTGCCCACGCCGACGGCGCGCAGACTGCTGCGGGCCACGCCGGTGCGGCGCAGGACGTCGGCGACCACGGCCCGTACCCGGTCGAGGCGGTCGTCGGCACCGGCGGTCTCCGACACCTCGCGGGAGCCGGCGCCGATGATCCGGCCGTCCAGCCCCGACAGCAGGGCGGAGACGCGGTGCGGGCCGATCTCGATGCCCAGCAGGTGCCCGGCCTCGGCGCGGAAGCGGAAGCGGCGGGCCGGACGGCCCTGCCGGCGGGTTTCGGCCCCCTCCGGAGCGCACTCCACGACCAGACCCGCCTCGAAGAGCCCTTCCACGACGCCCTCGACCGTCGGGCGGGACAGGCCCGTGATCCGGGTCAGGTCCGTGAGGGTCGAGGAGGAGGCGCCCCTGAGGGCATGGAGCACCACCGCGGAATTGATCCGCCGCAGCAGCGAGGGGTCCCCGCCGGTCAGCCGGCCCACGGTGTGTCCTCCCAGCTAGTGCGCATGTCAGGCGGATCGTACTCGCTGCTCAGGGGGTAGGCGACCAAGGGATGCGAAGCCGTTAGGAAGGGGTTCGGCACGCCGGGGGCGACTGCCGCGGACCTGGATGCGTCGGCCGGTGCCATCTCCGGCGGGATGCTTCCCAGTTGGTGCCCGAAGGGTGCCAACTGGTGGCGCGGTGGCCGGAACGAGCTGGCTGAAATTATCTTAAAGTGCGGAGCGGAGCCCCGATTGTCAGTGGGGGAAGGTTTACTGACGGCATGACCACCGCACATCACCTCCGCCTCATCGACGGGATGCGTGCCCGGGAGTTCCCCGTGGAGCGCGTCCGGTCGGGTTCGGGAGTCAGCGGTCCCGGTTACCACACGGAGTTCCTGTACGCGGAGGACGCCTGGGAGGCGGACGAGGCCGTCCGGCTGGAGCGCCGCGCCCAGTGCCTCGCGGACCACGAGGCACTGGTCACCCTGCTCGGCAGCCGCTGGGGCGAGCCGCAGCTGGTCAGTCTGTTCAGCGCCCAGGAGCGGCTGCTCGCCGGTGAGGAGATACCGCAGCCGTGGGCGGACACCGTCGCGGGATGCGCATACGTGCGCCTCTGGTACGTCGAGGAGCGCTGGATAGCGCTGGCCCTCTCTCTGGAGGAAGGCGGCTCCGGCTGCGAGCTGAGCGTGGTCGTGACGGAGACGGACCCGCCCTGACCCGGCCCGCAGGGGGCGTTCTAGGTGTCGTCCTCCTGCTCCACCTCCGCGCGCAGCCTGGCGTACTCCTCGGCCATCGTGGCGGCCGTCCAGTGCGCGTTCAGGCCGCTGGGGTTGGGCAGGGCCCAGACGCGGGCCCCGCCGACCGTTCGTTCCTGCGGCCCGATCCGGGCCCGGCGCTCGCCGAACGCCGTGCGGTAGGCCGTGATGCCCACGACGGCCAGCCAGCGCGGCCGCAGCAGCTCGACCTTGGCGGTCAGGAGCCGCCCGCCCTCGCGGTACTCCTCGGCGGACAGCTCGTCGGCCCGGGCGGTGGCCCTGGCGACGACGTTGGTGATGCCGAGCCCGTGGTCGAGCAGTTCGGCCTGCTCGGCGGGGGCCAGCCGGCGCGGGGTGAAGCCCGACAGATGGAGCACCGGCCAGAAGCGGTTGCCGGGAAAGGCGAAGTGGTGCCCCGTCGCGGCCGTCGTCAGGCTCGGATTGATCCCGCAGAACAGGACGCGCAGGCCGCCCGCGACCACGTCGGGAACGACGCGGTCGCGGGCGGCCTGGAGCTCTTCGGGCGTCATCCGCGGGGACGATGCGACCGGGTCGCCGTCAGAGGATGGAGCCGGGCGCGTAGCCGGCGGCCTCGGGGTGTTGCTTGGTGATCTCCTCGATCCGCGCGACGAGAGCGCTGACCTGGTCGCCGGCCGCCCCGGTGAAGGACAGCTTGTCCGCCATCAGCTCGTCCAGCTGGGCGCGGTCCAGCGGGATGCGCTCGTCGGCCGCGAGCTTGTCCAGGAGCTCGTTGCGCTCGGTGCCCTGCTCGCGCATGGCGAGGGCCGAGGCGACGGCGTTCTCCTTGATGGCCTCGTGGGCCACCTCGCGGCCGACGCCCGCGCGCACCGCGCCCATCAGGACCTTGGTCGTGGCGAGGAACGGCAGGTAGCGGTCCAGCTCGCGGGCGACGACGGCCGGGAACGCGCCGAACTCGTCCAGCACCGTCAGGAACGTCTCGACGAGCCCGTCGAACGCGAAGAACGCGTCCGGCAGGGCCACCCGGCGCACCACCGAGCAGGAGACGTCGCCCTCGTTCCACTGGTCGCCCGCCAGCTCGCCGGTCATCGACGCGTAGCCGCGCAGGATGACCATCAGGCCGTTGACGCGCTCGCAGGAGCGGGTGTTCATCTTGTGGGGCATCGCGGACGAGCCGACCTGGCCGGGCTTGAAGCCCTCGGTGACCAGCTCGTGGCCCGCCATCAGCCGGATGGTCTTCGCCACCGAGGAGGGCGCCGCCGCGAGCTGCACGAGTGCGGTCACCACGTCGTAGTCGAGCGACCGCGGGTAGACCTGGCCGACCGAGGTGAAGGCGTGCGCGAAGCCGAGGTGCGCGGCGATGCGCTCTTCGAGCTCCGCGAGCTTCCCGGCGTCGCCGCCGAGCAGGTCCAGCATGTCCTGCGCGGTGCCGACGGGGCCCTTGATGCCACGCAGCGGGTAGCGGCCGAGCAGGTCTTCGAGGCGGCCGTACGCCACCAGCAGCTCGTCGGCGGCGGTGGCGAAGCGCTTGCCGAGGGTGGTGGCCTGCGCGGCCACGTTGTGGGAGCGCCCGGCGACGACCAGCTCGCGGTACTCGGCGGCCAGCTTGCCCAGGCGGGCCAGGACGGCCACGGTGCGGTCGCGCATCAGCTCCAGGGAGAGCCGGATCTGCAGCTGTTCGACGTTCTCGGTGAGGTCGCGCGAGGTCATGCCCTTGTGGACGTGCTCGTGGCCGGCGAGGGCGTTGAACTCCTCGATGCGGGCCTTCACGTCGTGCCGGGTGACCTTCTCGCGCTCGGCGATCGAGGCCAGGTCGACCTGGTCGAGTACGCGCTCGTAATCGGCGAGGGCGGCGTCGGGCACCTCGATCCCGAGGTCCTTCTGGGCGCGCAGCACCGCCAGCCACAGCCGGCGTTCCAGCTTCACCTTCTGCTCGGGGGACCAGAGGACGGCCAGCTCCGTGGAGGCGTAGCGGCCGGCCAGGACATTGGGGATGCGAGGCTTCGCAGACACAGCAGTCACGTGTACGGATTCTACTGGCGGTTTGTGCAGCTCAGCGCCGCGGTCCGGTTTGTGCGTTGCTACGAACCGGACGCGTCCCGCGCCCCCCGCTCACCGGACTCCACCTGCCGCCACGTGGCCACCGGAGCCGCCCAGCCGTCCTCCTCCGGCGTCACCCAGAAGGCCCGCCCCAGCTCCGCGTCGAACTGCGCCCCGGCCCGGCCGTCACCCGACGAGCGCCCCGTCAGCCGCCGGCCGATCCAGGGCAGCAGGTGCTGCCGGGCGAACCGGACGTCCTCCACCCGCCGGGCGCCCCAGCGTGCCGGGGCCGACGCGGGCAGCGGGGTCCGCCAGTCGCTCTCCGCCGGCAGCCCCAGGGCCTGCCAGACGGCCTCGGCCACCCTGCGGTGTCCCTCGGCGGTGAGATGCAGCCGGTCGACGTCCCAGAGGCGCGGGTCGCCCAGCGCCGGGGCGCCGTACAGGTCGACCACCACCGCGCCGTGCCGGGCGGCCAGCTCGTCCACCAGTGCGAACAGCTCCTCCATGCGCGGCCGGAACCGGTCCAGGACGGGTCCGTTGCGGCCGGGGCTGCGCATCAGCACCAGCTGCCCGCAGGAAGGCGCCAGGCGTTCGACCGCCTCCTCGAGGCGTCCGCGCACCATGCCCATGTCGCACTTCGGGCGCAGGGTGTCGTTGAGGCCACCGACCAGTGTCACCACGTCCGCCCGCATGGCCGCCGCCACATCCACCTGCTCGTCCACGATCTGGGCGATGAGCTTCCCGCGTACCGCGAGATTGGCGTACCGGAAGCCCGGCGTGCGGGCGGCGAGCCGGGAGGCGAGCACATCGGCCCAGCCCCGGTACGAACCGTCGGGCAGCAGGTCCGACATGCCCTCGGTGAACGAGTCGCCGACCGCGACCAGACTGGTGTAAGAGGCATTCGTTTCCATGGCGATGCCGATCGTATCGCGGTGCCGTACGGCCCCGGCGGGCGAAGGGCGGCTCCGGACGGGAGCCCGGAACCGCCCCGGCTCAGCGGCTCTGCGGCCGGCCCACCAGCTCCCGGAGCACGTCCTCCATCGTCACCATGCCCGCGAGCCGGCCGTCCTCGTCCAGGACCGCCGCCAGGTGCGTACGGCTGCGCCGCAGCGCCGTCAGCGCGTCGTCCAGCGGTGTCGCCGCCCGGACCCGGGCGATCGGCCGCATCGAGGACACCGGGAACGGCATGTCGCGCGGGGTGACGTCCAGGGCGTCCTTCACATGGAGGTAACCGAGGATGCGCTGCTCCGCGTCCATCACCGGGAAGCGCGAGAAGCCCGTCTCGTACGACAGCCGCTCCAGCTCCTCCGGCGTCGCCCCGACCCGGATGTACATCACCCGGTCGACCGGCAGCACCACGTCCCGTACCGGCCGGCGGCCCAGCTCCAGCGCGTGGTGCAGGCGCTCGGCCGCCCGGTCGTCGACCAGCCCGGCGTCACCGGCGTCCTTCACCAGGCGCGCCAGCTCGTCGTCCGAGAACGTCGCCTCCACCTCGTCCTTCGTCTCCACCCGCAACAGCTTCAGCAGGGCGTTGGCGAAGGCGTTGATCGCGAAGATCACCGGGCGCAGCGCGCGCGCCAGGGTCACCAGCGGCGGACCGAGCAGCAGCGCGGAGCGCACCGGCTCGGCCAGCGCGATGTTCTTCGGGACCATCTCGCCCAGCAGCATGTGCAGATAGGTCGCCACCGTCAGCGCGATCACGAACGAGGCCGGGTGGACCAGACCGTGCGGCACGCCGACCGCGTCGAAGAGCGGCTCGAGCAGATGCGCGATCGCGGGCTCGGCGACGATACCGAGCACCAGGGTGCACAGGGTGATGCCCAGCTGCGCGGCCGCGAGCAGCGCCGAGACGTGCTCGAGGCCCCAGATGACGCTGCGCGCCCGCCGGTTCCCCTGCTCGGCCTGCGGCTCGATCTGGCTGCGGCGCACCGAGATCAGCGCGAACTCGGCGCCGACGAAGAAGGCGTTCACGACCAGCGTCAGCAGACCGATGAAGAGCTGTACGGCGGTCATCGCTCGTCCTCCGACGGCAGGTGGGCACCGGACAGCGGTGCGTGCAGCAGGGCCCGGGCGGCCCGGCGCCCGGAGGCGTCCACCACGTCGAGCCGCCAGCCGGCCAGCTCGACCGAGTCGCCCACGGCCGGGATGCGGCCGATCTCCGTGGCGATCAGGCCCGCCAGGGTCTCGTACGGGCCGTCCGGCACCCGCAGCCCGATCGTCTCCAGCTGGTCCGTGCGGGCGGCGCCGTCCGCCGACCACAGCACGCGCCCGTCGGCGTCCTCACCGGCGGGGGCCAGGTCCGGCGTCTCGTGCGGGTCGTGCTCGTCGCGCACCTCGCCGACGACCTCCTCCACGATGTCCTCCAGCGTCACCACGCCCGCCGTGCCGCCGTACTCATCGATCACGACCGCCATGGCGAGCTTCCCGGACAGCCGGTCGAGCAGCCGGTCCACGCTCAGCGTCTCGGGGACGAGCACCGGCTCGCGCAGCATCTCGGAGACCCGCTTGCGGGGGCGCTCCTCGGCCGGGACCGCCAGCACGTCCTTGATGTGGGCGACGCCCACGACGGTGTCGAGGCTGCCCCGGTAGACGGGGAAGCGGGAGAGGCCCGTGGCCCGGGTCGCGTTGGCGACGTCCTCGGCGGTCGCGCTGACCTCGAGGGCTGTCACCTGCACGCGCGGGGTCATCACGTTCTCCGCGGTGAGCTCCGGGAGGTTGAGGGTGCGGACGAACAGCTCGGCGGTGTCCGCCTCCAGGGCGCCCTCCTTGGCGGAGTGCCTGGCCAGCGCCACCAGTTCCTGCGGGCTGCGCGCGGTGGCCAGCTCCTCGGCCGGTTCGAGCCCGAAGCGGCGCACGATCCGGTTGGCGGTGTTGTTGAGGTGGCTGATGAAGGGGCGGAAGACGGCCGTGAAGGCCCGCTGCGGGGTGGCGACGGTCTTCGCCACCGCGAGCGGCGAGGAGATGGCCCAGTTCTTCGGGACCAGCTCGCCCACGACCATCAGAAACACCGTGGACAGGGCCGTGCCGATGACGAGCGCCACGGACGAGGCCACGCCGGGCGACAGGCCGACGGCCTCCACCGGACCCCGGATCAGCTTGGCGATGGACGGCTCGGAGAGCATGCCGACCACCAGGTTGGTGACCGTGATGCCGAGCTGCGCCCCGGACAGCTGGAAGGTGAGGCTGCGGACCGCCTTCATGGCACTCGCGGCCCCGCGCTCGCCCCGCTCGACGGCCCGTTCCAGCTGGCCGCGCTCCACCGTGGTCAGGGAGAACTCCGCGGCGACGAAGGCGCCGCAGGCGAGCGAGAGCAGTACCGCAACGAGCAGCAGAAGCACTTCGGTCATCGGTTCACCTCCGTCCCATGATCGGACAGGGACCGGCGGACCGCGCGATGTCGGTGGCTTCTGGGACTGGGAGGCTCGCCCATGGGCGGACGCTCACACCTTTCGTCGGGAGGGGCAGGACTGCCTCCCCATAGTAAAGGATCGGCAAAGTGACGGGTGCGGCCCGTCACCTTCCCCCTGTGCCCGGCCCGAGCGGCTTCACCCACCGCCGCCAGTGGTTCTCGCGCTGGAAGCCGGCCGCCCGCCAGGCGTGGTGCGCCCGCTCGTTCGCCTCCAGGACCATGGCGTCCACCCGCCGCCCGCCCAACTCGACGAAGCGCCGCTCCGCCGCGTCGAGCAGTGCGGTCGCGATGCCCTGGCGGCGGTGGTCCGGGTGGACGGCCAGCCGGTAGGCCGAGCACCGCCAGCCGTCGAAGCCCGCGATGACGCTCCCCACGAGCAGGCCCTCCCGTTCCGCGAGGAGCAGCGCCCCCGGGTCGCGGTCGATGAGCCGGGCCACCCCGTCGTGGTCGTCGCTGATGCTGGTGCCCTCCGCCGCCGTCCGCCAGAAGCCCAGCACGGCCTCGATGTCGGAAGGGGCGGCGGGGCGTATCGAGAGATCACTCATGCGCCGATCCCATCAGAGGACCGCTCACCGGGGCGAACGCTTTCCCGCCGGGACGGGAACGGCTCAGCGCAGCCGTGCGGGCAGCGACTCGACGCCGTACACGATGGACAGCTTGCGGAAGGACAGGGCCTGCGGCGGTACGGCGAGCCGCATCGCGGGAAAGCGCCGGACCAGGGCCGGGAAGGCGGAGCGAAGTTCCATCCGCGCGAGCTCCGCGCCGATGCAGCGGTGGATGCCGTACCCGAAGGCGAGGTGACCGGACGGAGTGACCCGGTCCACGTCGAACCGCCCGTCGTCCGTGACGTACGCCGGGTCGCGGTTGGCTCCGCTCAGCGAGCACAGCACCATGTCGCCGCGCGGGATCACCACCCCCGCGATCTCGATGTCCTCGCGGGCGAACCGGGGGAAGGCCATCTGCACGGCCGACAGATAGCGCAGCACCTCCTCCACGAAGGGCGCCGTCACCCCGTCGTCCGCGCGCAGCCGGTCCGCCACCTCCGGGTTGCGCAGCAGGACGAGGGCGCCGAGCGCGATGGTGCTGGCGGTCGTCTCGAAGCCCCCGGTGAGCACCCCGTCGGCCAGGCCCGCCAGTTCCTCGTCGTCCACGCTGTCCCCGTGCTCCCGCACGATCATCCCGAGCAGGCCGTCACCCGGCGCGCGCCGCTGGTCCCGGACGACGCCCCGGAAGTAGTCGAGCGACTCGGACATGGCACCGAACGGCGCCGTCGCCCCCTGGAACAGGTCGAAGCGGTCCATGGCCAGCTTCTGGAAGTCGGCGCGGTCCTCGTAGGGCACCCCGAGCAGCTCGCATATGGTCAGCGACGGCACCGGCAGCGCGAACGCGTGCACCAGATCGACCGGCCCCGGCGCGGCCGCCATCGCGTCCAGCCGCTCCGCGACGATGGCGTCGATCCTGGGCGTCAGCCTGCGCAGCCGGCGCATCGTGAACTCCGGCGTCAGGATGCGGCGCAGCCGCGTGTGCACCGGCGGATCGCTGAACCCCAGACCGCCCGGGCTCTGTTCGGCGGCTATGCCCGCGTTGCCCGCCAGGTGGGCGAAGTCCGTGCTGAAGCCGTCGGCGGAGCCGAGCACCGCCTTCGACTCCTCGTAACCGGTCACCACCCAGGCATCCATCCCGAACGGCAGCGCCACCCTGGACACCGGTGCGGCCGACCGGGTCTCGGCGAGCCGCCGGACCGGGTCGAGCCCGTCCCTGCGTAGCGGCATCAGCAGCTGTTCCGGGAGCAGTTTCATCGTGGTCGACCCGAATCCGTGCTTCTGGATCCTGGCCAGGTAGCCGCGCCCGAGCCGGGCCGTGATGCGGGAACGGAACGTCGTCGTACTCAATGTCACTCCATGAGTCGTCGCGAGAGCTGGTCGGACGGCGCGCCTGCGGCGCCAGGACGCGGCCGACCGCGGTGACCTCGGCTACCTGAGTCCTGAGCAGGAATTATGACCAGGTGTTCGACCAATGGGTGGCCCGGGTACGGAATCCGTCCGGGACAACACGCCGAACGGTCGCGCGGACGACCCCGCAAGGCTCCGGCCCGGCGGGGCGCCGCCCGCTCCGCTCAGCCCGGCGGCCGGTGGCCGCCCAGGGGTGCGGCCAGCCAACTCGCCGCCCGTGCACGGAAGTCGGCCGGGGCGAGCGAACCGGCGCCCTCCGGGACGACGCCCAGCAGCGGGGCGCCGGCGGCCACCGGGAGGTCCGCCACATTGCAGCGCTCCGCGAGCCCGGGAGCGGCCGGCATGCTGCCGATCACGACCCCCAGGCAGTCGAGCTCCCGCGCCCGCAGCGCCTCCGCCGTCAGGGCCGTGGAGTTCAGCGTGCCCAGACCGGCCGGGGCGACCACCAGGACCGGGGCGGCGAGCAGCCGGGCCGCGTCCGCCAGGGTCGCGCCCTCGTCGTCGAACCGTACGAGCAGCCCGCCGGCGCCCTCGACCAGGACCAGGTCGTGGTCGGCGGCCAGCTTCTCGGCGGCCTCGGCGACCTCGTACGGGCGCACCGGGTCCATTCCGGCACGGCGGGCGGCCGTCGCGGGTGCCAACGGCTCCGGGAAGCGGACGAGTTCGACCGCCGTGACGTGGGCGCCCGCCAGTCGCGCCACCTCGGCCACGTCACCGGGCTCGCCCGGCTCAAGACCGGTCTGGGCCGGCTTGAGGACGGCGACGCGGCGGTGCGCGGCGGCCGCCGCCACGGCCGCGGTCACGATCGTCTTGCCGATCTCCGTACCGGTACCGGTCACCACCAGAACGCTCATGTCTCAGCCCTCCCGCGCCGCAGCGCACACCGCGCGGCAGATGCGTGCCACATCGTCGTCACCCGTCACATACGGCGGCATGGTGTAGACGAGGTCCCGGAACGGCCGCAGCCACACCCCTTCGCGCACCGCGGCCGCGGTCGCCGCCGCCATGTCCACCTCGTGGTCCAGCTGGACGACCCCGATGGCACCGAGCACCCGCACATCACGGACCCCGGGCAGCTCCCGTGCCGCCGCCAGCCCTTCGTGCAGCCCGGACTCGATCCGCTTCACCTCCTGCTGCCAGTCCTGGCCCAGCAGCAGGTCGATGGAGGCGCAGGCCACCGCGGCGGCCAGCGGGTTGCCCATGAACGTCGGTCCGTGGGCGAGCACCGGCACCTCGCCGCGCGAGATGCCGTCGGCCACCTCGCTCGTGCACAGCGTCGCCGCCATCGTGAGATAGCCGCCGGTCAGCGCCTTGCCCACGCACATCACATCGGGGGAGACCCCCGCGTGCTCGGCGGCGAACAGCTTTCCCGTACGCCCGAAGCCCGTCGCGATCTCGTCGAACACGAGCAGCACGCCGTGCGCGTCGCACGCCTCGCGCAGCACGCGCAGACAGCCGGGGGAGTGGAAGCGCATGCCGCCCGCCCCCTGGACCACCGGCTCCACGATCACGGCCGCCAGTTCGTCCGCGTGGTGCGCGATCAGCTCGCGCAGGTGCGCCGCGTACGCGGGGTCGGGCCCGGAGTCGTAACCGGCGGGAGGCTCGTCCGCGAAGACCTGGCGGGGCAGGGCGCCGGACCACAGCTCGTGCATCCCGCCCTCGGGGTCGCACACCGACATCGGCTGCCAGGTGTCCCCGTGGTAGCCGCCGCGCCAGGTCAGCAGGCGCTGCTTGGCCGGCCGCCCGGCCGAGCGCCAGTACTGCAGGCACATCTTCACGGCGACCTCGACCGACACGGAGCCCGAGTCGGCGAGGAACACGTGGCGCAGCGGCTCCGGGGTGATCTCCACCAGCCGGGCCGCCAGCCGGACGGCCGGTTCATGCGTGAGCCCGCCGAACATCACATGGCTCATCCGGTCCAGCTGGCCGCGCGCCGCCTCGTTCAGCACGGGGTGGTTGTAGCCGTGCACGGCCGACCACCACGAGGACATCCCGTCGACCAACTCGTGCTGTCCGTGAGCGGGTTCGGCGAGCCGCAGCCGGACCCCGGACGCGGACTCCACGACCAGCGGCTCCTGCCGGCCCGGCATGGGGCCGTACGGATGCCAGACGTGCGCCCGGTCCAGGTCCCGGAGTGCGGCGGGGGAGAGCGGCTCAGGCATTGGGAGCGAGGTCCGTGCCCGCGCCGCGGCGGCGGACCGCCACCAGGTCCGTGCGGGCACCCGGCACCTGTGTCTCCGGCGCCTCCGCAGCGGGTGCGGGCTCCGCCTCCGCGGCCTCCCCGCACGGACCGCAGCCGCCGCCCGCGTGCGCACCGCAGCCCTCGGCCGCGTGCGCACCGCAGCCCGCCGCCGCGTCCGCGCGGTGCCGGGGGAGCGTCGTCGTGCCCGCCCCCTCCACCTCGAAACCGGCGTCCGCGATCATGTCCAGATCCGCCTGCCCGGCCTGGCCCTCACTGGTCAGGTAGTCGCCCAGGAAGATGGAGTTGACCAGGTGCAGGGCGAGCGGCTGCATCGAGCGCAGATGGACCTCGCGCCCGCCCGCGAGCCGCACCTCCACGTCCGGGCAGACGAACCGCACCATCGCCAGGATGCGCAGACAGCGCTGCGGCGTCAGGTTCCACTCCTTGGCGAGCGGGGTCCCCTCGAACGGGATCAGGAAGTTGACCGGGACGGAGTCCGGGTCCAGTTCGCGCAGCGAGAAGACCACGTCGACCAGATCGGCGTCGCTCTCGCCCATGCCCGCGATCAGCCCCGAGCACGCGGAGAGCCCGGCGGCCTGCGCCTGCTGCACGGTCTCGACGCGGTCGGCGTAGGTGTGGGTGGTCGTGATCTCCCCGTACGTGCCCTCGGACGTGTTGAGGTTGTGGTTGTACGCGTCGGCGCCCGCCGAACGCAGCCGGTCGGCCTGGCCCTCGGAGAGCAGACCGAGGCAGGCACAGACCTCGACGCCCTCGTTCTCCTCCTTGATGGCCTCGATGGTCTTCGAGACCCGGTCGACGTCCCGGTCCGTCGGGCCCCGGCCACTGGCCACCAGGCACACGCGCTTGGCGCCGCCGGCCACCCCTGCCGCCGCCGCCTTCGACGCCTCCTCGGGCTTCAGCCAGGTGTACTTGAGGATCTCGGCCTTGGAACCGAGCCGCTGCGAACAGTACGAGCAGTCCTCGGGGCAGAGCCCGGACTTCAGATTGACCAGATAGTTCAGCTTCACCCGCCGCCCGAACCACTGACGGCGCACCTTGCCCGCCGCGGCCACCACGTCGAGCAGTTCGTCGTCCGGGGTCGCCAGTACGGCGAGCGCTTCTTCACGGGTCGGCAGCTCGCGCCGCAGCCCCTTGTCCACCAGCGTGTTCAGGAGGTCCATGGCGATGATCCTGACGCACCGCACCGCCCGGAGCCAAGGAGGAACCGGACAACAGAGCTCACGTGGGGTGTGTGCATCGCCACACCGTGTCTCGGCATGAGCCCGGTTAGGGTCTGTGAGCTGCCTACAAAAGGGACCGCCCATGCCCGCCACCCCGTTCGACTGGATCGAAGACGAGGCGCGCCGGCGCGCGGACGCGGGTCTCGTCCGCCGGCTGCGGCCCCGCGAGGCCGGAGCGGGGCTCCTGGACCTCGCGAGCAACGACTACCTCGGCCTCACCCGGCACCCGGAGGTGACCTCCGCCGCCGCGGACGCGGCGCGCCGCTGGGGCGGAGGGGCGACCGGCTCCCGGCTGGTCACCGGTTCGACCGCGCTGCACGGCGAGCTCGAACGCGAACTCGCCGCGTTCTGCGGCTTCGAGGCCGCGCTCGTCCTCTCCTCCGGTTACGCCGCCAACCTCGCGGCCCTCACCGCGCTCACCGGACGCGGCGCCCTCATCGCGTCGGACGCGGGCAACCACGCCTCCATCGTGGACGGCTGCCGCCTCTCCCGGGCCGAGACCGCCGTCGTCCCGCACGCCGACCCGGAGGCCGTCCGCAAGACGCTGCGCGGGCACGAGGGCCGGAAGCTCGCCGTCACCGACTCGGTGTTCTCCGTGGACGGCGACGCCGCGCCGCTGGCCGCGCTGGCCGCCGTCTGCCGGGCGGAGGGCGCCGCGCTCCTGGTGGACGACGCGCACGGACTCGGCGTGCTCGGCGAGGGCGGACGGGGCGCGCTCGACGCGGCGGGGCTCGCGGGAGACGCGGACGTCGTGGCCACGCTCACCCTGTCCAAGTCCCTGGGCAGCCAGGGCGGCGCGGTCCTCGGACCGGCCCGGGTCATCGAGCACCTGGTCAACACCGCCCGGACGTTCATCTTCGACACCGGACTCGCACCGGCCGCCGCCGGCGCCGCCCTGGGCGCGCTGAGGCTGCTGCGCCGCGAACCGGCGCGCGCGCTCAGGGCGCGTACGGTCGCCACCGCGCTGTACGAGGGGCTGACGGCGGCCGGTCTGACCGCGGCGCGGCCCGACGCGGCGGTCGTCTCGGTCCGGGCGCCCTCGGCCGACGCCGCCGTGCGCTGGGCCGCCGACTGCCGCACGGCCGGGATGGCGGTGGGCTGCTTCCGGCCGCCGTCCGTGCCCGACGGCATCTCGCGGCTCCGGCTGACCGCCCGCGCCGACCTGACCGGTGATCAGGTAGCGCGGGCGGTGGAGACGGTGCGGAGGACCGCACCGCGGAGCTGAGACGGTGGTCCGGCTCAGCGTTTCAAGCCGGAGACGAAGGACGTCCAGGCCGCCGTGGAGAACTCCAGGGGCGTCCTGGCCACGTCCTTCGAGTCGCGGACGGCCAGCAGCCGCCCGCCTCCGGACGGCGCGGTCTCCACGCAGTTGTTCATTCCCGTGCTGTAGCTGCTGCTGCGCCAGCGCAAGGCGTGCCGGGCGAGGTGATCGGACATGACGCTTCCTCCGGGCGGTGGGGGGTCACCGGTCGCCGCGGTCGATCGCGGCGATCCGGTCCAGCGTGTGCTCCGGCGACAGCGCGTGCGCCTGAAGGGTCTCGAAGGCCGAGCTGTACGCCGCAAGGTCTTCTTTCCGTTCCAGGTAGAGGCTACTCGTCAAGTGGTCGAGAACGACCACGTCAAGGTCGGAAGCAGTCGGAAAAGAGAAGATAACGAAAGGGCTGGTGAGGCTGACATAGCCGCCGACCGAGAACGGAAGCAACTGGAGTCGCACATGGGGAAGTTGTGCCACCCGGGCGAGATGGCGCAGCTGCTCCCTCATCACCCGCCTGCCGCCGACCTCCCGGTGCAGCACCGCCTCGTCCAGGACCGCGCTCAGCCGCAGCGGCGGATCGCTCCGCAGCACCCCCTGCCGGGTCAGCCGTACCTCCACCAGCGAGTCCAGCTGACCGGACGGCAGCCCGTCCAGGGAGGCCCGGGTCACCGCGCGGGCGTAGTCGGCCGTCTGCAACAGGCCCGGTACCACCGTGGTCTCCAGCGTCCGGGCGGTGCGCGCCTGCGATTCCAGGCTGATGAAGTCGCGGTACTGGGGCGGGATGAGCCCCCGGTAGGCGTGCCACCAGCCCGCACCGCCCCCGCCCGCCGAACCGGCGAGCGCGCCCAGGACCTCGCGGAGCTTCGGATCGTCCATGCCGTACGCGTCGAGGAGCCGGTCCACGTCGTCCGGCCGCACCCCGCTGACACCTGTCTCGATCCTGCTCACCTTCGACTGGTGCCAGCCGAGGAGCGCCGCCGCCTCCCGGCTCGTGAGACCTGACGCGTGGCGCAGGCTCCGCAGCTCCTCTCCCAGCTTGCGGCGCCGCACCGCAGGGCCGTGCTGCATCCGAATGGCTCCCTCCACTGCCCGACGAGCAGACAGTGTGGCGCCGGAGCGGGTCCGCGTGGGCGGAGTTCACCGGTTTGAGGGACAGATATATGCATATCTTGGTGGATCGCCGCCGCGGAGGGCAGCATCAGTGGCACGCTGGCGCGAAGCACAACCGGACCGCTCGGCGGGCCGGTACCGGGTGGGAAAGGGACGGCTCGCCATGGCAGACCATCAGGAAGCACGTGTCACCCTGCCGAGCGAGCGGGTCTCGGTCTCCGCGGCCCGCGGGTTCGTCGCCCGGGTGCTGACGGAGTGGGGCCTGCCCGAGGACGCGGAGGCCGCCGACGCCGTCCGCCTCATCATCTCGGAGCTGGCCACCAACGCCGTCCTGCACACCTTCGGGCAGTCGCCCACCTTCACCGTGGACCTGCGTCTCGAACGGGACGAGGAGCTGCGCCTCGGAGTGACGGACAGCCATCCCCGCCGGCCCCGGCGACTGCCCGCCGCCGTCCAGCAGGACAACGGACGCGGCATGGTCATCATCCGCTCCCTGGCCAAGGAGTACGGCGGCCGGCTGGCCGTCACACCCACCGCCGACGGCGGCAAGACCGTCTGGGTGGCGCTCCCGTGGCAGGCCCCCGTCCAGCCCTGAGACGGGCGGGTCAGCCGACGCGGCCGTAGGAGACGCTCCTGGTCCAGATCTTCTCCAGCCGGACCACGGCGCCGGTCTTCGGCGAGTGCCAGATCTTCCCGCTGCCGGCGTAGATGCCCACGTGGTAGACGCTGCGCCCCGCATGGAAGAAGACCAGGTCACCTCGTTGGCGCTGGGACGCCGAGATGTGCCTGGTCCTGTTGTACTGCTGCTGGGCCGTGCGGGGGAGTTGCTTGCCCGCCTTCTTGAACGAGTAGAGCGTCAGCCCCGAACAGTCGAAGCTGCCGGGCCCGGTGGCGCCCCAGCGGTAGGGTGCCCCCTTCTTCGACGCGGCGATCTTCAGGGCCTTCATCGCGTGGCCGGCCGCCTGCGCCTCGGGCGCGGCTCCTGGGACGCACAGCGTGCCGCCGACGGCGGCGAGAGTCATGGCCGAGGCCGTGGTGGCCCGGACGAGCAGAGACGGGACATGAACCTGCGCACTCATGCGCAACCCTTCGTCAGCCGCCTGTGAAGGATGACCTGTCGGGTTCGGGCTGGCGAAGTCGCCCGGCCGCGCGATGCGGCTTCACCCCGAGGGACAACCGGAGATCCGGCGGTCCCGTAGTGCTCGGGTCCTCCACTCCTGCCGATCCACTCCTGTCGACCAGTCATCCGGGCGGCGGCAGGACTCGGCGTCCGCCCGGACCGCCCCGCCGCGGTGGCGGGGGCTTGTCGTCCCAGGGATCTTGACTCACCTCGTGCCGGATTTCCGAGCCGGAACGGCCATCGGTGAAGACCGTCCCGGATGGCCCGTTCAGGTGGACGGAAACCCGGACGGCCGTCCGCCGGCCGCCCGGGGCCACGGCCGTACCAGCGGTGTCGCGAAGGAAACCGCCCCCCGCGCATCAGGAAAAGGCAAATCGGACCGTCGCTCGTGAGAGGGAACGCCTACGCCGAACGAGCGAGGAAATCTCGCGCACCTCCCGGGCGTGTCGGCGACCTGCGGCGGCCTCAGTCCGGCGCGGCGGGCGGCAGCGCGACCCGGGCCGCCCTCCGCTCGCCGTCCAGCTCCCGCAGAGCGCGGGTCAACGTGCCGCTGTGGATACGGGTTTCGCCGCGTCGGTGCATCAGCGCGAGCGCGTCCCGCAGGGCCGCCGCGTGCGAGGCGAGCGCCTGCGCGGCGCGCAGGGCCGTGTAGGTGTCGTCGCCGTGCGCCGGATTGATCCGGCCCACCTGGTCGACCACCCGCAGATAGTGGTCGATGAACTCGGACTCGGCCCGGGTCAGGGCGGGCAGCGGCGAGAACTCCGATGGCTGCATCGCCGGTTCACCACCCGGAGCGCGGCGGCACCGGGAGCCGGTTCCGCACGATGTGGTCGACCAGCCCGTACGCCAGGGCGCCCTCCGCGTCGAGGGTGAGGTCGCGCTCGGTGTCCTCCGTGACCTGCTCGACGGAGCGCCCCGTGTGCCGGGCCAGCATGCCGGTCATCGTGGCGCGCATCCGGGCCATTTCGCGCGCCTCGATCTCCAGGTCGGAGGGCTGCCCCTGGACCGGCTCGTCCAGTGCGGGCTGGCTGACGACCACCTTGGCGCCGGGCAGCATGTGCCGCCGGCCCGGGGCGCCCGCGGCGAGCAGGACGGCCGCCCCGGCCCCCGCCCGGCCCAGGCAGTAGGTCTCCACCTCGCAGCTGAGGAAGTTCATCGTGTCGTACAGGACCGTCATCGCGCCGAACGAGCCGCCCGGCGAGTTGATGTACAGCGAGACGGGCCGGTCCGGCGCGTCGTGCTCCAGGTACATCAGCTGGGCGACCAGGTCGTTGGCGGCCGTCTCGTCCAGGGCCGTGCCCAGGAAGACGACGCGCTCGGCGAGCAGCTTGGAGTACGGGTCGAGGGTCCGGGTCCCCTGGGAGGTGCGCTCGGTGAACTCGGGCAGGACGTGACGGGCGACGGGACGGTACACGGCTGTGCCTCTCCTCCGGCCGCGCGGGCACAGCGGGCGCCCGCGCACGCTTCCGTAAAAAATGTACAGGACGTACAGAAGGTTATGATGGGAGCATGGCTTACGAGATTCCGGTGACGCAAGCCCGGGCTGAACTCGCCGAACTGATCAACCGAGTCGTCTACGGCGGCGAGCGCGTGGTCGTCACGCGGCACGGCAAACCGCTCGTCGCCCTCGTATCGGCCGCTGACCTCGAACGACTCGAGAAGGATGAGGCGGCGGAGCAGGAGCACGTGATCAGCTCGGTCTCCTCGATCGGCGCCGCCCCGTCCGCTCCGGGCGAACGTCAGCGCTTCGGGATCGCGGCGGAGCACCGGGGCCACCCCGGCCGGGACGACTGACCTCCCTGCACGGCAGTGCGCCCCCGTCCGTGGGGACGGGGGCGCACTCCTGCGCGGCGAGCGCCGTCAGCCGCCGTACTCACATCTCCGCGCCGAAGTCCTGGGTCCAGACGATGCCTCCGGGGCTGTTCCGGATGCCCACGCCCAGCTCCTTGAACGAGCAGTTCAGGATGTTGGCCCGGTGGCCGGGGCTGTTCATCCAGGAGTTCATCACGTCGGCCGGCGTCCGCTGTCCCTTCGCTATGTTCTCCCCGTACGTGCTCCACCGGTAGCCGGCGGCCGTGATCCGCTCGCCGGGGCCCGAGCCGTCCTGCGAGGTGTGCGAGAAGTAGTCGTGCGCGGCCATGTCCTCGGAGTGCCGTTGCGCGGCGGCCGTCAGCTCGTCGTTGCCGGTCACCGGCCCGCAGCCCTCCTTCGCGCGCTCGGCGTTGACCAGCGCCAGGACCTGTTCCGCGTCCGAGGGCGGGCTCGGCGTGGTACGGGCCGGGGCCGGCCGGGTCGCGGACTTCGTCGCCGGGGGACGCCTGGTGGCGGAGGCCGTCCTCTTCGGCTCCGCCCGGTCCTTCTTCCTCGTGGCGCTCGGGCTCGGGCTCGGGCTCCCGGCGGAGTGCGAGGGAGAGGCGGACGGCGTCGCGGACGCCCCGGCCGAAGCGGCCGAGGTGACGGCGCCGTCGGCCTCCGGCGCGTTCGCGACGGACACCTCGTCGCCCCCGTCGTCACCCGTCGACAGATGGACGGCGGCGCCCCCCGCCCCCAGCACGCCCACCGCGAGGACGGAGGCCACCACGGCGTTGCGCCGGCGGCGGCGCGCCTGGTCCCGCCGCAGCGCCGCCCGGCCCGGCCGTGCGGGCGCGCCGAGGGGCGTGCCGGCCGCGCC
>NZ_JBFAUP010000026.1:0-87808 GCF_040679335.1 Streptomyces sp. NPDC052299 | reverse complement strand
CGCGGCCGGCGCCCCCCCGCTGCCCCGGGCTACGGGGGGCTTCGGGGCGTGCCCCCTCCCGTGCGCCCCGAAGGGGTGGTGGCGCCGGTCCGCGGACCGGCGCCACCACCCCTTCGGCGTGCTTGGACTTTCGGGCGGACCTGTTGGACGTTAACCACCGGTCCGCGCGCAGTCCTTCCCCGCGCCACCCGGCCTGCATAGCTTCCCCGGTGTGACCACCGGAAATGGGGAGGCTCTTTTGACCACGGACATGTCACGGCGTCGGCTCTTCGCGCTGGGCGGCGGTGCGCTCGGCGCCGCCGCGGCGGGATCGTTCCTGCCGCCGTCGCTGCAGGCCGCCCTCGCCGCGCAGCCCGCCCACGCGGGGCCTGGTGGCGGCGGGCTGCGGGACATCCGGCACGTGGTGATCCTGATGCAGGAGAACCGTTCCTTCGACCACTACTTCGGCACCCTGCGCGGTGTGCGCGGCTTCGCCGACCGCAACGCCGTCGAACTGCCCGGCGGTACGTCGGTGTTCGAGCAGCCCGCCGCGGCCGGCTCCACCGTGCTGCCCTTCCCGGTTCGCGAGGCCGCCGAGGAGCAGCAGAAGGACCTCCAGTACATAGGCGCCCTCGACCACTCCTGGAACGGCGGCGCGAAGGCGTGGGGCGGCGGCTGGATGAACGGCTGGATCAGCGCCAAGACCGCGGCCACGATGGCGTACTACGACCGCCGCGACATCCCGCTGCACTACGAGCTGGCCGACACGTTCACGGTCTGCGACGCGTACCACTCCTCGATCCACAGCTCCACCAGCCCCAACCGCAACCATCTGTGGAGCGGGAAGACCGGCTTCGAGCCGAACGGCAAGCGGGCCGTCGGCAACGACGCGTACAGCGAGGGCACCCACCCCGGCTACGACTGGTCCACCTATGCCGAGCGGCTGGAGAAGGCCGGGCGCAGCTGGCGTACGTACACCGAGTGGGAGAACTTCACCGACAACCAGATCGAGTTCTACGCCACCTTCAAGGCCGTCGCCCGCAAGGCCCTGGCGCGGACCGGCGGCCACACCTACATGGAGTCCTTCTACGCCCAGGTCCGGGGCGCCTCCGAAGCCGAACGGGAGAGGCTGCTCGGCCTGCTCGACGAGGGCGTGGCCACGCTGAACCGGCAGGAGCGCAGCCTGTTCGAGCGGGCGCTGCGCCGGGTCCCGACCGGGACGCTGGCCGAGGAGTTCGCCAAGGACGTGGCGGCCGGGACGCTGCCCGAGGTCTCCTACCTCGTCCCGTCGGCAGTCGACTCGGAGCACCCGAGCGTCTCCTCGCCGGTGCACAGCGCCACCGTCGTCTACAAGATCCTCGACGCGCTCGGCCGGCACCCGGACGTGTGGCGGCACACCGCCGTGCTGATCAACTACGACGAGAACGACGGCTTCTTCGACCACGTCCCGCCGCCCGTCGCGCCTCCCGGCGTGACCGACGAGCAGTGGGAGGGCCGTCCGACCGGTCTCGGCATCCGGGTGCCGATGCTCGTCGTCTCGCCGTGGACCGTGGGCGGCTACGTCTGCTCCGAGGTCTTCGACCACACCTCCGTCATCCGCTTCCTGGAACGCTGGACGGGCGTCGAGGAGCCCAACATCAGCGACTGGCGGCGGCAGGTCACCGGCGACCTCACCTCCGCGTTCGACTTCACCCGGCAGCGGCGGCAGCCGGCCGTGCAGCGGCCCGGGGCGATCCCGCCGCTCAGCGGCCGCTGGTCGCCGAAGCCGCCCGCCGTGCAGCGGCTGCCCGAGCAGGAGCCCGGCGTACGCCCGGCGCGCCCGCTGCCCTACCAGCCCGACGCCCGGGCCCGGCGCACCGACGGTGGCCTGCGGGTGGAGCTCACCAACAGCGGCACCTCGTCCGTCCACTTCGCGCTGTACCCGTACGCCGGTGAGTTCCCGGCTCCGCAGCACCAGGACGTCCGGGGCGACGGGCACTGGACCGTGCCGGTGACGGGGGAGTCGTACCGCTTCACGGTGACCGGGCCGAACGGCTTCCGGCGCGAGTTCGAAGGGCCGGCCGAGGGCGGGGCGGAGGCCGCCGGCCGCGTGGACGGCCGCGACCGCGATCTGCACCTCACCCTGAGCAACAACGGCCGCCGGACCCTGACCTTCCTGGTGCGGCCCCTCGGTTACGCGGACGAGGCCGACCTGAAGGACTGGACCCGTCGCGTCACCGTCAAGCCGGGCCGCAGCCGTACGGTCGTGCACTCGGCGGCCGACGCGCACGGCTGGTACGACCTGGCGGTCACCGCCGAGGGCGAGAGCGGCTTCCGGCGGCGGCTGATGGGGCACATCGAGAACGGCCGGGCGAGCGTCTCCGGCTGACCCGTCGGTCGTGGGGCCTGATCCATCCCGGTGCGGCTCGGGATCAGGCCCTGTGACCATGGCCACGAATGGGACAAAGGATCATCTTCTGCTGTCAGAGTGGCGTTCTCAGGTCATGAGACGTTTACGGCAGATCACCTCATCTGCGGGTAAAGGTCCACGAACCCGCAGGGAGCACGTCCCCTTGGCTGCCATCGCTCGCTGGTGCGTCGCGCACCGCCTCATCGCCGTCCTGATCTGGCTGCTCGCCCTCGGGGGCACGGCCGCCGCCGCGGCCTTCGCGGGGTCCGCCTACAGCAACGACTACGAGGCACCGGGCACCGAGTCCGGGCGGGCCGCGGAGCTGCTGAAGAGCGGGTTCACCGATCTCGGCGGGGACACCGACACCATCGTCTGGCACACCGAGGACTCCACGGTCCGGGCCACCGACGTCGAGCAGAAGATGACCCGCACCCTGCACGCCGTGGAACGGCTGCCCGGGGTCGGGGCCGTCGACAGCCCGTACACGGAGACCGGCGCCGCGCAGATCAGCACCGACGGACACACCGCGTACGCCACCGTCACCTTCGACCGGCGTGCCGACGACGTGCCCCCGGCCCAGGCGCAGGCGGTCGTGGACACGGCCAAGGCGGCCGAGAGCCCGCATCTGCGCGTGGAGCTGGGCGGCCAGGCCGTCGGGCTCACCGAGGCGCACGCCGCGCACCTCAGCGAGGTCGTCGGGGTCGCCGTCGCGGCCGTCGTGCTCTTCCTCGCCTTCGGCTCCCTCGCCGCGAGCCTGCTGCCCATCGCCACCGCCCTCGTCTCGGTCGGCACGGCGTACGCGGGCATCGTGCTCCTCGGACACCTGATGACCGTCGCCGACTTCGCGCCCATGCTCGGCATGCTGATAGGGCTCGGCGTGGGCATCGACTACGCCCTGTTCATCGTCACCCGGCACCGCAGAGGACTGCGGCGCGGCATGACCGTGCCCGAGGCCGCGCAGCACGCGGTGGCGACGACCGGGCGGGCCGTGATCTTCGCCGGGGCCACCGTCTGCATCGCGCTCCTCGGCATGCTGATCCTCCGGCTGAGCTTCCTCAACGGCGTGGCCATCGCCGCCTCGCTCACCGTCGTCCTGACCGTGGCCGCTTCGGTCACCCTGCTGCCGGCCCTGCTCTCGCTCATCGGACTGCGGGCGCTCAGCCGGCGCGAACGGGCCCGGCTGGCCGCGCACGGGCCGCAGCCCGAGCCGCCCACCGGTTTCGCCGCCCGCTGGTCCGCCTTCGTCGAGCGGCACCCCAAGCTCCTGGGCGCCGTGGCCGCCGTGGTGATGCTGGTCCTCGCGCTGCCCACCTTCTCGCTCCACCTCGGCAGCTCCGACCAGGGCAACAACCCGGAGTCCGCCACCACCCGGCAGGCGTACGACCTGCTCGCCGACGGCTTCGGCCCCGGCGTCAACGGACCGCTCACCGTCGCCGCGCACCTCGACGGCGCCGACGACCGGCTCGCGATGGACGCCCTGCCCGCCACCCTGCGCACGGTCGACGGGGTGGCGTGGGCCCAGCCGGTGACGTACAACGCCGCGGGCGACACCGCCTACATCACCGTCGTCCCCGACTCCTCCCCGCAGTCCCGCGCGACCAGCGACCTCGTGGAGCGGCTGCGCGCGGACGTGCTGCCGAAGGCAGCCGACAACACCTCGCTGGAGACCCATGTCGGCGGGGTGACCGCCAGCTACGACGACTTCGCGCAGATCATCATCGGCAAGCTGCCGCTGTTCATCGGCGTCGTCATAGGACTCGGCTGCCTGCTCCTGCTGCTGGCCTTCCGGTCCGTCGGCATCCCGCTGAAGGCGGCGGCGATGAACGTCGCGGCGGTCGCCTCGTCGTTCGGCGTCGTCGTCACGATCTTCCAGTGGGGCTGGGGCAGCGAACTGCTGGGCCTCGGCAGCCCGGGCCCCATCGAACCCTTCCTCCCGGTGATCATGGTCTCCGTGCTCTTCGGCCTCTCCATGGACTACCAGGTCTTCCTGGTCGGCCGGATGTACGAGGAGTGGCTGGAGACCCGCGACAACCGGCGCGCGGTCCGGGTGGGCCTCGCCGAGACCAGCCGGGTCATCAACTCGGCCGCTGTGATCATGATCTCGGTGTTCCTCGCCTTCGTCCTCAGCGGCGACCGCGTCATCGCGATGTTCGGCATCGCCCTCGCGGCGGCCGTCGCCCTCGACGCCTTCGTGCTGCGCACCCTGCTCGTCCCGGCCCTCATGCACCTGCTGGGCGGCGCCAACTGGTGGCTCCCCGGCTGGCTGGAGCGCCGCCTGCCCCGCCTCAGCATCGAACCCCCGGACCGCCCGGTGGTGCGCGCGCCGGTGCCGGGCGTGCGGACGTACGAGGACGAGCCGGCCGGGCGCGTCCACTGACCGCCCGCCCGGTGGACCCGAGCCGTTAAGGGGCCTCTCATCTGCGGCACCTAGCGTGCGCCGCATGAACCCCACCACGCCCGAAGCCGTCGCCGACGGCGAGAAGACGACCGACGAGACGACCGACGAGACGACCGGGAAGACCGACCGCGCCACGCCGGAGCACCCGGAACGGCGGGACCAGGACGAGACGGGCACGGGGGACGCGACCGAGGCGGAGGCCGCTGAGGAGACCGGTGACGACGACACCTCCGAAGAGACCTCCGGGCGGCTCGCCGCCGCCTCCGCGGCCGTCGTCTCCGCCGGACTCGGCGTCGTCGGCCTCACCGGCGCCTGGAGCGGCCGGGTCGCCGCCGAGCGCGAGACCCTGATCGGGCAGATCAAGACCTCGTCCGGCGGCAGCGCGGCCCAGCAGATCAACGAGATCTACGGCGACGCCTGGCACGCCACCGCCCTGGTCAACGGCCTTTTCGGCCTCCTGGCCCTGCTGGTCGGCAGCTACGTCCTGGTCCGGCCCGCCTTCGGCACCCCGGCCCGGCAGCCGCAGGCCGGCTGGGTCCGCGCGGTCGCCCGGGGCGGCATCGCACTCGGCGCCCTCGGCGTGCTGATCTCCATGGCCATGTACTTCGACCTCATCGTCGCCCTGCCCACCGCGACGGCCGGATAGGACGGTCCGCGGCTCCCGGACCCCTCGCCTAAGGCATGTCCGGGGGATTCCGGGGCCCTGAGCGGTGCCGCGGCCCCGGGCCTAAGGCGCCCGCACGCCACAGATGCGCAACACGCCCGATGTGGCGTACCCCCCTGGGGGACGAGAGTGGTGGCACGGCAGAGGAACTGCCGCCACCAAGGCCCGAAAGGGCCCTCACCCCAGGGGGACATCCCATGTTCGCGTACGAACTCCACAAGGTCATGCACGCCGAACTCCTGCGCCGCGCCGACCTCCAGCGCCTCGCCGGCGAGGCGACCCGGGCCCGCCGCGCCCGCCGGACCCCGCGCAAGGAGTCCGGAAGGACGGTGAGTACCAGCGGCGTACGGGACCGGTTCACGCCCGCCGCCTGAGGCAGCGGTGGTGGACCGGGGCCCGGGGCCCCTCAGCCCACGGCTTATTCCGGCCGCACTGTCGGACCCGTGTGCGATGCTCGCCCACGTGGAGACCAGGTCAGTCAGCCCCGTGTTCGTCGGCCGCACCGGCGAACTCAACTCGCTCACCGGCGCGCTCGCCCGCGCCACCAAGGAACCCTCCGGCGCCGCCGGGGGGTTCTGCGGCGCTCCGCAGGCCCTGCTCATCGGCGGCGAGGCCGGAGTCGGCAAGACCCGCCTCGTCGAGGAATTCCTTGCCCTCGCCGCCCGCCGCGACGCCGTCGTCGCCGTCGGCGGCTGCGTCGAGATCGGTGCCGACGGCCTGCCGTACGCCCCCTTCTCGACCGCCCTGCGGGCCCTGCGCCGCGCCCTGCCCGACGAGATGGCCGCCGCCTGCGCCGGCCAGGAGGGCGAACTGGCCCGGCTGCTCCCCGAACTCGGCGAGACCGGCCGCGACGGCAACGACGAGCTCGGCACCGCCCGCCTCTTCGAACTGACCGTCCGGCTCCTGGAGCGCATCTCGGCCGACCGGGCCGTCGTCCTGGTCCTGGAGGACCTGCACTGGGCGGACTCCTCCACCCGCCACCTCCTCGCCTACCTCTTCCGCACCCTGCGCAGCGGCCGGCTCGTCGTCGTCGGCACCTACCGCGCCGACGACATCCACCGCCGCCACCCCCTGCGCCCCCTCCTCGCGGAGATCGACCGGCTGCGCACCGTCCGCCGGATCGAGCTCTCCCGGTTCACCCGGTCCGAGGTCCGCCGCCAGCTCGCCGGCATCCTCGCGGACACCCCCGACCCCGCCCTGGTGGACGAGATATTCGAGCGCTCCGACGGCAACGCCTTCTTCGTGGAGGAGCTGGCCTGCATCCTGGAGTGCGGCGACGGGGACGGAGACGGCCTGCCCGAATCGCTCCGCGACCTCCTCCTCGTGCGCGTCGAGGCCCTGTCCGCCGACGCCCAGAAGGTCGCCCGGATCGTCGCCGAGGGCGGCTCCGCCGTCGAGTACGAACTGCTCGCCGCCGTCGCCGGGCTCAGCGAGGACGACCTCATCGCGGCGCTGCGCACCGCCGTCGGCGCCAACCTGCTCCTGACCACCCCGGAGGGCGACGGCTACCGCTTCCGCCACTCCCTGGTCCGCGAGGCCGTGAGCGACGACCTGCTCCCCGGCGAGCGCTCCCGCCTCAACCGCCGTTACGCACAGGCGCTGGAGGCCGACCCCGCCCTCGTCCACGACGACGAACGCGCGACCCGCCTGGCCAGCTACTGGTACGGCGCGCACGACGCCGCCAAGGCACTGCCCGCCGTCCTGAAGGCATCCGTCCGGGCCCGCCGCCGCAACGCATACGCCGAGCAACTGCGCCTCCTGGAAAGGGCCCTGGAGCTGTGGGACGACGCCCCCGAGGACGTCCGCGGCACCCTGCGCCCCATCGACTACGCCGAGGTCTACCCGACCTGCGGGCGCAACGCCTCGACCCCGCTGACCTACCTCGACCTGATGGCCGAGGCCACCGTCGCCGCCCGCCTCGGCGGGGAGCGCGAACGGGCCTTCACCCTCTGCAAGAAGGCCCTGCGCCTCCTGGAGGGCGAGGACGACGCGCTGCGCGCCGCCTGGTTCTGGGTCCAGCGCTCCCGCCTCGTCCAGGACCTCACGCGCGGCGACGGCTGGGAGGAGCTGGCCACCGCCGAGCGGCTGGTCCGGGGCCTGCCCCCGTCGAAGGTGCACGCGTTCGTCCTGATGCTGGTGGCCGGCTGGGGCGCCCTGCACCGCCCCGGCGCCGAAACCCTGACCGCCGCCGAGCGGGCCGTGGAGTACGCCCAGCTCGTCGGCGACGAGTACATCGAGCTGCACGCCCGGCTCACCCGGGGCTGGCTCAACGCGGACGCGGGCGGCGTGGACGAGGGCATCGCCGAGATGTACGCCGTACGCGACCGGGCCGACGAGCTGGGCCTCATCGACATCATGGGCCGGGCCAGCATCAACCTGCCCTCCACGCTGGAGGCCATGGGCCGCTCGCTGGAAGCGGTGGCCGCCGCCGATCACGGCATCCGCATCTGCCACGAGCACGGCGTCGCGGACATGGAGGCGTGGGTCCGTACCAACCAGGCCATGTCCCTGTTCTCGCTGGGCCGCTGGGACGAGGCCGCGGCCACCGCGGAGGCCGCCGCCCGCAAGTCGCTGTCCCGCAAGTCCCAGGGGCTGGTCGCCTCCCGGCGCACCGAACTCGCCCTCGCCCGGGGCGATCTCGCCGAGGCCGAACGCCAACTCGTCCTGACCCGGCGCTGCTTCGGCTCCAGCGACCCCCAGCCGCAGCACTTCATCAACCCGGTGCGCCACGCCATCCAGATCGCCGCGATGCAGGGCCGGCTGCCCGAGGCGCGCGCCGCCTTCGAGGCGCAGGCCGCCGAGGGCTTCCCCACCGGCACCCAGCGCTACGCCTTCCCCATGCTGTACGCCGTCGCGGCGGCCGAGGCCGACGCCCGCGGCCTCCCCGCCACCGAGCCGGGCCGCCCCGCCGTCCTCGACCTGGTCCGGAGCCACCTCAAGCGGCTGCCGGTCCTCGTCCCGGTCTGGTCCGCCTACGCCCTCCTGGTCGAGGCGGAGCTGGCCCGGGCCGAGGGCGTCGACACCCCGGACCACTGGGAGGGCGCCGCCCGGGCGTTCACCCCGCTGCACCGCCCGTACGAGCTGGCGCAGATCCACCACCGCTGGGCGGAGGCCCTGCTTGTCGCCTCCGGTGACCGGGCCGCCGCCACCGGCCTGCTGCGGGACGCGCACCGCACCGCCGTCCGGCTCGGGGCCCGCCCGCTCACCGAGACCGTCGAGCTGCTGGCCGGCCGCGCCCGCGTCGCCCTGGCCGGGGCGGGCGGCGAGGCCGAGGAGATCCCGGCCGCGGTCGTCGTGCCGGACGGGTCCGGGCCCGCCCGGGACCCCTCCGAGGAGCAGCTGCGGGCCGCCGCGGCCGCGGTGGAGTCCTTCGGGCTGACCCCGCGCGAGCAGGACGTCCACCGGCTGGTCGCGGCGGGCCTCACCAACCGCCGGATCGCCGAGGAGCTGTACATCTCGCCGAAGACCGCGAGCGTCCACGTCTCCAACATCCTGGCCAAGCTGGGCGTGGCCGGCCGGGGCGAGGCCGCGGCCCTGGCCCACCGGCTGCGGCTCTACCCGGTGCCGGAGCAGCGCTGACGGGGGTTAGGGCGTGTTTCGAAAGTCCCGCCTGTCCGGCGGGCGGACGGCGCTACTTCCGAAACACGCCCTACCGGACCTGGACCAGCAGGATCTTGTCGTCGCCCGGCTTCGGTGTGCCCCGGCTGTCCGTCTCGCTCGTGACCAGCCACAGCTTGTCGCCGCCCGCCGCGAGCACCGTCCGCAGCCGGCCGTACTCGCCCTCCAGGAACGCCTGCGGCTCGGCCAGCGGCTCCTTCGCCGCCCCGCCCTCGTAGGAGAGCGGGATGCGCCACAGCCGTTCGCCCCGCAGTCCGGCCATCCAGATGGAGCCCTTGACGTACGCGATGCCACTCGGCGACGCCTCGGAGGTCTTCCACTGGGCGACCGGGTCGTGGAAGCCCTTCTGGTGCGCCGTGCCCTCGACGTCCGGCCAGCCGTAGTTGCCGCCCGGCTCGATCAGATTCAGCTCGTCCCAGGTGTCCTGGCCGAACTCGGAGGCCCACAGCCGCTTCTCCGCGTCCCAGGCGAGGCCCTGGACATTGCGGTGCCCGTACGAATACACCACGGAGTCGCCCTCCGGGTTGCCGTGCAGCGGCTCGCCGTCGGGCGTCATCCGCAGGATCTTGCCCGCCGGCGAATCCGGGTCCTGGGCGCGGTCGTCGTCGCCCGTCTCGCCCGTGCCCGCGTACAGCGCGCCGTCGGGGCCGAAGGCGATCCTGCCCCCGTTGTGGATCTGCCCCTTGGGGATGCCGCGCAGGATGGTGTCCGGGGCGCCGAGCAGCTGGCCGGGCGAGCCGTTCTCGTCGTAGATCATGCGGGCGATGCGGTTGTCCGACGCGGTGGTGAAGTACGCGTACACCTGGTGGTCTGTGCCGAAGTCCGGCGACACGGCGAGGCCGAGCAGCCCGCCCTCACCGGCCGGGGCGACCCCGGGGACCGTGCCGAGGAGCTTCTTCTTGCCGGTCTTCACGTCGATCCGGGTGATCGTGCCCTTGTCCCGGGAGCCGACCAGGAGGTCGCCGCCGGGGAGCGCGGCCAGCCCCCACGGGGAGTTCAGCCCCTCGGTGAGTGTCTGCACCACCTTCGCCGAGCCCTTGGCCGGAGGCCGGCCGGCCGGGGGGCGCGAGACGGACGGCGACGGGGAGGGGGACCCGGCGGCCGACGCGGTGGGGGAGTGCGACGGTGGACTCGCGCCCGCCGGACTTCCCGCCCCCTCCTGCGAGCTGCATCCGGCGGCCAGCAGCAGGGCCCCGGCCGCCAGTACGGCCACCGCGCCCCGCCGCGCCCCGGGGCCGCTCCCGCCGTGACCCGTCCGACGCCCCTCGGAGCCCTGCGCTGATCCCACCACCACACCTGTCCCTTCAACGGCCGCCTGATCTACCGTTCTTACACCGAGCGGACGTGGACCGGGACGCTTTCCGGACCGCAGGACACGTGCTAGTCCCAGGACTCGCGGGGCGCCGGGAGCCGGTCGATCTCCGCCAGGTCGCGTTCCGTCAGGGCCAGCCCGGCCGCGCCCGCGTTCTCCACCGCCCAGTCCGCCCGCTTGGTGCCGGGCACCGGCACCACCTGGGGCCCCTGGTGCAGCACCCACGCCAGGGCCACCTGCGCGGGCGTCGCCCCGTGCCGCTCGGCGATGCGGCGCAGTCCCACCACCAACGGCTGGTTCGCCGCCATCATCTCGGCCGTGAACCGGGGATGCCGGGCCCGCAGGTCCTCCGGCTCGAAGCCCTGGCCCGGCGTCAGCGTCCCCGTCAGGAAGCCGTTGCCCAGCGGCATCGCGGCCAGGAATCCCACGCCCCGGTCCGCGCACCACGGCAGCAGCGACTCCAGCGCCTGCGGCGACCACACCGAGAGCTCCGCCTGCACCGCGCTGACCGGGAAGACCTGCTGCACCCGCTCCAGCTGCCGGATCGTTCCGTCATGCATCCGGGCTCCCGGACGCCGCGACGCCCGCGCACCGACCGCGCACAGCCCCAGCGCCCGCACCTTGCCCGCGCCGACCAGCTCAGCCATGGCGCCCCACGTCTCCTCGACGGGCACCTCGGGGTCGGCGCGGTGGAGTTGGTAGAGGTCGATCACATCGGTCTGCAGCCGCCGCAGCGAGGCGTCGCAGGCCCTCTTCACGTAACCCGGCCTGCCGTTGGCCACGATGTGCTGATCGCCCACCAGGAGACCGCACTTGGTGGACACGAACGCCTCCGCACGCCGCCCCTTGAGGGCCCGGCCCACCAGCAGCTCATTGGTGAAGGGGCCGTACATGTCGGCGGTGTCGAGCAGATCGACGCCCGCGTCCAGTGCCGCGTGCACCGCCCGCAGCGCGCGGTCGCCCCGCTGCTGCGAGGCGCTGTACGCCCAGCTCATCGGCATGCAGCCGAGACCGACCGCCCCCACGGCGAGCGCCGCCGCACCGAGACTCCTGCGCTCCAACTCCCGAACCCCTCTCGCACCGCCGACCAACCTAACCTCTGCGTGCCGAAGGGCTTCGCATAGCCTCCTGGCCATGACTTCCACCACGCGCTCCGCCCCCGCCCCCGAGGTCTGGCTGCCCCTCCCGGCCGACGGGATCGAGGGGCTTCCCGACGGTCTGACGTACCACTTCTGGGACGGCGGGAAGGACTACCCGGCCGACCCCGCCGACTGCGCCTACTACGTCGTGCCCTACATGAAGAGCACGGAGGTCGCGGTCCGGCCGCTCGCCGCGATGAGCCGCGTCCAGGTCGTGCAGACGCTGTCGGCGGGCACCGACAACGTCGAGCCGGGCCTCGTCGGACTGCACGCGGGCGTCAGGGTGTGCAACGCCAAGGGCGTCCACGAGGCGTCCACCGCCGAGCTGGCCCTCGCGCTGATCCTGGCCTCGCTGCGCGGGTTCCCCGGCTTCGTGCACGGCCAGGACCACGAGGAGTGGCGGTCCGGCTTCTACCCGGCGCTCGCCGACAAGTCCGTGCTGATCGTGGGGTACGGATCGATCGGCTCGGCCATCGAGGACCGGCTCGCGCCGTTCGAGTGCGCGCGGGTCGCACGCGTCGCGCGCTCCGCACGGACAACCGCACGCGGGCCCGTACACACACTCGACGACCTCCCGGCCCTGCTGCCCGAGGCCGACGTGGTCGTCCTCTCCACCCCGCTGAACCCCTCCACACAGGGGCTGGTGGGCGCGGAGTTCCTCGCCGCGATGCGCGACGGGGCGCTCCTGGTGAACGTCGCGCGGGGCGGAGTGGTCGACACCAAGGCCCTGTTGTCCGAACTCGAGTCCGGCCGACTGCGCGCCGCCCTGGACGTCACCGACCCGGAACCGCTGCCTTCCGGCCATCCCCTCTGGCATGCTCCCCATGTGCTCATCACCCCGCACGTCGGCGGCAGCACCTCCGCGTTCCTGCCGCGCGCCAAGCGGCTGATCGCCGGACAGCTCACCCGCTTCGCCGCGGGGGAGCCGCTGGACAACGTCGTCCGCACCACCGGCTGACCACGCAACGAGCGCGCGCCGTTCCCCTCCGTGGCCGCAACACCGCAGGTCGTCACGGAGAGTAGAGGAACTATGTCCCTGAGTGACGAGTCTGGTGTATCGTCCCGAAAGGGGTGTCGCGCCGTGGCAGGGACGGCGCCGGGGAGCCAGCCACACGCGAGGGGGCGACGGGCGATGGACGGCCGATGGGCGAACGATCCGACACGGCAGGGCCAAAGACGGCGCACGGAGGGCCCGGTGAGCCGGCGCCGCAGCCGGCCGGGGACCTCGGGAGGGCCGCGGTGAGCGCCCCGGTGAGCACCCGCGGAGCGCTCCTCGCCCGGCAGTCCGGGCCGGGCCGCACCTCCGCGCTGCTCCCGCAGCTCGTCCTCGGCCTCGTCTGCGGCGGTTACGCGGTGGGCGCCGCCACCGGCTGGGGCTCGGCCCAGGTCGCCCTGTTCATGGGGGACTTCGGCCTCAGCGCCGCCGCCCTCGCCGCCGCCGTCTCCTGCTTCCTCTTCGCCCGCGTCGCCGATCCGAGATTCCGTCCGGCCTGGCTGCTGTTCGCGCTCTCCTCGCTGATGGCCTGCGCGGGCAACGCCGTCTGGGGCTGGTACGAGTGCGTGCGCGCGGTCCGGGTCCCGAGCCCGTCCCTCGCCGACGTCTTCTTCCTCTGCTTCGCGCCGCCCGCCATCGTCGGACTCCTCGTCCTCGCCAAGCGGCCCGTCACCCGCGCCGGCTGGGTCTGCCTGGCCCTCGACTCCTGGCTGATCGGCGGCTCGCTGCTCACCCTGTCCTGGAGCCTCGCCCTCGCCCACACCGCGCACGTCGCGGACATGGAGGGCGACAGCGTGGCCCGCGCCGCGCTCTCGCTGGCCTACCCGCTGCTCGACATCGTGCTCGTCTCGATGGTCCTCGCCCTGCACTTCCGGCGGTCCAGCGTCAACCGCGCCGCGGTGAACACCGCCATCGCCGCGCTCGCCCTGACCGTGCTCTGCGACGCCCTGTTCACCTCGCCGCTGCTCCGCCAGACCTACCACTCGGGCCAGTTGCTCGACGCCGGCTGGTTCGCCGGCTCGCTGCTCCTCGCCTACGCCCCCTGGGGCGCCGCCCGCGACGCGGACGACGCCGCCCGGGCCGACGACGAGGGCGAGGACCCGGCCGCCGCGGGCGCCGCCGGCCGCCCCATCGCCGGCTCACTGGCCGCGCTGACCCCGTATCTCGCCGCGGCCGTCTGCACCCTGGGCATCCTGTACAACGTGATCGAGGGCCGCCGGGTGGACCGGGTCGTCGTCCTCACCGGGTGCACGGTGGTCCTCGCGCTCGTCGTCCGCCAGGGCATCATGCTCCTCGACAACATCGCCCTCACCCAGGAACTGGCCCAGAAGGAGAACCACTTCCGCTCCCTGGTGCAGGGCTCGAGCGACGTCATCATGATCGCCGCCCCCAGCGGCGTCCTGCGCTACGTCAGCCCCGCCGCCGCCGGGGTCTACGGGCGCGACGCGGACGAGCTGGTCGGCGCCGAGCTGTCCTCGATCATCCATCCCGACGACCTCGGCCGCGTCGTCCACGAGGTCCGCCGCTTCCTCGCCGCCCCGCCCGGCGAGGAGCCCACCACCCGCATCGAGTGCCGCTTCCGGTCCGGCTCCGGCGACTGGCTCAACGTCGAGTCCACCGTCAACCGCCACCAGGGCGGCCTGATCCTGAACAGCCGGGACGTCACCGAACGCGTCCGCCTCCAGGCCCAGCTGCAGCACAACGCCGAGCACGACCCGCTCACCGACCTGCCCAACCGGGCCCTGTTCACCGCCCGGGTCCGCCAGGCGCTCTCCGGCCGCCGCGCCGGGGACGCGGGCACCGCCGTCCTCTTCATCGACCTGGACGGCTTCAAGGCGGCCAACGACCGGCTCGGCCACCAGGCGGGTGACGAACTGCTCGTCCAGGCCGCCCGCCGGCTCCACGAGTCCGTCCGCTCCGGGGACACCGCCGCCCGCCTCGGGGGCGACGAGTTCGCCGCCCTCATCGTCGGCGACGCCGGCCGCGAGCAGGACGCCCGCGAGTGCCAGGTCCACGAGATCGCCGACCGGCTGCGCCTCACGCTCTCCGAGCCGTACCGCGTCGGCGACGGCGAGGTCCGCGTCACCGCCTCCATCGGCGTCGCCTTCGCCGAGCCCGGCATCACCCCCAACGACCTCATGCGCAACGCCGACCTCGCCATGTACCGCGCCAAGGCCGGCGGCAAGAACCGCGTCGAGCTGTACGCCCCGCAGATGCAGGCCGACGTGGTCCGCCGCTCCGAGCTGGCCACCCGGCTGTGCGGCGCCCTGCGCGACGGCGAGTTCGCGCTCCTCCACCAGCCCGTGGTGCACCTCGCCACCGGCCGGGTCGCCGCCGTCGCCGCCCAGGCCCGCTGGCGCTCCGCCCAGGGCATCCTCTTCACGCCCGCCGAGTTCCTGCGGATCTCCGAGGACGGCGACCGCACCGCCGAGCTGGGCCGCTGGCTGCTCGAAGAGGCCGTCGAGCAGGCCGCCGACCGGGCCAGGGCGGGCCACCGCACCGCGGTCTCCGTCCGCCTCCCGGCCCGCCGGCTGCTCGACCGCGGCTTCCCGGCCGGCTCGGTCGAGGCGCTGCTCACGCGGTACGGGCTGCCCTCCGGGGCGCTCATGATCGAGGTCGCGGACAGCGACCCCCGGGTCCCCCTCGAGGACCTGGAGCAGCGGCTGGCCGCGCTGCGCCGGCTGGGCGTCCGGATCGCGCTCGACGGCTTCGGCAGCGGCTACGCCGCGATCAACGCCCTGCGCCGCCTCCCCATCGACGTGCTCAAGCTGGACCGGGGCCTGGTGGAGGGCGTCGTGGAGTCGGCCCGGCTGCACAAGATCACCAGCGGGCTGCTCAGGATCGCCTGCGACCTCGGCATGCAGTCCGTGGCCGACGGCGTGGACGTCCCGGAGCAGGTCCTCGCCCTGCGCGCCATGGGGTGTACGCACGGCCAGGGCGCCGCCTTCTCGGGGCCGCTGGACGAGTACCGACTGCGCCGCGCCCTGGTCCGCGGGACGTTCCCGGTGCCCGCCGGAGTGCCCGCGCAGAAGGTGCTCACGGGCGGCGCGATCCCGTCCCTCAGCCGCTCACATGGTGAGACACCCGTCCCACCCACTTGACACCTCGCGTGCGTCGGAGAGAGGGTCAATGCCATGCGCACCCGAATTCTCGTACTTGGAAAGCGCGTCGGCTGAAGCAGGGTCCTCGATGACACTCTGCGGACCGCACCGGCGCGCTCCCCTCGCTTGCCTCACGGCACGAGGGGTTTTTTGTTGCACCGGACCAGGCAAAACGTCGTAAAACACTCGCAAAAACCTCAGCTTCGAGAAGAGAATGCCGATGACCGAGCAGGCCACCGGGGCCCACCATCCCCAGCCGCGGGCCCGTACCGGCGGATCCCCCTCCGCCACCGTTGAGCACGTCACGGGTGCGCAGTCCCTCATCCGCTCCCTCGAAGAGGTGGGCGCCGACACGGTATTCGGCATTCCCGGCGGCGCGATCCTTCCGGCGTACGACCCGATGATGGACTCGCAGCGCGTCCGTCACGTCCTCGTCCGCCACGAGCAGGGCGCGGGTCACGCGGCCACCGGTTACGCGCAGGCCACCGGCAAGGTCGGCGTCTGCATGGCCACCTCGGGCCCCGGCGCCACCAACCTGGTCACCCCGATCGCCGACGCGTACCTGGACTCGGTGCCGATCGTCGCGATCACCGGCCAGGTGGCCTCCGCCGCCATCGGCACCGACGCCTTCCAGGAGGCGGACATCTGCGGCATCACGATGCCGGTCACGAAGCACAACTTCCTGGTCACCAAGGCCGAGGACATCCCGCACACCATCGCGGAGGCCTTCCACATCGCCGCCTCCGGCCGCCCCGGCCCGGTCCTGGTCGACATCGCCAAGGATGCGCTCCAGGCGAAGACCACCTTCAGCTGGCCGCCGGTCATGGACCTGCCCGGCTACCGCCCGGTGACCAAGCCGCACGCCAAGCAGATCCGCGAGGCCGCCAAGCTCATCACCCAGGCCAAGCGTCCGGTGCTCTACGTGGGCGGCGGCGTCATGAAGGCCCGGGCCACCGCCGAGCTCAAGGTGCTGGCCGAGCTGACCGGAGCGCCCGTCACCACCACCCTGATGGCGCTCGGCTCCTTCCCCGACAGCCACCCGCTGCACGTGGGAATGCCCGGGATGCACGGTTCGGTCACCGCCGTCACCGCGCTCCAGAAGGCCGACCTGATCGTCGCCCTCGGCGCCCGCTTCGACGACCGCGTCACCGGCAAGCTGGACAGCTTCGCCCCGTACGCCAAGATCGTCCACGCGGACATCGACCCCGCGGAGATCGGCAAGAACCGCGCGGCCGACGTCCCGATCGTGGGCGACGCCCGCGAGGTCATCGCCGACCTCGTCCAGGCCGTCCAGGCCGAGCACACCGAGGGCAACACCGGCGACTACAGCGCCTGGTGGAAGGACCTCGACCGCTGGCGCGAGACCTACCCGCTCGGCTACGACCTGCCCGAGGACGGCAGCCTCTCGCCGCAGCAGGTCATCCAGCGCATCGGCGAGCTCGCCCCGCCGGACACGATCTTCGCCGCGGGTGTCGGCCAGCACCAGATGTGGGCCTCGCACTTCATCCAGTACGAGCAGCCCGCCACCTGGCTCAACTCCGGCGGCGCCGGGACCATGGGTTACGCGGTTCCCGCCGCGATGGGCGCCAAGGCCGGCATGCCCGACCGCACGGTCTGGGCGATCGACGGCGACGGCTGCTTCCAGATGACCAATCAGGAGCTCACGACCTGTGCCCTGAACAACATCCCGGTCAAGATCGCCATCATCAACAACGGCGCCCTCGGGATGGTCCGCCAGTGGCAGACCCTCTTCTACAACCAGCGGTACTCCAACACCGTGCTGCACGCGGGCCCGGACGGCGAGACCCCGCCCAACAAGGGCACCCGCGTCCCGGACTTCGTGAAGCTCTCGGAGGCCATGGGCTGCCACGCGATCCGCTGCGAGGACCCGGCCGACCTGGACAAGGTCATCGCCGAGGCGAACGCGATCAACGACCGCCCGGTCGTCATCGACTTCATCGTCCACGAGGACGCCATGGTGTGGCCGATGGTCGCCGCCGGCACCTCCAACGACGAGGTCATGGCCGCCCGCGGCGTCCGCCCCGACTTCGGCGACAACGAAGACGACTGAGAGACAGAGAGAGACCGACTTCCATGTCCACCAAGCACACGCTCTCCGTCCTGGTCGAGAACAAGCCCGGTGTCCTGGCCCGGATCACCGCACTGTTCTCCCGCCGCGGCTTCAACATCGACTCGCTCGCGGTCGGTACCACCGAACACCCCGACATCTCCCGCATCACCATCGTCGTGAATGTCGAGGACCTGCCCCTGGAGCAGGTCACCAAGCAGCTCAACAAGCTGGTCAACGTCCTCAAGATCGTCGAACTCGAGCCCTCCGCTGCGATCCAGCGCGAGCTCGTCCTGGTGAAGGTCCGCGCCGACAACGAGACCCGCTCCCAGATCGTCGAGATCGTCCAGCTGTTCCGCGCCAAGACCGTCGACGTCTCGCCCGAGGCCGTCACGATCGAGGCGACCGGCGGCGCCGACAAGCTGGAGGCGATGCTCAAGATGCTGGAGCAGTACGGCATCAAGGAGCTCGTCCAGTCCGGCACCATCGCCATAGGGCGCGGCGCGCGCTCGATCACCGACCGGTCCCTGCGCGCGCTCGACCGCTCGGCGTAAACAAACCGAAGGGCCCGCCGCCCCGCTCGCATGGCGAGACCCGAAAACGTATCTGACGCACCCCGCCGTACGGTGGGACGCAACACCTGCACACCAAGGAGAAGACCCAGTGGCCGAGCTGTTCTACGACGACGATGCCGACCTGTCCATCATCCAGGGCCGCAAGGTCGCGGTCATCGGCTACGGCAGCCAGGGCCACGCCCACGCGCTGTCGCTGCGTGACTCGGGTGTCGACGTCCGTGTCGGTCTGCACGAGGGTTCCAAGTCCAAGGCCAAGGCCGAGGAGCAGGGCCTGCGCGTGGTGACCCCGTCCGAGGCCGCCGCCGAGGCCGACGTCATCATGATCCTCGTCCCGGACCCGATCCAGGCCCAGGTCTACGAGGAGTCCATCAAGGACAACCTCAAGAAGGGCGACGCGCTGTTCTTCGGCCACGGCCTGAACATCCGCTTCGACTTCATCAAGCCCCCGGCCGACGTCGACGTCTGCATGGTCGCCCCCAAGGGCCCGGGCCACCTGGTCCGCCGCCAGTACGAGGAGGGCCGCGGCGTTCCGTGCATCGTGGCCGTCGAGCAGGACGCCACGGGCAACGGCCTGGCGCTCGCCCTCTCGTACGCCAAGGGCATCGGCGGCACCCGCGCCGGCGTCATCAAGACGACCTTCACCGAGGAGACCGAGACCGACCTCTTCGGCGAGCAGGCCGTCCTCTGCGGTGGCACCGCCGCCCTGGTCAAGGCCGGTTTCGAGACCCTGACCGAGGCCGGCTACCAGCCGGAGATCGCCTACTTCGAGTGCCTGCACGAGCTGAAGCTCATCGTGGACCTCATGTACGAGGGCGGCCTGGAGAAGATGCGCTGGTCCATCTCGGAGACCGCCGAGTGGGGCGACTACGTCACCGGCCCGCGCATCATCACGGACGCCACCAAGGCCGAGATGAAGAAGGTCCTCGCCGAGATCCAGGACGGCACCTTCGCCAAGAACTGGATGGCCGAGTACCACAACGGCCTGCCCAAGTACAACGAGTACAAGAAGGCCGACAGCGACCACCTGCTGGAGACCACCGGCCGTGAGCTGCGCAAGCTCATGAGCTGGGTCAACGACGAGGACGCGTAACCCCCCGGCCCCGGGGGCGGGTCACCCCCGCCCCCGGGGCCCACGCACTCGTGCGGGTGATCCTTCCGAAGGGGCGCTGATCGGGGTCCCGCGCATGACTACACTGCTCCACATACACGCGTCAGGCCCACAGTGTCGTGCGTCTTCCACGCGGCAAGCCCCTCCACGCCTGCGGCCGTCGGGACGGCCGTCCGCACTGGATCTGTGAGGACTCACGTGAGCTCGAAACCTGTCGTACTCATCGCTGAAGAGCTGTCGCCCGCCACGGTGGACGCCCTGGGGCCGGACTTCGAGATCCGGCACTGCAACGGCGCGGACCGCGCCGAGCTCATCCCCGCCATCGCCGATGTCGACGCCATCCTGGTGCGGTCCGCCACCAAGGTCGACGCCGAGGCCATCGCCGCCGCGAACAAGCTGAAGGTCGTCGCCCGCGCGGGCGTCGGTCTGGACAACGTCGATGTCTCCGCCGCCACCAAGGCCGGCGTCATGGTCGTGAACGCCCCGACCTCCAACATCGTCACCGCCGCCGAGCTCGCCTGCGGCCTCCTCGTGGCCACCGCGCGCCACATCCCGCAGGCCAACACCGCCCTGAAGAACGGCGAGTGGAAGCGCTCGAAGTACACCGGTGTCGAGCTGAGCGAGAAGACCCTCGGCGTCGTCGGCCTCGGCCGCATCGGCGTCCTGGTCGCCCAGCGCATGTCCGCCTTCGGCATGAAGATCGTCGCCTACGACCCCTATGTGCAGCCCGCGCGCGCCGCGCAGATGGGCGTCAAGCTCCTCTCGCTGGACGAGCTCCTGGAGGTCGCCGACTTCATCACGGTGCACCTGCCCAAGACCCCCGAGACGATCGGCCTGATCGGCGACGAGGCGCTGCACAAGGTGAAGCCCACCGTGCGCATCGTCAACGCCGCCCGCGGCGGCATCGTGGACGAGGAGGCGCTGGCCTCCGCGCTCAAGGAGGGCCGCGTCGCCGGCGCCGGTCTCGACGTGTACGCGAAGGAGCCCTGCACGGACTCCCCACTCTTCCAGTTCGACCAGGTCGTCTGCACCCCGCACCTGGGCGCCTCCACCGACGAGGCCCAGGAGAAGGCGGGCATCGCGGTCGCCAAGTCCGTGCGCCTCGCGCTCGCCGGTGAGCTCGTCCCGGACGCGGTCAACGTCCAGGGCGGCGTCATCGCCGAGGACGTGCGCCCCGGCCTGCCGCTGGCCGAGAAGCTGGGCCGGATCTTCACCGCGCTGGCCGGCGAGGTCGCCGCCCGCCTCGACGTCGAGGTGTACGGCGAGATCACCCAGCACGACGTCAAGGTGCTCGAACTCTCCGCGCTCAAGGGCGTGTTCGAGGACGTCGTGGACGAGACCGTGTCGTACGTGAACGCTCCGCTGTTCGCCCAGGAGCGCGGGGTCGAGGTCCGCCTCACCACCAGCTCCGAGTCGCCCGAGCACCGCAACGTGGTCACCGTCCGGGGCACCCTGTCGGACGGTCAGGAGGTCGCCGTCTCCGGCACGCTGGCAGGCCCCAAGCACCTCCAGAAGATCGTCGCGATCGGTGAGCACGACGTGGACCTGGCGCTCGCCGACCACATGATCGTGCTCCGTTACGAGGACCGCCCCGGCGTCGTCGGCACGGTCGGCCGCATCCTCGGCGAGGCCGGTCTCAACATCGCGGGCATGCAGGTCTCCCGCGCCGACGTGGGCGGCGAGGCGCTGGTCGTCCTCACCGTGGACGACGACGTCCCGGCGGCCGTGCTGACCGAGATCTCCTCGGAGATCGGCGCCGCCTCGGCCCGCTCGGTGAACCTCACCGACTGACTCATCGGGCTTCCGAGCCCTCCGTACCCGGCATGTAGACGCGCGTCTTACACAAACGTCTGCATGCCGGGTACGCTGCTGTCATGGGACATCGTGAGGATCTGCTCGAAGGCGCCAAGCGCTGCCTGCTGGAGAAGGGGTACGCGCGCACCACGGCGCGCGACATCGTGGCCGCCTCGGGCACGAACCTCGCCTCCATCGGCTACCACTACGGCTCCAAGGACGCGCTGCTCAACCTCGCGTTCATCAAGCTGACCGAGGAGTGGGGCGAACGGTTCTCCCCGGACGGGGACGGTCCCGAGGGGGCGCCGGAGGTCCCCGCCGCGCCGCTGGACCGGTTCCGCGATACCTGGGAGCGGGTCATCGGGAGCTATGAACAGACCCGGGCCGTCTGGCAGCTCCAGATGGAGGTCATCTCCCGGATCGACTCCGACCCCGAACTGCGCAAGGCCCTCATCGGGCCGCAGCGTGCCGGGCGCGAGGGACTCGCCGAGGGCATGCTGGGCATCGACCCGGAGACCGACCCGGAGCGCGCCCGCGTCGCCGGCCTCTTCGTCCAGGCCCTCCTGGCCGGGGTCATGGTCCAGTGGCTGATGGACCCCGATTCGGCCCCGTCCGCCCAGGACCTGACGGACGGCCTGAAGGTCGTCCTGGAAGGCGGCGGCCCGGCCCCGGAGCGCTGCCGATGACCGTCCGGGCCGGCGAGCCCTTCGACCTCGCGCGCACCGCCGCCGAGGTGGCGGCCCTGCTCACCGCCCCGCTCCCGGCCGCCGGGCCCACGGTGGCCGAGGGCGACCCGGACACGGGGGAGTGGCGGGCGACCACCGGCGAGGGCTTCCGGGCCGTGCCGCTCTGGGAGTCCGGCGACGACGGGGACCGCGACGACCCCGACGAGGCGGAGGAGGAGGCCGAGGCCCTGCTCGACGCCCTCGTCGCGGAGCTGGAGACCCGCTGGGGCCCGCACCACCGCGTCGCCGTCCATGTCGCGCTGCTCCTGAGGGAGGAGGGCACCCCGGTCCCCCCGCTGTTCGACGCCCTCCTCGACGAGGACTGCTACGGCGACCTGGCCGCCTGGGGTCCGCTCCCCGGACCGGAGGACCGGCCGGGTGACCGCTGGGCCGGTGTGAGCGTCGGCCGCAGCGACGGCGACGCGCCCCTGGTCATGGCCGCCGTGGTCAGCGACCGCCCGATCGCGGCCCCGCCCCCGCCCGCCTGGCTGTGAGCCCGGCGCCTCACCGCAGCCGGGCCGCCTTCAGGGCCATGTGCAGGAGCAGCCGGTCCTCGCCGTCGTTGAGGTCGAGGCCGGTCAGCTGCTGGACGCGGGAGAGGCGGTAGTACAGCGTCTGGCGGTGGATGCCCAGCTCGGCGGCGGTCCGGGACGCCTGGCCCGCGCAGTCCAGGAACACTTCCGCGGTGCGGGCCAGGTCCCGCTGGGCCGGGGTCAGCAGGGGGCGTACGGCCGGGTCGGGCAGGGTGTCCGGGGCGAGCGCGGTCAGCGTGCGGTACGGGCCGATGGCCGGCCAGTCGGCGACCGGGCCGAACCGGGTCTCCGCCGCCGCCGCCCGGGCCGCCGCCGATGCCTCGTGCCACGCGTCCGCCAGCTCCGCGAGGCCACGGCGCGGGACCGCGATGCCCGCGGTGGCCGTCTCCCCGGCGGTGGCGCGCAGCCGGTCCGCGGCGGTGAGGGCGGGGTCCAGGACCTCCGGCGACCGCAGCCGGATCAGTGCCGCCAGCGCGGGCGGGCCGGACCGGCCCGGCAACGGGGCTCCGGTCAGCGCCGCCGCCGAGGGGACGGCGCGCACGGCGGGCGCGCCGTCCGCCCAGGGGGCCACGCACACCACGGTGTGCAGCCCCTCCGCGTCGGGGCCCAGCGCCTCGGCGAGCGCGGCGACCGCCATGTCCCGCTGCCAGCCGCGCCCGGCGGCCAGCACCGCGCCGAACTCCCGGGACAGGTCGGTGCCCGCCCGCTCCTCGTCGGCCAGCAGTGCGCCGATCCGGGCGGCGACGTCCATCGCCGCGTCGAGCTGGCGGTCGGTCGGCCCCGGGTCGGCGTCGAGCAGCCACACGTAACCGAGCACGACACCCCGATGGCGTACCGGCAGGCAGATGCGGTCGCGGTAGACGCCCGCCTCGGGGGCGGCGGGGATGCGCAGGGGGCCGGTGGCGCGGGTGATGCCGAAGTTCTCGAACCAGGCGCGGACCGCCGGGGTGGAGCGGCGGGTCAGGATCGAGCGGGTGCGGACCGGGTCCATCGCCGTGGTGTCGTCGCTGTCGTGGGCCCCGAAGGCGACCAGCCCGAAATCCCGGTTCTCCAGCGTCGCGGGGACGCCGAGCAGCGCGGAGATCTCGTCCACCAGCTCCTGGTAATCGCCCTTCACCCGGCCATTCTCGCACCCCTTCAGACATATGTCTGAGATCCAGTCCACGGATGTGTGGCAGCTGTCGATGGCAGGGATTCGGCGCGATCCTTAGATTTCACGGTGGTTCTCCGTGCTGTACCGCTTATGTTCGTTACACGGCATATACGGCGGTGTGGCTTCGTTCGTACTTTCCGTGGAGGTGCCCCGTGCTGGGTCCCGTGATTCTCGCCGCGTCGCGAAGCGACAAGATGCGCCGGTTCATCTCGGCCGCGCCCGGCACCAAGCAGGTCGTGGACCGCTTCATCGCCGGCGAGACGGTCGACCAGGTCGTCCCGGTCATCGAGGACGCCGCCGACAAGGGCCTCGAAGTCACCCTCGACGTCGTCGGCGAGGACATCACCACGCCCGAGCAGGCCGCCGCCGCGCGCGACGCCTACCTGGAGCTCATCGAGCGCCTCAAGGACCTGGGCCTGGGCACCCGGGCGGAGATGTCCGTCAAGCTGTCGATGTTCGGCCAGTCCCTGGACGGCGGCCACGAGCTGGCCCTGGCCAACGTGCGCCCGGTCGTCGAGGCAGCCGCCGCGATCGGCACCACGGTCACCCTGGACGCCGAGGACCACACCACCCTCGACTCGATGTTCGCCATCCACGAGGAGCTGCGGAAGGACTTCCCGCAGACCGGCTGCGTCATCCAGGCGTACCTCTTCCGCACCGAGGAGGACGCCCGCCGCCTCGCCGCCGCCGGCAGCCGCGTGCGCATCGTGAAGGGCGCCTACAAGGAGCCCGCCTCCGTCGCGTACCAGGACAAGGCCGAGATCGACAAGGCGTACGTCCGCATCCTGAAGACCCTGATGCAGGGCGAGGGCTACCCGATGATCGGGTCCCACGACCCCCGCCTGATCGCCATCGCCCAGGAGCTGGGCCGCAAGGCCGGGCGCAAACTGGACGAGTACGAGTTCCAGATGCTGTACGGCATCCGCAGCGACGAGCACATCCGGCTCGCCGCCGAGGGCCACCGCATGCGTGTCTACACCGCGTACGGCACCGACTGGTACGGGTACTTCATGCGCCGCCTCGCCGAGAAGCCGGCCAACCTGCTGTTCTTCGGCCGCTCCATCCTCACCAAGGGCTGAGCACCCCTCCACCCCTCCCAACGACTGACTGAAGGAGCAAAGGACACCATGGACGCTGTGACCCAGGTCCCCGCGCCGGTCAACGAGCCGGTCCACTCCTACGCCCCGGGCTCCCCGGAGCGCGCCCGCCTGGAGGCCAAGCTCAAGGAGCTCAGCCAGAACCCCATCGACCTGCCGATGACCATCGGCGGCGAGAAGCGGATGGGTGGCGGCGAGCGCGTCGACGTCGTGCAGCCCCACAACCACAAGGCCGTCATCGGCACCTTCGCCGGCGCCACCGAGCAGGACGCCCAGGACGCGATCGACGCCGCCCTGGCCGCCGCCCCGGCCTGGCGGGCGATGTCCTTCGACGACCGCGCCGCGATCATCCTGCGCGCCGCCGAGCTGCTGTCCGGCCCGTGGCGCGAGACGCTGGCCGCCTCCACGATGCTCGGCCAGGGCAAGACCGCCCAGCAGGCCGAGATCGACTGCCCCTGCGAGCTGGTCGACTTCTGGCGCTTCAACGTGCACTACGCGCGCCAGATCCTCGCCGAGCAGCCCCCGGCCAACTCCCCGGGCGTGTGGAACCGCATGGACCACCGCCCGCTGGAGGGCTTCGTCTACGCGATCACGCCGTTCAACTTCTCGGCCATCGCCGCCAACCTGCCGACCGCGCCCGCCCTCATGGGCAACGTCGTCGTGTGGAAGCCGTCCCCGACGCAGACCCACGCCGCCGTACTGCTCATGCAGCTGCTGGAGGAGGCCGGTCTGCCCAAGGGCGTCATCAACCTGGTGACCGGCGACGGCATCGCCGTCTCCGAGGTGGCCCTGAACCACCGCGACCTGGCCGGCATCCACTTCACCGGCTCCACCCCGACCTTCCAGCACCTGTGGAAGACCGTCGGCAACAACATCGCCAACTACCGCACCTACCCGCGGCTCGTCGGCGAGACCGGTGGCAAGGACTTCGTCGTCGCCCACCCGTCGGCCGACCGTGCGGTCCTGAAGACCGCGCTGACCCGTGGCGCCTTCGAGTACCAGGGCCAGAAGTGCTCGGCGACCTCGCGCGCCTACATCCCGGCCTCCATCTGGAACTCGGGCTTCAAGGAGGCGTTCGCGGCCGAGGTCGACTCCATCACCATGGGCGACGTCACCGACCTGTCGCACTTCATGGGCGCCGTCATCGACGACCGCTCCTTCGCGAAGAACAAGGCCGCGATCGACCGCGCCGCCGCCGACCCGGCGTGCACGATCGTCGCGGGCGGCAGCTACGACGACTCGGTGGGCTACTTCGTCCGCCCGACCGTCATCGAGTGCACCGACCCCGAGAACGAGGTCTTCACGACCGAGTACTTCGGCCCCATCCTCGCGGTGTACGTCTACGAGGACGACCAGTACGACGCAATGCTGGAGCAGATGGAGTCGGTCTCCGACTACGCCCTGACCGGTTCCGTCATCGCGAACGACCGGGCGGCGGCCGCGTACACGATGGAGAAGCTGCGGTACGCCGCGGGCAACTTCTACATCAACGACAAGTCGACCGGTGCCGTCGTCGGCCAGCAGCCCTTCGGCGGCGGCCGCGCCTCGGGTACGAACGACAAGGCCGGCGCCCCCCAGAACCTCCAGCGTTGGACCCTCACCCGGGCCATCAAGGAGACCCTGGTCCCGCCGACCGAGTACACCTACCCCCACCAGGGCTGACCGGCCCGGGGCGGCTCGCCGCCCCCACGAGTCCCGCCCCCCGTCCGGTTCCCCTGCCGGACGGGGGGCGGTTTCCATGACGGGGCTCAGCTCCACCCGCGCACGATCAGGGCCAGCCCTACCGCGAAGCCGCCGCCGAGCAGCGCCAGGTAGGTCCCGTACAGCCGGCGGTGGCGGCGCAGCAGCAGCCCGAACGCGCCGAAGGCCAGTCCGACGGTCAGCGTCCGCCCGCCGCGCGCCGCCGCCGAAGCGGCCGCCCAGTCCGCCGCGGGCACCGAGGCCCGGCCCGCCTCCGCCCCGTACACCTTGAACGGGATGCCGTTCCACGGCTGGTGCCGGACCGCCCGCGCGCCCTCCACCGCCAGCTCCGCGCGCACCTCCGCCCGCATCCGGTCCGTGGTCAGCGGCGCCGGCAGCTGCGCGCCCGCCGCCGCCATGTGCAGCGCGAGCAGCCCGCCCACCAGGCTTCCGGCCAGCGCGCCCAGCGACATCCTGAGGGCCGCGCGCGGCACCGCCACGCAGACCGCGGCGAGCAGCAGCTCCGGCATCAGCGGCCAGCTCAGCGCCTCCGCGAACGCCCAGCAGAAGGCCAGCGGCAGCCCCGCGCGGGACGTGGCGACCGAGGCGACCCGACGGCGCACCGCGGAGTCCCGCAGCGGTTCGGCGGCCGTGCGGTCGTGCAGCGCGCGCACCGCGTCGCGGGCCGCATCCGGGGTGACCCCGGAGGGCAGCGGCTCCCCGACCGTCACCCGCACCAGCGACGAGCGCAGCCGGCCGTGCTTGGGCAGCAGCCGGTCCGTGCCCGCGATGCCCACCGGCACCACCGGCACACCCGCCTCCTCGGCCAGGACCAGCGCGCCCTTGTGGAACGAGCCGAGGGTGCCGTCCTCGGCGCGGGTGCCCTCCGGGAAGAGCACGACGGCCCGGCCCGCGCGCAGCTCGCCGGTCATCGCCAGCAGGTCCGCCGTGCCGCCGCCCGCCCGGCGCACCGGGAACCCCGCCGCCAGCCTGCGGCAGATGCGGCGCCGCCACGGGGAGGCGAACCAGTAGTCCGCCGCCGCGCCGATCGCCGGGGTGTGCCGGGCGTCGAGCGCGGCGAGGAGCGCCGCCGTGTCGGCGTGCGAGCTGTGGTTGGCGACGACCACGCATCCGCCGCGCGGCAGCCGGCCGCGCCGCTCGATGCCGCCGGTGAGGCTGAGCACGCCCCACCACAGGCCGCGCCGCAGGGCGGAGGCGACCCGGGAGCGGACCGGGAGGACGCCGGGGGTGCGTACGAGCGTGCTTCCGAGAGGCTTCACGTCATCACCATCGCCAGGAGAAGGGCCACCAGCAGGGAGTCGATCCGGTCGAGCAGGCCGCCGAAGCCCGGCAGCCAGCTGCCCGCGTCCTTCACCCCGGCCTCGCGCTTGACCATCGATTCGACCAGGTCGCCGAGCACGCACCCGCCCACCACGGCCGCCCACAGTGCCGGGCCGAACGCGCCGAGCACCAGCAACAGCGCCCCGGTGGCGGCGGCCGCCCCCAGCACCCCGGCCCACGTCTTGTTCGGGGAGAGCGGCGACAACGGCCGGGCGAGCGGACCCCGCCGCCCCAGCGCCGTACCGCCGCACCAGGCGCCGACGTCACCGAGCGCCACCGCCAGGCCCACCACGACGGCCGTGTCCCCGAGCGTGACCAGGCCGGTCAGCGCGACCGGGAGCCACAGCAGCCCGAAGGCGGTCCGGGCGGTGCGGGTGAAGCCCGTGCGGTCGTCGCCGTCCAGCACGGAGGGGAGCGCCGCCGCGACCAGCAGCAGGGCCGCCGCGCGCAGGTCCAGCACGTGCGGGGCGAGCCAGGCCAGCGCCGGGAGGACGGCCGACGCCGCCGCGAGGACGGCCAGGTCGCCCCGGCGCAGCCCCGCCATCCGGGCGTACTCGGCGGCCGCGACCACGCCGAGACCGGCGGCCAGCGCGTACGTGCCGCCGCGGCCCAGGAGGAACGCCCCCAGGAAGACCGGCGCGACCACGGCCCAGGTGCGCCAGCGCCTGCGCAGCTCCGCGCGCATCCGGACCCTCGCGGGCAGCACCGCGACGGCGACCCCGCCCGCGCCCAGCACGCCCGCGACCAGCGGCACCGCGCGAACGGCGGCCTCCTCGGCGATCAGTACGGCGCTCATGCCAGTTCCCGCCAGAGGCCGGCCAGCCGGGTCGCGGCGGTGAGCAGGGAGCCGACGGCGATCACGGCCAGGACCGGGACGGCCCAGCCGCTCGCGGCGGCGATCACGACGAGCAGGCAGCGCTCGGTCTTGCCGACCGGGCCCCCGTTGCGGCGGGGCGCCCCGGCGGCGGCCCCGGCCAGCGACACCCAGGAGGGCAGCGTGGCCGCGAGGCCGGTCAGCGCGACCAGCCAGAGCGGGGCGAGCGCCAGGAAGCCGGCGAGCACGACGAGGTCGGCGGCCCGGTCGCCCAGCTCGTTGAGGACGGCGCCGCGCCGGGTGGTGCGTCCGGTGTCCCGGGCGAGCGCCCCGTCCAGGTTGGCGAAGGCGAGCCGCGCCGCGAGCAGCACGGCGACCGGCAGGGCGGCGACCGGGGCGGGCAGCCAGGCCAGGGCGGCGGCGGCACCGGCCGCTGCGGCCACCCCGGCGGCGGTGAGGGTGTCGGGCGACACCTCACGGCGGACCAGCGAGGCGCGGACGCCGGAGAGCCGGTCCGCGTACCAGGGCTTGAGAGCGTAGAGGCCGTTCATGACCGCAACTCTCGTGCGGCGCACGCCTTTTCGACACGGCCCACGTACTCAGGTGCGCCTGAGTACGTGGGCGGGCCGGGCACCCCCGTCTCAGATAGTAGGAAGTCCGAGTAATTGTGGAGACAGACCGGCCGGGCTGTTCTAGCTTTGTAGGAGCCGAACGTCTCGCTAGATCAAGCGACTGGCGGTCGAGAGCGCGCGCCCCGTGCAGGCAACCCCTGCGGCGCCCGTTCCCCGCCCCTTCCGGCGCCTCGAAATCAACGATCTCGACATCACCCCACGCTGTTCGATCTCGAAATCCTCGCGATCTCAAGGAGTCGATCCACCATGGCCGAGACCACCATCCGCCGCCGTGTCCGTCACGCCCACCGCCCGACCGAGTCGGAGCGGCAGGCTGCCGCCGCCGCCCTGCAGCGCGCGCTCGACCGCAGGGACAACGGCGGCTCCACCGGCCACTGACCGGGCCGCGTTCAGCCGCGGCTGATCTCGAAGTGGTCGACGCGCTCGCCCGACTCGGCGAGTGCGGTGACCTTCATCCGGGGGTGCCGACCGGCCTCCACCTCGACCGCGAGGAACGAGAAGCCGGTGTACCGCACCCGCGACCACTCCACGGTCTCGGCGGCCTTCACACGGCCCTTGGCCACGTGGTACGTGTCCACGCTCTCCAGGTCCGCGACGTGCCCCTCGTAGCTGTCGGGCACCGGGAAGTCGTACAGCGCCTTGCCCGCGCCGCCCGCCGTGACGTAGACGATGCCGTCCCGGCGGGGATCGGTGCGCTCGCCGATCGGCACCGGGCGCCCGACGGCGTTCCTCAGGATCGCGTCGGTGCGCTCGTAGACGTGGTTGTGCCCGTTGATGACCAGGTCCACCCCGTGCTTCTCGAAGAGCGGCACCCAGGCGTCCCGCACCCCGCCGTCCGAGGCGTGCGCGTTGGTCGTGGAGAAGGCGCAGTGGTGGAAGAAGACCACCAGGAAGTCGAGGTCCCGGCGGGCCCGGAGCTCGCCGAGGCGGCGGTCCAGCCAGCGGGTCTGGCGGCCGTCGCTGATGCCGAAGTTGGCCGGGATCTCGTAGCTGACGTCGTTGGCGTCGAGCGCGATCACGCCCACGTTGCCGTGGACGAAGGAGTAGGCGCCGGGCTGGTTGACCGGGTCCGGGCCGTTGTCCGGCAGGGTCCAGCGCGCGTTCTGGCCGCCGTAGCCGTCCGGCGAGTACCACGCCTCCATGTCGTGGTTTCCGGTCGTCACCATCCACGGCACGGTCTTGGAGACCGTCTCCGTCTGCGCCAGGAACTGGTCCCAGGTCCGCGCGTCATAGGTGTCGGTGGTCTGCCCGGAGCCCGACGGGTCCGCGTAGCAGATGTCCCCGGCGTGCAGGTGGAACGCCGGGTTCTGGCCCAGGATCAGCTGGTCGTTGCCGAGCGCGTGGTAGCTGACGCCCTGGTCGCCGAAGGCGGTGAAGGTGAAGTTCTCCGCCTGCGCCGGTGCGGTGGTGAAGGTGCCGAGCGTGCCCAGGTTGCGCGCGTCCGCCGGGTCGAAGCCCTCGTGACCGACGCCGTAGTAGTACGTGGTGCCGGGCTTCAGCCGCTCCAGGGACGCGTGGACGTAGAACTGCTCGGCCGCCGCGATCCTGCCGTCGTTCAGCCGGGGCGTCGTCAGGTGGCGCACCTCCGCGTCGATCCGCCGGCTCAGCGCCCATGGCTTCAGCCCGATGCGGATGTACGGGCGGCGCACCGCGAACGGCACCTGCCAGGAGACCGCCATCTGCGTCTTCGGGTCGGCCCCGTACGCCAGGTGCCGCCCGAACGGGGCGACCAGCGCGCCGTCGACCCGGGTGGTGCTGTGCGAGGTGAGTACGGTGGGGGCCGCGTACGCGGGGGAGGAGGCGAGGCCGATCCCGGCGCCCGCCACGGCCGCGGTCGCCACGCCGGTGCGCAGCGCACCGCGGCGGGTGAGCCGGGTGCGGAGGTAGTCGTGCTGCTCGGCCATGGTCATGCGGCCGGCGAGCTTCTCGGGGATGCCGAAGCGGGGGATGTCCATGGGCGACAACCTCCACCGCCCGGCTGACGGCACCCCGTCGAATAGGTGAACGGTACACGTACAGCTGCTCATGTGTCCGTATGGTGGACGGGACGTGTCATGGGATGGGACGAGCAGTAGGGTGCGGTCATGTCTCGCAGCATCAATCTCGCAGTGATCCCCGGTGACGGTATCGGCCAGGAGGTCGTGGCCCAGGGCCTCAAGGTCCTCAACGCTGTTCTCCCGCAGGATGTGAAGCTGGAGACCAAGGAGTACGACCTTGGCGCCCGGCGCTGGCACCGTACCGGCGAAACCCTCCCCGACGCGGAGCTCGAAGCCCTGAAGGGCCACGACGCCATCCTGCTCGGCGCGATCGGCGACCCGTCCGTGCCCTCCGGCGTCCTGGAGCGCGGGCTGCTGCTGAAGCTGCGCTTCGCCTTCGACCACTTCATCAACCTGCGGCCGTCGAAGCTCTTCCCGAACACCGAGACCCCGCTCGCCGGCCGTCCGGACATCGACTTCGTCGTCGTCCGCGAGGGCACCGAGGGCCCGTACACCGGCAACGGCGGCTCGCTGCGCACCGGCACGGAGCACGAGGTCGCCACCGAGGTCAGTCTCAACACCGCCCACGGGGTCGAGCGCGTGGTCCGCGACGCCTTCGAGCGCGCCGCCGCCCGCCCCCGCAAGAAGCTGACGCTGGTCCACAAGAACAACGTCCTGGTCTACGCGGGCCACCTGTGGAAGAACACCTTCGACAAGGTCGCCGCGGAGTACCCGCAGGTCACCACCGACTACCTGCACGTCGACGCCGCGACGATCTTCTTCGTCACGCAGCCGGAGCGCTTCGACGTCATCGTCACCGACAACCTCTTCGGTGACATCCTCACCGACCTCGCCGCGGCCGTCACCGGCGGCATCGGCCTGGCCGCCTCCGGCAACATCAACCCGACGGGCGCCTTCCCGTCGATGTTCGAGCCGGTCCACGGCTCCGCCCCCGACATCGCGGGGCAGGGCAAGGCCGACCCGACCGCCACGATCCTCTCCGTCGCCCTCCTGCTGCGCCACCTCGGCTACGAGGCCGAGGCCGTGCGCATCGAGGACGCCGTCTCCGCCGACCTGGCGGAGCGCGACGGTGCCCGTACGACGGACCAGATCGGCGACGCCCTCGCGGTACGCGTAGCGGGCTGACCCGACGACTCCACCACGAAGCCGCCGGGTCGCAGACGCACCCGGCGGCTTCTCCTGTGCGGCCCCGGGTGTCACCATCGAACCCTGGACCGCATTCACGCCATTTCGTGCACGGCACCCTTCGAGCAATAATCGAACGGGGCCGTGGCTCGCAGCGAAGCTCGGACGTCCTAGCACTTGAAGGCGTGCACGCGGTCCTACACACACATCACGGTGAAGGACACGCACTCATGACGACCACGATCGAGCTCAAGCCCTCCTCGAACCCGCTGTCCGACGCGGAGCGCGAGGCGATCCTGGCCCAGCCCGGATTCGGCCGCTACTTCACCGACCACATGGTGACGATCAAGTGGACCGAAGGCCGCGGCTGGCACGACGCCCAGCTCGTGCCGTACGCGCCGCTGTCGATCGACCCGGCCAACATGACGCTCCACTACGGCCAGGAGATCTTCGAGGGCCTGAAGGCCTACCGGCAGCCCGACGGCTCCGTCGCCACCTTCCGCCCCGAGGCCAACGGCGAGCGCTTCCGCGCCTCGGCCCGCCGCCTCGCCATGCCCGAGCTGCCCGTCGAGACGTTCGTGGCGGCCTGTGACGCCCTCGTCCAGCAGGACGCGGCCTGGGTCCCGGCCCACGGCGGCGAGGAGTCCCTGTACCTGCGCCCCTTCATGATCGCGACCGAGGTCGGCCTCGGCGTGCGCCCGGCCAACGAGTACCTGTTCCTCGTCATCGCCTCGCCGGCCGGGGCCTACTTCCCCGGCGGTGTGAAGCCCGTCTCCATCTGGCTCTCCGAGGACCGCGTCCGCGCCGTCCCCGGCGGCATGGGCGACGCCAAGACCGGCGGCAACTACGCCGCCTCCCTCCTCGCCCAGGCCGAGGCCGCCGCCAAGGGCTGCGACCAGGTCGCCTACCTCGACGCCGTCGAGCACAAGTGGGTCGAGGAGCTGGGCGGCATGAACCTCTACTTCGTGTACGGGGACCGGATCGTCACCCCGTCCCTCACCGGCTCCCTGCTCGCCGGCATCACCCGGGACTCGCTCCTCAAGCTGGCCGGTGACCTCGGCTACACCTCCGAGGAGGCCCGCGTCTCGATCGACCAGTGGCGCGAGGACACCGCCGCCGGCACCCTCACCGAGGTCTTCGCCTGCGGCACCGCCGCCGTCATCACCCCCGTCGGCACGGTGAAGAGCGCGGGCGGCGAGTGGACCCAGGGCGACGGCACCCCCGGCCCGGTCACCCTCAAGCTGCGCGAGCGCCTGCTCGACATCCAGCGCGGCACCGCCGAGGACACCCACGGCTGGATGCACTCCCTGGCGTGACCCGGCCGCACGGAGGCCTCCCGGTGTCTCGCCGGCAGGCCTCCGTACGCCCGCATCCTGAGACGGGCGGTTCACGGCGGCGGTCCTGTGCCAGACTGCCTCCGTGCCCTCGTTCGTCATGATTATTGGCAGCAGGCGCGCCGGTCCGCAGTGACCGTCCCGTACCACCACGTACGGCACGGCCACCGTGCCCCAGACCCGCGCGCAGACCTCTCGCACCCGCGAGGGGTTTTTTGTTTTCCGGCCTCCACCTCGGCCGGCGAACGCGGCGCACGGGAAGATGGGGGCAAGTGGAGCCAGACCGTCCGGATCCACTCATCCGACAGGAGTCAGAGCAGCAATGACCACCAAGGCCAAGCCCACCGACGACAGCTTCCATGTCTTCGACACCACGCTGCGCGACGGTGCACAGCGTGAAGGCATCAACCTGACGGTCGCCGACAAACTGACCATCGCCCGGCACCTGGACGAGTTCGGCGTCGGCTTCATCGAGGGCGGCTGGCCCGGCGCCAACCCCCGCGACACCGAGTTCTTCGCGCGCGCCCGCCAGGAGATCGAGTTCAGGAACGCCGAGCTGGTCGCCTTCGGCGCGACCCGCAGGGCGGGCGGCACCGCCGCCGAGGACCCCCAGGTCAAGGCGCTCCTGGAGTCCGGCGCCCCGGTGATCACGCTGGTCGCCAAGGCCCACGACCGCCACGTGGAGCTCGCGCTGCGCACCACGCTGGAGGAGAACCTGGAGATGGTCCGCGACACCGTCGCCCACCTCCGCGAGCAGGGCCGCCGGGTCTTCGTGGACTGCGAGCACTTCTTCGACGGATACCGCGCCAACCCCGAGTACGCCAAGGCCGTCGTCAAGGCCGCCGCCGAGGCCGGCGCCGATGTGGTCATCCTCTGCGACACCAACGGAGGGATGCTCCCGGCCCAGGTCCAGGCCGTCGTCTCCACGGTCCTCGCCGACACCGGCGCCCGGCTCGGCATCCACGCCCAGGACGACACGGGCTGCGCCGTCGCCAACACCCTCGCCGCCGTCGACGCGGGCGCCACGCACGTCCAGTGCACCGCCAACGGCTACGGCGAGCGCGTGGGCAACGCCAACCTCTTCCCGGTCGTCGCCGCGCTGGAGCTCAAGTACGGCAAGCGGGTCCTCCCGGACGGTGCCCTCGCCGACATGACCCGCGTCTCGCACGCCATCGCCGAGGTGGTCAACCTCACCCCCTCCACGCACCAGCCGTACGTGGGTGTCTCGGCCTTCGCCCACAAGGCCGGCCTGCACGCCTCGGCGATCAAGGTCGACCCGGACCTCTACCAGCACATCGACCCCGCCCTGGTCGGCAACACCATGCGGATGCTGGTCTCCGACATGGCCGGGCGGGCCTCCATCGAGCTGAAGAGCGACGAACTCGGCATCGACCTCGGGGGCGACCGGGAGCTGGTCTCCCGGGTCGTCGCCCGGGTCAAGGAGCGCGAGCTCAAGGGCTACACGTACGAGGCGGCCGACGCCTCCTTCGAACTGCTGCTGCGCGCCGAGGCCGAGGGCCGGGTGCGGCGCTACTTCCGCACCGAGTCCTGGCGGGCGATCGTGGAGGACCGCCCCGACGGCACCCACGCCAACGAGGCGACCGTGAAGCTGTGGGCGAAGGGCGAGCGGATCGTCGCCACGGCCGAGGGAAACGGCCCGGTCAACGCCTTGGACCGGGCCCTGCGCGTGGCCCTGGAGCGGATCTACCCGCAGCTCGCCAAGCTGGAGCTGACGGACTACAAGGTCCGCATCCTGGAGGGCCGCACCGGCACCGACTCCACCACCCGCGTCCTGATCACCACCGGCGACGGAACCGCCGAGTGGTCGACCGTCGGGGTCGCCGAGAACATCATCTCCGCGTCCTGGCAGGCGCTGGAGGACGCGTACACCTACGGGCTGCTGCGCGCGGGACTCGAACCGACCGACTGAGAGCGCGGGGCCGCCTCCCGCACACGCCCGCCCCCGTCCGCCCGCCTCAATTGGCAGGGCGGGCGGGGGCGTTCGCGTGTACGGCCCCGTACGGGCACTGAGTGAACGGGATTCACGTGCTCGCGTCAAGAGGTCTTTGCGTTCAGAAGTTGAACGTTGAGACCGTGTTCTTCTCGTTATCAGATGGGTACGGACCAATCTCGACGTGAAGTATTGACGGCGGTGTTTCTGCGGGGTTAACTCACGCCACCAACGCCGGTACCGGTTCCGGAACCGGTTGCGGCACCGGTTCCATCGCCGGCCGTTCGGCCCGTTCTCTCTGTCCCGTTGTGTCCTGGAGGCCCCGATGCGCGTCACCATCGCTGATGTCGCCCGTGAGGCCGGCGTGAGCAAGACGACCGTCTCCCGGGTCATCAACACCAAGGGAGAGGTGGACGGTTCGACCGCCGCGCGCGTTCGCGAAGTGATCGCGCAGCTCGGTTACGTGCCCAGTTCGGGCGCCGTCGGCCTGGCCCGCGGCAGCAGCCGTACGGTCGGCATGCTGGTGCCCTCGCTGACCTGGCCCTGGATGGGCGAACTGCTCCAGGGCGTGGTCGACACCGTCGAGGCCGCCGACTACGGGCTGCTGCTGTTCACCTGCAACCGCGGGGCCGAGTCCGTGGAGCGCTTCACCAGCCAGGTGTCGGCGCGGGCCTTCGACGGCCTGGTGGTGGTGGAACCCGAGAACACCCTCGACCACCTCACGGAACTGCACCGCGGCGGCCTGCCGATCGTGCTGATCGACGATCGCGGCCACCACCCCGAATTCCCCTCCGTCGTGACAACCAACCACGAAGGAGGCGCGTCGGCCGCCCGTCATCTGCGGGACGCCGGTCGCACCAGGCCCGTCGTGATCACCGGCCCCGCGCACTTCGGCTGCGTACGCGACCGGCTGGCCGGGTTCGTCTCGGTCCTCCCCTCGGACCATGTCGTCCTGGGGGACTTCACCGAACGCTCCGGCCGACTCGCCATCGAACAACTCCTCGCCTCGGGAACGGAGTTCGACTCGGTCTTCGCGCACAACGACATCACCGCGGCAGGCGTGGTGCGGGCGTTGCGCGCGGCGGGGAAGTCCGTGCCCGGTGACATCGCGGTCGTCGGCTTCGACGACATCCCGATGGCCGAGCACACCGAACCGCCCCTGACCACCGTGCGCCAGCCCACCCGGCAGATGGGTGAGACGGCCGCGCGGATGCTCCTCTCCCACCTGGGTGGCACGCCCGCACCGGACACCCCGGTCGTGCTGCCCACCGAACTGGTCGTGCGCCACTCGGCGCCCTAGCGGACACGGGCACCCCCCAGGCCCACACCGCACCGCACCACCAGCACCGCCGTATCAAGGCGCGCCCAGCGCTGCCCGTTTCCGGATCCCAAGACCCGCCAGTCCCTCCTGGAGTCGTTATGTCCGCACGCCGTCACACGCTGAGAGCCGCCGCGCTCGCCACCGCGGTGGTCGCACTCGCCGCCGGCTGCTCCTCGGCCAACTCGAACCACAACAAGAACGGCGGCAGTGCCGCTTCGGGCGTCCTGAACATCGGCAAGCCGGACGGGCCGCAGACGAACAACAGCAACCCGTTCCTCAACACCTCGGCCGGCGCCACCCTCGGCTACCGCTGGATGATCTACGAGCCGCTGGCGATGGTCAGCCAGATCCGGCCCGCCGACAAGCCCGACCCGTGGCTGGCGACCGACTGGAAGTGGGACCTCAACTTCCAGAAGGTCACCCTCACCCTCGACGAGCGCGCCAAGTGGGCCGACGGCAAGCCGCTGACCGCCGACGACGTGGCGTACACCTTCAACCTGCTGAAGAAGCACCCGGCGCTCAACGCCGACGGCATCCAGTGGGGCGGCGTCGAGGTCAAGGACAAGAAGGTCGTCCTGACCTTCAACAGTTCGCAGTACGTCAACCAGAACAAGATCCTCCAGCAGTACATCGTGCCGAAGCACATCTGGGAGAAGGTCAAGAACCCGGAGACCTGGCCCAACCGGAACCCCGTCGGCTCCGGCCCGTACAAGCTGAAGAGCTTCACGCCGCAGACCACCACGCTGACCGCGACGCCCACCTACTGGAAGGGTTCGACCAAGGTCAAGGAGCTGCGCTACAGCACGTACAACGACAACAACGCGGCGACCACCGCGCTGGCCAGCGGCAAGCTGGAGTGGTCGTTCGTCTTCATGCCGGACTTCAAGAAGCTGTTCATCGACAAGGACCCGAAGAACCACAAGCTGTGGTTCCCCTCCGGTCTCGGCATCCACGGCCTCTGGATCAACACCGCCCGCAAGCCGTTCGACAACCCGGCGCTCCGCAAGGCCATGGCGATGGTGGTCGACCGCAACGCCATCTACACGCAGGCCGAGGCGACCCTCTACCCGGAGATCACCAACCCCACCGGCATCCCGCTGCCGGCCGGTGAGTCCTTCATCTCCGACGCGTACAAGAAGGCCACCACCAAGCCGGACGTGGAGGGCGCCAAGCAGGTCCTGGAGAAGGCCGGCTTCACCCTCAGCGGCGGCGTCCTCAAGGACCCGGACGGCAAGCCGGTGAAGCTCACCCTCACCGACCCGGCCGGCTGGAACGACTACATCACGGGCCTGTCGATCATCAAGGACAACATCAAGAGGATCGGCATCGACGCCAAGGTCAAGACGCAGACCGCGGACGCCTGGGGCGCGGACGTCGCCAACGGCAACTTCGACGCCACCCTGCACTGGACCAACAGCGGTGCCACGCCGTACGACATGTACCAGAACATCATGGACGGCGCCCTGCTCCAGCCCATCGGCAAGCCGTCCCAGTCCGGCAACTTCGGCCGCTTCAAGAGCACCGAGGCGACCGAGGCGCTGAAGGACTTCGCGCAGGCCACCACGGACACCGCCCGCAAGCAGGCGATGGACACCCTCCAGAAGATCATGGTCGAGCAGGCGCCGATGATCCCGACCGCGGCCGCACCCGTCGGGGCGGAGTACTCCACGAAGAACTGGGTGGGCTGGCCCACCGAGGACAACCCGTACGCGGACCCGCAGCACACCCAGCGCACCTCGCTGGAAGTCGTGCTGAATCTCAAGCCCGCCAAGTAGTACGCAGGGATCAGGTACCGGCCATGTCTGAACAGCCAGAGAACAACCACATCGTGCTCGAAGCACGCGGAGTCACCAAGCACTTCGCCGTGCGGCGCAACGCACGCGACCTCCTCGCGCGCACGCGCCGTACCGTCCACGCCGTGGACGACGCCTCGCTGCAACTGCGGCGCGGCACCGTCACGGCACTGGTGGGGGAGTCGGGCTCCGGGAAGTCCACCGTCGCCAGACTGCTCGCGCAGCTGTATCCGCTCACCTCGGGCGAGATCCACCTGAACGGGCAGCCGGTGAAGGCCGGACGTGGCCGGTCCTTCCGCAGTTACGTACGCCGGGTCCAGCTCATCTTCCAGGACCCGTTCGCCTCGCTGAACCCCGTGCACACCGTGCGCTACCACCTGACCCGGTCGCTGAAGATCCACGGTCGGGCGGGCAGCGGCGAGGCGGAACTGGAACAGAACCTGACCGCTCTGCTGAACCGCGTCCAGCTGACTCCTCCTCATCAGTACCTGGACAAGTTCCCGCACGAGCTGTCGGGCGGTCAGCGCCAGCGCGTGGCCATCGCCCGCGCGCTCGGCGCCGACCCCCAGGTCCTGCTGGCCGACGAGCCGGTCTCGATGCTGGACGTGTCCATCCGGCTCGGGGTGCTCAACCTGCTCAAGGACCTCAAGGACCGGCTGCACCTGGCGATCCTCTACATCACCCACGACATCGCGTCCGCCCGCTACTTCGCCGACACCACCCTGGTGATGTACGCCGGCCGCATCGTCGAGGGCGGTGACAGCGAGACCGTCACGCAGCGCCCCGCACACCCCTACACCCAGCTGCTCATCGCCTCCGCGCCGCACCCCGACCGGCAGGCCGCCGAGGACGAGCCGGAGGACCAGGGCACCGGCGAGCCCCCGTCGCTCATCGACCCGCCGGCCGGGTGCCGCTTCCACCCCCGCTGCCCCAAGGCCATGGAGCGCTGCCGCACCGAACTGCCGCCCCGGTTCGACCTGGCCGACGGCCAGTGGGCCGCCTGCTGGCTCTACGACGGCACCGGCACCGCCCGCACCGACGACCACGAGAAGGAGGCTGCGAAGTGAAGTTCCTGCTCCAACGGCTCGCCTTCTACCTGGTCACGGCCTGGGCCGCGATCACGATCAACTTCCTCATCCCGCGCCTGATGCCCGGCGACCCCGTCCAGGCGCTCATCGCCCGCTTCCAGGGCCAGCTGGACACCAGCGCCATCGACTCGCTGAAGGCCCTCTTCGGCCTCGACAAGAAGCAGTCGCTCTGGGAGCAGTACACCGACTACTGGGTGCACCTGTTCCACGGCGACCTCGGCCTGTCGTTCACCTTCTTCCCGACCCCGGTCAGCGAGGTCATCTCGCAGTCGCTGCCCTGGACGCTGGCGCTCGTCGGGATCACCACGCTGATCAGCTTCCTGCTCGGCACCGGCATCGGGGTCTTCACGGGCTGGCGGCGCGGCTCCTGGATGGACAACCTGCTGCCCGTCACCACGTTCATCTCGTCCATCCCGTACTTCTGGCTCGGGCTCATCGCGATCTCGCTGTTCGCCGTGAAGTGGCCGCTCTTCCCGGCCGACGGCGGCTACGACAACTCGCTGGTGCCCGCCTTCGACTGGCCGTTCATCTCCAGCGCGCTGTACCACGGGGTGCTGCCCGGCTTCACGATCGTCCTCAGCGCGGTCGCCGGCTGGATCCTCGGCATGCGGAACATGATGGTGACGGTGTCCAGCGAGGACTACGTCATGGTCGCCCAGGCCAAGGGCCTCTCCGAGCGCCGGGTGATGTTCGGTTACGCGGCACGCAACGCGATCCTGCCCAACATCTCCGGGTTCGCCCTCTCGCTCGGCTTCATCGTCGGCGGCACGCTCCTGGTGGAGATGGTCTTCTCCTACCCGGGCATCGGCTACCAGCTCTTCCAGGGCGTGGGCGCCAAGGACTACCCCCTCATGCAGGGCATCTTCCTCATCATCACGCTCTCCGTCCTGGCGGCGAACCTCCTCGCCGACATCCTCTACATGCTCCTCGACCCCCGTACCCGAAGGGAGGCGTAGGGCTGTGGCCGTCACCGCATCCGAGGTCGCCGTACTCGACGCGACCGAAACCCCGGCAGCGAGCAAGCGCAAGTTCCGGTTCCTGCGCGGCCGGAAGACCGTCATCGGCCTGGGCATCCTGCTCTTCTTCGTACTGATGGCGATCATCGGCCCGTGGATCGCCCCGTACGACCCCAGCGCGATGAGTCAGGACCTGCTGGAGGCCCCCTCCGGGGCGCACTGGTTCGGCACCACGCAGACCGGTCAGGACGTGCTGTCCCAGATCCTCGTCGGGACCCGGGGCGTGCTCGTCGTGGGCTTCGTCGCGGGCATCCTCGCCACCGCCCTGTCCGTGCTGATCGGCGTCACCGCCGGGTTCCTCGGCGGGCTGGCCGACGAGGTGCTGTCGCTGCTGTCCAACGTCTTCCTGGTCATCCCGGGACTGCCGCTGATCATCATCATCGCCAGCTTCGTCACGGACGCCGGCGACCTGCTCATCGCCTTCGTCATCGCCGTCACCTCCTGGGCCTGGGGCGCCCGCGTCCTGCGCGCCCAGACCCTGTCGCTGCGCCGCCGCGACTACGTGGAGGCGGCCCGCGCCACGGGCGAGCCGACCTGGCGGATCATCCTCTTCGAGGTGATGCCGAACCTCACCGCCGTCATCGCGTCCGGCTTCGTCGGCACGGTCATCTTCGCGATCCTCTCCGAGATCACCCTCGCCTTCATCGGCGTCGCAGACATCTCGAACTGGAACTGGGGCACCGTCCTCTTCTGGGCGCAGTCCAGCCAGGCACTGGCCCAGGGCGCCTGGTGGTGGTTCGTCCCGGCCGGGCTCTGCATCGCCCTGCTCGGCATGTCCCTCGCCCTGATCAACTTCGGCATCGACGAATTCGTCAACCCGCGCCTGCGCACCGAGACCGGCGGCTCCAAGAAGGTCAGGATGCGCGTCGGCTTCACCCCGGTGGCCCGCACCGGCACCAGCACCCCGCGCCACAAGGAGACCCGCTCATGAGCGAGCCCGTCCTCACCATCAGCGGCCTGAACGTGGACTACGGGACCGGCGCCGACGCCGTCCACGCCCTGCGCGACATCGACCTCACCCTGCACCGCGGCGAGGTCCTCGGCCTGGCCGGCGAGTCCGGCTCCGGCAAGTCCACCCTGGCCTACGCGGTCACCCGGCTCCTCTCCCCGCCCGGCGTCATCACCGGCGGCGAGGTCCACTACCACGGGCGCGACGGCGAGGCCATGGACCTGCTCGCCATGTCGGCGGCCGAGCTGCGCGCCTTCCGCTGGCAGGAGCTGTCCATCGTCTTCCAGGGCGCGATGAACTCGCTGAACCCCGTCTACACGGTGCACGCCCAGCTCACCGACGTGCTCCAGGCGCACCGCCCGGAGATGAGGAAGGCCGACCGCACCGCCCGGGCCCGAGAACTCCTCAGCCTCGTCGGGATCTCCCCGGACCGGCTCGGCGCCTACCCGCACCAGCTGTCCGGCGGCATGCGCCAGCGCGTCATGATCGCGATGGCGCTCGCCCTGGAACCCGAGATCGTCATCATGGACGAGCCCACGACCGCGCTCGACGTGGTCATGCAGCGGCAGATCCTGCGCCAGCTGGTCCGGCTCCGCGAGGAGCTCGGATTCTCGGTCGTCTTCATCACCCACGACATCTCGCTGCTGATCGAGTTCTCCGACCGGATCGCGATTATGTACGGCGGCCGGATCGTGGAGGAGGCCGGCGCCACCGAGATCTACCGCGACCCGCACCACCCGTACAGCGCCGGACTGCTGCACTCCTTCCCCGCGCTGCACGGCCCCCGCCGCGAACTCAGCGGCATCCCCGGCTCGCCCCCGCACCTCTCGGCGATGCCCGCCGGCTGCGCCTTCCACCCCCGCTGCGCCAAGAAGACCGAGGGCTGCGACACCCACGTCCCGGTGCTCGCGGCCCCCGGCACGGACGGCTCCCGCTCGGTGGCCTGCTGGCTCCACCACGAGGCCCCGGCCCCCGCCGCCCGCGCCTAGGCAGCCCCCGAGCAACGCACACCACAGGAGAAGCATGAACCTCGTCACCCCCCAGGCATACGCCCGCGAGATCGCCGCCCGGGCCGTACCCGGTCTGCCCGCCGGCTTCCGCTGGGGCGTCGCCACAGCCGCGTACCAGATCGAGGGCGCGGCGGCCGAGGACGGCAGGACGCCGTCCATCTGGGACACGTACTGCCGGGTGCCGGGCATGGTCGTGCGCGGCGAGAACGGCGACGTGGCGTGCGACCACTACCACCGCATGCCGGAGGACGTGCAGCTGATCGCGGACCTCGGCGTCGACACGTACCGGTTCTCGCTGGCCTGGCCGCGCGTCCAGCCGGGCGGCCGGGGCCCGGCCAACCCGAAGGGCCTCGACTTCTACAAGCGCCTGCTGGACGAGCTGGAGGCCAAGGGCGTCACCCCCTGGGTCACCCTCTACCACTGGGACCTGCCGCAGGAGCTGGAGGACGCGGGCGGCTGGCCGGTGCGCGACACCGCGTACCGCTTCGCCGAGTACGCCGCGCTCGCCTACGACGCGTTCGGCGACCGGGTCACGCACTGGACCACGCTCAACGAGCCCTGGTGCTCCGCGATGCTCGGCTACGCCTACGGCGGCCAGGCACCGGGCCGGCAGAACATGGGCGACGCGATCCACGCCGTGCACCACCTGCTCCTCGGCCACGGCCTCGCCTCGCAGTACCTCCGCGAGCAGGCCGCCGCCCGGGGCAACGACCTCGAACTCGGCATCACCCTCAACCTCGGCACCGCCACCCCGGAGACCGACAGCCCCGAGGACGCCGAGGCGTGCCGCCGCGCCGACGGCATGGGCGCCCGGCTCTACCTGGACCCGGTCGTCAAGGGCCGCTACCCCGAGGACATCGTCGCCGACCTCGCCGCCCAGGGCATCGAACTGCCCGTCCAGGACGGCGACCTGGCCGCCATCTCGACGCCGCTGGACGTGCTCGGCGTCAACTTCTACCGGGGCGCGCTGTTCTCCGGCGTCACGGAGGACGGGGCGACCACGGACGCGGAGGGGCTGCCCGTCACCCGTCAGGTGGAGCGCGACTTGCCGCGCACCGCCATGGACTGGGAGATCACCCCCACCGCCCTCACCGACCTGCTCGTCCGTCTGGAGAAGGACTACGGTCTCCCGACGGTCATCACGGAGAACGGCGCCGCCTTCGACGACACCGTCTCCGCGGACGGCGAGATCCACGACGCCGACCGCACCACCTATCTCGCCGACCACATCGCCGCCGTCGCCGCCGCCCGCGCCCAAGGGGCGGACGTGCGGGGCTACTTCGCCTGGTCGCTGATGGACAACTTCGAGTGGTCCTACGGCTACGACAAGCGGTTCGGCATCGTCCGCGTCGACTACGACACGCAGGTGCGGACGCTCAAGGACAGCGCCAAGTGGTACCGCGACACCATCCGGCTCACCCGCGACGCCTAGGGCGCGTCCCGAAAGTCCCGCCTGCCGGGCGGCGTCTGGCACGCACGCTCCAGACGCCGCCCGGCCCGCCCTCCGGGCGGACGGCGCTACTTTCGGGACACGCCCTAGCCCCACCGCCGCGGGTGGCCGCTCACCCTCACCGATACGAACGGGACACCCCACCATGCCCTCTCGTACGACCCTGGCAGCCGCCACCGCCGCTCTGATCGCCCTCGCCGCCCCCACGGCCTTCGCCGCCCCGGCCCCCCGGCCGGCGGTGGCCGAGGCCGCGGCCTGGGACACCGATTGGGCCGCCGCCGCCCACGCCGCCGACCCGGGCTCCGTCACCGCGTCCGGGAGCGAGAACGACGCCTCCGGACCGGGGGCGGTGGCTGACGGCGACGGCACCACCCGCTGGTCCAGCAACTTCGCCGACGACGCCTGGATCCGGGTCGACCTCGGCTCCGTCATCCGGGTCAGCAGCGTCACCCTGGACTGGGAGGCCGCCTACGGCAAGAAGTACGTCCTGGAGGTGTCGAGGAACGGCACGGACTGGACCACCTTCTACACCGAGGACGACGGCACCGGCGGCAGCGTCACCGCGCACACCTACCCGCAGGAGGTCACCGGCCGCTACGTCCGGATGCGCGGCATCCAGCGCGCCACCCCCTGGGGCTACTCGCTGTACTCCTTCAAGGTGTACGGCGGAGAGCCCGCCCCGGCCTCCACCACCCGCAGCAACCTGGCCCTCAACCACCCCGCGTACGGCGACCTCTACCAGCACGCGGGCAACTCCCCGGCCTTCGTCACCGACGGAGGCTGGCCCGCCGACCTGAAGGCCGACCGGTCCCGCTGGTCCAGCGACTGGAACGCCAACCGCTGGGTGGGCGTCGACCTCGGCGCCACCTCCACCATCGACAGCGTCGACCTGTACTGGGAGGCGGCCTACGCCGTCGACTACCGCATCCAGGTCTCCGACGACAACCGCACCTGGCGCACCGTCTACCAGCCGTCCGCCGCCGAGGTGGCCGCCCGCCGCGCCGACGTCAAGTCGCCCGGCGACGCCGTCGGACGGCACGACACCGTCCAGCTGCCCACCCCGGCGACCGGCCGCTACGTCCGGATGCTGGGCGTCGAGCGCCGCTCGTTCTACAACCCGGCGCCCGCGACCGCCCAGTTCGGCTACTCGCTCTACGAGTTCCAGGTGTGGGGCACCGGCGGCAGCGCGAACGCCGCCTACCCGGCCCTCCCCAAGGACCCGGGCGGCGCCTACACCACCACGTTCTTCGACGACTTCACCGGTTCCGGCCTCGACCGCGACAAGTGGCGGGTCGTGCGCACCGGCACGGAGATGAACCCGGTCAACGGCGAATCCCAGGCGTACGTCGACTCGACGGACAACATCCGTACCGAGAACGGCTCCTTGGTCCTCCAGTCGAAGTACTGCAAGGGCTGCACCCAGACCCCCGCGGGCACCTTCGACTTCACCTCCGGCCGCATCGACACCAACACCAAGTTCGACTTCACCTACGGCAAGGTCAGCGCCCGCATGAAGCTGCCGGTCGGTGACGGCTTCTGGCCGGCCTTCTGGATGCTCGGCAGCGACGTCGACGACCCGGACGTCTCCTGGCCCGGCTCGGGCGAGACCGACATCATGGAGAACATCGGCTACGGCGACTGGACCAGCTCCGCCCTGCACGGCCCCGGCTACTCCGCCGACGGCAACATCGGCAAGCAGCAGACGTACGCCAACGGCGGCCGGGCCGACGCATGGCACACCTACGGCGTCGAGTGGACGCCCGAGGGCATGACGTTCACCGTCGACGACCGCGTCGTGCAGACGACCTCCCGCTCCAAGCTGGAGTCCACGCGCGGCAAGTGGGTCTTCGACCACAACCAGTACGTGATCCTCAACCTGGCGCTCGGCGGTGCCTATCCCGCCGGGTGGAACAAGGTCACCAGCCCTTACTGGGGTCTTCCGCAGTCCAGCGTCGACCGGGTCGCGCAGGGCGGCGTCAAGGCGGAGATCGACTGGGTGCGGGTGGAGCAGAAGAAGTAGCGCCCCCGGACCCCCGAGCCACCCCCCACGCACCACCACCCCCCATGGCACGTCACCTCCCGGTACCACCCGCGTCCCGTGCGCGGCCCGGCACCCCCGCCGGGCCGCGCACGGGCACCGTACGAAGGAGCCGCACAGATGCCACCCCGCACCCGACGCCGGGCGAGACCCGCGACCGCCGTGCTGGCCGCCGCCACCGTGGTGGCCGGCCTGCTCGCCGGCGCGGTCCCGTCCACGGCGGCACCGGCCGCCGACGAACCGGCACCGGTCGCCATCGACCGCTTCGAGGGGGAGGTGCCCTTCGCCGGCCAGCCGGCCGAGGGCATCTTCACCTGGGGCGGCGACGCCGACGACCCCCCCACCCTGGCGCTGAAGGACCGGGCCGACGCCCCCGAGGGCGACAAGGTCCTCGAAGGCAGCTACGACATCAGCGGCTACGGCGGCCTCAGCCACGACTACGCCGCCGACGCGCAGCCGCACGACTGGTCCGCCCACAAGGGCATCCGCTTCTGGTGGTACGGCCAGAACACCGCGCCCCTGCCGCCCGGTTCGGGCAAGCGGATCAACTTCGAGATCAAGGACGGCGGCGCCAACGGCGAGGCGTCCGAGCTCTGGACCACCTCGTTCACCGACGACTGGGAGGGCTGGCACCTCGTCGAGATCCCGTTCGCCGACTTCACCTACCGGGGCGACTACCAGCCCGTCGGCGGCATCGACCAGGTCCTCGGCCTGAACGAGATGTGGGGCTGGGCCCTCACCCTGCCGACCGGCGCCCCCGGCACGTTCGCCATGGACGGCATGGAGCTGTATGGCAAGGCCGACGCGGCCCTGAAGGCGAGCGTCGTCACCCAGGCGGCCGTGGTCCCGGTGAAGCAGGGCGCGACCGCGTCCCTCGGCTTCACGCTCACCACGACCGGGTCCGTCCCGCTGGAGGAGCCCGTCACCGTCGCGTACGAGACGAAGGGCGGTACGGCGGAGTCCGGCACCGACTACACGCCGGTCAGCGGCACGTACACCTTCCCGGCGGGCACCGCGTCCGGCACCACCCACCAGGTGGACGTCGCGACGAAGAAGGTCTCCGGTGCCGCCACCGCGAAGACCGTCCCGCTGGAGCTGACCGTCACCGGCGCCCGGCCCCCGAAGGAGAACCCGCAGGCCGTCATCGACGCCCACGGGCTGCCCTACCAGAACGCGAAGCTGCCCGTGAAGCAGCGCGTCGCGGACCTGCTCTCCCGGATGTCGCCCGCCGAGAAGGCCGGCCAGATGACCCAGGCCGAGCGCAACGCGCTCTCCTCGCAGGGTGACATCGCCACGTACGACCTCGGCTCGCTGCTCTCCGGCGGCGGTTCGGTGCCCTCGCCCAACACCCCCGAGGCGTGGGCGAAGATGATCGACGGCTACCAGCTGCGCGCCCAGGCCACCCGCTTCCAGATCCCGCTGATCTACGGTGTGGACGCGGTGCACGGCCACAACAACCTGGTCGGCTCGACGGTCATGCCGCACAACGTCGGCCTCGGCGCCACGCGCGACCCGGAGCTGGCCGCGAAGACCGGTGCCGTCACCGCGAGCGAGGTCCGCGCGACCGGCGTCCCGTGGGACTTCGCGCCCTGCCTCTGCGTCTCGCGCGACGAGCGCTGGGGCCGGTCCTACGAGTCGTACGGTGAGGACCCGGCCCTCGTGAAGTCCCTGGAGACCGTCATCCAGGGCATGCAGGGCGCGGCCAACGGCAAGGACCTGCACCGCAACGACAAGGTGCTGGCCACCGCCAAGCACTACGTCGGCGACGGCGGCACGGAGTACGGCTCGTCCACCACCGGTTCGTACACCACCGACCAGGGCGTCACCAAGGTCACCCGGCAGGAGCTGGAGGCCGTCCACCTCGCGCCCTTCGAGGACGCGGTCAAGCGCGGCGTCGGCACGGTCATGCCGTCCTACTCCTCGCTCGACATCATCGGGGACGACCAGGGCCCGGTGAAGATGCACGGCGACGCCGAGATGATCAACGGTGTCCTCAAGGACCGCATGGGCTTCGAGGGCTTCGTCATCAGCGACTACAAGGCGATCGACCAGCTCCCCGGCGACTACGCGAGCGACGTGCGCACGTCCATCAACGCCGGGCTCGACATGATCATGGTCCCGACCGAGTACAAGGACTTCACGAAGACGCTCCAGGACGAGGTCACCGCGGGCCGCATCCCGCAGTCCCGGATCGACGACGCGGTCTCCCGCATCCTGACCCAGAAGTTCAGGCTGGGCCTCTTCGAGAAGCCGTACGCGGACACCGCCAACCTGGAGAAGATCGGCTCCGCCGCACACCGGGCCGTGGCCCGCGAAGCCGCCGCCAAGTCGCAGGTGCTGCTGAAGAACGACGGCAACGTGCTGCCGCTGAAGTCCTCGCAGAAGGTGTACGTCGCCGGTTCCAACGCCGACGACATCGGCAACCAGGCGGGCGGCTGGACCATCAGCTGGCAGGGCTCCTCCGGTCCCATCACCCCGGGCACCACGATCCTGTCCGCCATGAAGAAGGACGCCGCGTCCGTCACGTACTCCAAGGACGCGTCCGCCGACACGGCCGGATACGACGTGGGCGTGGTCGTCGTCGGTGAGACCCCGTACGCGGAGGGTGTCGGCGACGTCGGCAACGGGCACGACCTGAAGCTGTCCGACGCCGACCGGGCCGCCATCGACAAGGTCTGCGCCGCGATGAAGTGCGCCGTCCTCATCGTCTCGGGCCGCCCCCAGCTCATCGGGGACCAGCTCGACGGCATCGACGCGCTGGTGGCGTCCTGGCTGCCGGGCTCCGAGGGCGACGGCGTCGCCGACGTCCTCTTCGGCAAGCGGCCCTTCACCGGGCAGCTCCCGGTGACCTGGCCCAAGTCCGAGGCGCAGCTCCCGGTCAACGTGGGCGACGCGTCCTACGACCCGCAGTTCCCGTACGGCTGGGGCCTCACCACGCTGAAGAAGCCCCCGGCCGGCGGCGAGGTCACCCTCGCCCTGCTCGGTGCGGCCGCCCGGGTCGCCGAGAAGAGCGGACTCGGCCGGACCGAGGTGGGCCGGGAGATCGTCGGCCAGGCCCGCCTGCTGGTCCAGCAGAAGACCGGCGGCAAGCTGACCGAGAAGGTGTCCAAGCCGTTCGCGGACGCCGACCACCTGCTGCTCACCGGTGATCTCACCGGTGCGGTGGCGAAGCTCAGGACGGCCTACCGGGCCGCCTGAGGACGCGGAACGGGCGGGCGGCACCAGGAGGCCGCCCGCCCGTTTCGTACGCGTGTGCGTTAGCTTGGGAGTATGCGGAACAGGCCGTTCTTCGTCTCGACGGCCCCGGCGGCGCTCCTGGCGGGGCTGCTGGCCCTGCTGTCCGCCCTCGCCCTCTTCCTGGCTCCCGCGGCGGCCCCGGCCGTCCCGGCCAGGGCCGACGCCTCCACCGTGAACGACGTCGCCCAGGCCCTGCGCAAGGGGCCCGTCTACGTCGACCCGGCCGCGTCCGACCAGCTCTCCCGGAGCCAGGCCGCGGCCCTGGGCAAGAAGATCGAGGACGCGGACAAGCCGGTCTTCGTGGCCGTGCTGCCCAACACCGCCGCCTTCCCCGAGGACACCGTGCTGCGCACCCTGCGCGCCGAGACCGGTATCACCGGCGTCTACGCGATCCGCCTCGGCGACGGCTTCAGCGCGGGCGCCGATCCCCAGGTGATGTCCCGGAACGCCGTCATCAACCTCACCGCCGCCGTGAAGACCCCCGGCGCGGACACCGATGCGGCGACCCAGCTGGGCGCCTTCGTGGACCGCGCCGTCGAACAGGCCCGGGGAAGCGCCCCCGCCTCCTGGAGCGGCGGCGGGCACTCCGCGTCCACCGGCGGCTCGGCCGCCGTCGGCCTGGCCGTGACCGGAGCCGTGGTGGTCCTCGGCGGGGCCGCCGCGTACACGGTCGTCCGCCGCAACCGCAGGCGCAGGGAGGAAGAGGAGCGGGTCGCGCTCGACAAGCTGCGGGTCGTCGTGGACGAGGACATCACGGCGTACGGCGAGACCCTGGAACGGCTCGACTTCCACCCGGCGGAGCCCGGCGCCGACGACGCGATGCGCGGCGACTACGAGCGCGCCCTCGACTCCTACGAGAGCGCCAAGTCCCGCATGGCCGGGGCGAAGCACCCCTCGGACGTGCGCGGGGTGACCCAGGCCCTGGAGGACGGGCGCTACTCGCTCGCGGTGCTCGACGCCCGCCGCTCCGGCCGCGAACTCCCGGCCCGCCGCCCGCCCTGCTTCTTCGACCCCCGCCACGGCCCCTCGGTCGCGGACGTCCGCTGGGCCCCGGCGGGCGGCAGCGCCCGGGAGGTCCCGGTGTGCGCGGCGGACCGGGTGCGGCTGAGCGAGGGCGAGGACCCGATGAGCCGGACGGTCGAGGTGGGCGACGGCACGCGTCGGCCGTACTGGGAGGCGGGCCCGGCCTACGGTCCCTGGGCGGGCGGCTATTTCGGCGGCGGGCTGCTGCCGGGCCTCCTGGTCGGCACGATGCTCGGCTCGATGCTCGCCACCCCGGCGTACGCGGCGGACTACGGAGGCGGCGACTACGGCGGCGGAGACACGGGCGGTGACTTCTCCGGCGGTGACTTCTCCGGCACGGACTTCGACTCGTCCGGCTTCGGCGGCGGTGACGGCGGCGGCTTCGACGGAGGCGGTTTCGGCGGCGGCGGCGACTTCGGCGGGGGCTTCTGAGACGGGGGCTTCCGAGGCGGAGGCTCCGACGGTATGACGAAGGGGGTACGGGCCCGCGGCCCGTACCCCCTTCGTGCCTTGTCCTCAGCGACCCCCGTGGGCGCGCTCGAACGCGGCGAACGCCGCCTCCTGGCGCCACTCGGTCGCCGCCTTCGGGCTGCCCGCGAGGTAGTCCGCACAGCGCGCGCTCGGCCGGCCGTCACCGGGGCGGTCGGCCCGGCAGGCGGCCACCACGCGGTAGCCGGACGGCGAGGTGCCGGTGGCCCACAGACTGCGGCCGTCGCGGAAGGCGTACTCCAGCGAGGCGCGGGCCAGGTCCTTCAGCTCGGTGTACGAGAGGCGGTAGGTCTTCGCCGCGTACTGGTACTCGTGGCTGATGTCGATCCGGGAGACGCCCGGGTCGTCCGTGGAGAGCACGATCGGCACGCCGTAGCGGCGGTACGCGTTGAACGGGTGCTCGTCGCCCGCGACGCCGAGGATCTGCTTGTTGCTGGAGAACGGCACCTCGACGGCCACGTGGCGCCGGGCCATCGTCCGGGCCAGCGCGCGCCAGTCGTCCTCGTGGACCAGGTCGACGCCGTGGCCGATGCGCTCGGCCCCGGCGACCCGCACCGCCTCGTTGATGTGGAAGGTCAGGTCCTCCGGCTTGACCAGGCCCGGGGCCAGCTCACCGGCGTGCAGGGTGAGGTGGGCGCCCGGGTACTGCCCGCGCAGGTACTTCAGCATCCGCATCTGGAGGCTGTAGTTCTCCAGCGAGCTGTCCCAGTCCTCCGGCTGCACCAGGTTGACCGCGACGAACCGCGGGTCGCGCTCGGCCAGCCGCATGCCGACGACCATCTGCGTGAACACGCGGGCCGGGGAGCTGCCCCGGGACACCTGCGAGATCCACCGGACGGGCAGCCTGCAGGCGGGGGCGGGGCGCGGGGTGTCGCAGTGGGCGGCCTCGCGGAACTGGACGTCGGTGTCGTCGGCCTCCTGGACCGCCTCGTCGATGACCTTGTCGAGCTTGCCGCCCGCGACCAGCTTGCGGTGGAACGCGGCGAGGTCGGCGTCGTAACCCACCTCGTCTGCCAGCTTCTTGGCGCTCTCGGACGCCGGGCTGACCATCGTCTCCAGGTAGAACTGGTTCTGCTTGACGACGGTGTCGGCGACGTTGGCGAGCATCTTGCCCCGGGCGTACCAGGTGGCCATGCCGAACTTGCCGAACGTGTCGAAGAAGTGGTCGTGCCCGGACTCGTCGGCCGGGAAGTCCTGCATCGACCAGGCCCGGATGATCTGCTGCCGGAACGCGGCGTCCGTGCGGGCGTCGGAGGCCGGGCGGGCGCCAGGGGCGCACGGGGACGCCACCGCGGTCATCGTCGCGTCGATGCAGAGCCCCTGCTCGATCGCGAGCTGGAGCAGGTATTCCGTGGTCACCGCGCCGGACAGGTGGTTGTGCAGGTCGCCGCCCTTGGGCAGCTCCTTGAAGAAGGCCCGCAGCTGCGCGGGCCGCCCCCGCAACGAGTCCAGGTAGTCGGCGGTACGGCGTTCGGCGGGCGTCACCGGCCTGGGCGCCGCATACGCGGTGGTGCGTACGGCGCTGTCGCGCGCGGGAGCGGCGGCGGTGGCGGGGAGCGCCGGGATCAGGCTCAGCAGCGCGAGAACACCGCCGAACCCGGCCAGAACAGGGGACTTGGGACGGCGGACCGTCCGGTTGGTAGAGATCACCGAGGCATGATCGCGCTCACCGACGTCATTTGCCCGCGAATCATGCCTTTGGGAGAGAACGTCCACCCGATCGAGTGGGGGAGGCGCCTGACGGACCGGGACGGGCATCCCGAAAGTTCCGGCAGGCGGCGGGCGTTCGCGCAGTTCACGGCGATGAGTGGAGGTCTAGACCACTAACGAGGCACGAAAACTGTTTACCAGAGGGTCACTTCTGTGGCTGACTATGTCGTGTTCGCGACAAGTAGACGCGCGTAGACCCATGCGTGAAGCGTGCTGCCCGAGCGGTCCGGCCACGGCCGCTCCCCCCACCAGCAGGAGGCTCCTCATGATTACTCGCAAGAGACTCACCGCGGCCGGCGTCCTCGGTACGAGCGCGGCGCTGCTGCTCGGCCTGATGTCCGGCACCGCCTCGTCAACGCCCCGCCACGACAACCCCGTCCCGCTCGGCAAGGGATACATGGGCGTCGGCTACGTCCAGGACGCCAAGGACTTCAAGCCGGACACCCGGCAACTGCACCTCGGCGCCCAGCCGGACGCCAACCTCAAGGCGGCCCCCGAGGGCATCGACGTCTCCAGCTGGCAGGGTGGCATCAACTGGAGCTCCGTGCGCGGCGCGGGCATCGAGTTCGCCTGGATGAAGGCCACCGAGGGGCTGACGTACAAGGACCCGACGTTCAGTGCCAACTACCTGAACGCCTACAACGCGGGCGTCATCCGGGGCGCGTACCACTACGCCCGCCCGGACGTCTCCGGCGGCGCGGCCCAGGCCGACTTCTTCGCGAGCAACGGCGGCGCCTGGTCCCGCGACAACCTGACGCTCCCGGGCGTGCTGGACATCGAGGGCACCTGCTACGGCTACTCGCAGGCGTCCATGCAGCAGTGGATTCTCGACTTCTACAACCGGTACAAGGCCCGTACCGGCCGTGACGTCGTGATCTACACCAGCCCGAGCTGGTGGAACACCTGCACCGGCGGCTGGAGCGGCATGTCCGCCCGCAGCCCGCTCTGGGTCGCGCACTGGACCACCGGCACTCCCAGCATCCCGTCGGGCTTCCCCTACTACACCGTCTGGCAGTACAGCTCCACCGGCTCGGTGAGCGGTGTCTCCGGCAACGTCGACCGGGACCGCTTCGGCGGCGACCGCTCCCGGCTCCTCGCCCTGGCGAACAACACGCCGTGAACGTAAACGTATAGGTGTACGCGCCGGAGCGGCCGGGACGGGCCGCTCCGGTCCCCGCCCGCCCTCACCGTTCACGAAGGAGCACCTCATGACCCCACCCCTGAGCAGGCGCGGCGCCCTGATCGCCGGGGCCGCGGCCCTCGCCGGAGGTCTGGGCCCGGCGGCCGGAGCGGCGGAGGCGGCCCTCCGGCTGCCGGAGAGCACGCGCCCCCGCTTCTCCGCCCTGTCCCCCCTCCAGCGCGCCGGGCAGCGCGTCATCCACTCCTACCCGGGCCTCACGCCCCCCGCCTCCCTGATGACGGCCATCGAGCAGGGCCACACGGCGGGCGTCATCTTCTTCGGCGAGAACGTCGAGAACCTGACGCAGATCGAGGGCGTCATCCGCTCGATGAACGCGGCCCGCGCCTCGTCACCCATCCAGGCGCCGCTGCTCCTCATGACCGACCAGGAGGGCGGCATGGTCCGCCGCCTGCCGGGGGAGCCCGTGAAGTCCGCCAAGGACGTCGGCGCCTCCGCCGATCCGCACTACTGGGCCGACTTCACCGGCAGCGGCGCGGGCATGAACCTCGCCGGGGTCGGCATGAACGTCAACCTGGCCCCCGTCCTCGACGTCTACCGCAAGGACGGCGACTTCACCGACCAGTACGAGCGCTCGTACAGCAAGTCGGCCGCCGCCGTGGCCAGTTGTGGCGCGGACTTCATCACCGCCCAGCAGCGCGAGGGCGTCGCCGCCACCGCCAAGCACTTCCCGGGCCTGGGCCCGGCGACGGCGAGCCAGAACACCGACCTGCGGTCCGTCACGATCTCCACCTCCGCCACCACCCTCCGCAGCGTGGACGAGGCCCCTTACCGGGACGCGATCGCGGCGGGCGTCAAGCTGGTCATGCTCTCCTGGGCGATCTACACGGGCCTGGACTCCGCCCGCCCCGCCGGTCTCTCCCCGACCGTCGTCGGAGAGCTCCGCAACCGCCTCGGCTTCAAGGGCGTCACCGTCACCGACGCGCTGGAGGCCGGCGCGCTCTCGTCCTACGGCAGTACGTCGCAGCGCGCCGTGAAGGCCGCCGCGGCCGGGATGGACCTGCTGCTCTGCTCGGCCCGCAGCGTCTCGCAGGGCGACGAGGCGGTGGCCGCCCTGGCCGACGCCCTCGGCGACTCGCTCGACCCGACCGCCTTCGACGCGGCGGCGGCCCGCGTGAACGCCCTGCGCGCGGGGCTGTGACGGGGCGGGCCTGTTACCTCGGTCCCGGCCGCCACGTCAGAGAGGTGTAGCAGCCACTCGACAGAAGGCAGGAACCGATCATGGACGCTCGTCTCAACCTCTTCACCCACGCCGTTTCGGCCAAGGCCATGAAGCACATCGTCGCGGCGGGCAGGGCCTTGGAGGACTCGGCCCTGCCCCTCGCCACCCAGGAGCTGGTACGGGTGCGGGCCAGCCAGCTCAACGGCTGTGCGGCCTGCCTCGACATGCACACCAAGGAGGCCGCGCACGCCGGGGAGACCACGACCCGCCTCAACCTGGTCGCGGCCTGGCGCGAGGCCACCGTCTTCACGGACGCCGAGCGCGCCGCGCTGGAACTGACCGAACACGGCACCCGCCTCGCGGACGGCGGTGTCCCTGACGAGGTCTGGGCCAACGCCGCCAAGCACTTCGACGAGGACCAGCTCGCGGCCCTGGTCTCCGCGATCGCCGTCATCAACACCTTCAACCGCCTGAACGTGCTCGTACGGCAGCCTGCGGGCGATTACGTGGTCGGCCAGTTCGCCTGAGCGGGGCCGCCCCGGCGCGATAGGTTGCCGTGATGGCCGACATACCCCTGTCCTCGCCGTCCACCCCCGGCAGCTCCGCCGACGTCGTCCGCACCTGGGACGCGCGCGCGGAGCACTACCTCCAGCTCTTCCGGTACGAGCTGGAGGCGAAGCCGTACGACCTCGAGGTCCTGCGCATGTTCGCGAAGCGGGTCGGCGCGGGCGGCCGGGTGTACGACGCGGGCTGCGGGCCCTGCGGCCACGTCACGGCCCTGCTCGCCGCCCACGGGCTCGACATGCTGGGCATCGACCTCTCGCCCCGCTGCGTCGCGCTGGCGCGCCGGGAGCAGCCGGGTGTGCGGTTCGCCGTCATGGACCAGCGCGCCGTCACCGGCGGCCCGCTGGACGGCCTCGTCTCGTACTACTCCCTGCACGACCAGCCCAAGCGCCTGCTGCCCGACACGATGGCGTCCTGGGCCGCCGCGATACGCCCCGGCGGCCAGCTGCTCGTCGTCGCGAAGGAGGGCGAGGGGGACGGCGTCATCGATGACCCCCTGGGCAGTGGACTCCAGGTCTACTGGGCGGAGTTCACCGCGTACGAGCTCCGCAGGGCGGCCCACGAGGCGGGCTTCACGACCGACGACTGCACGGTCCGCGAGGCGTACGAGGACGAGATCCCGGCCCGCCGCGTGTACCTCACGGCGACGAGGCGTTAGGCGTTCGCCCGGAGGAAGGCGTCCCAGGCGGCGGGCGGGACGGTGAGCACGGGGCCGTCGGTGACCTTGGAGTCCCTGATGTGCACGGCCGCGGGGTGCGCGACGACCTCGACGCACGCGCCGCCTTGGTCGTTGCTGTAGCTCGACTTGCGCCAGTGGTAGGCGACTTCGAGGCAGTTGCCGCCTTCGCTGCCGCTGTAGCTGGACTTGAACCAGCTGAGTCCAGTGCCGTGTGCTGCGCGGGTCATGTCTCTCCAAGCAGGTCGTCCATTAGGCAGATGCTCTCCTCGGGCGAGTGCGCCTGCGACCGGAGCATCCCACATTTCTGCTGGAAGACGCTGACTTCCTCGGCGTCGTCCACGAGGAAGCTCACGCGCTGCCCTTCGATGTACGCGAGTTGATCGTGATCCGCGGTTTCCAGGAGGACCATCGGGCCGTCGAGTGCGGCATGAGTCCGGCGATTCGTCGGCATGATCTGGATGGTCACGAAGGGCAGTTCGGCGACCTCGCGCAAGCGCCGGATCTGCTCCCGCAGGACGTCGGGCCCGCCGATGGGTCGGTGGAGGATCACCTCCTCCAGGAGGAAGCTCAGCATGGGGCGGGGCTTGCGCTCCAGCAGGGCCTGCCGCTGCATGCGGTTCTTCACGCGCTCCTCCACCTCCTCCGGTTCGAGCGGCGGATAGGAGGACTTGAAGACTGCTCGCGCGTAGTCCTCGGTCTGGAGGAGCCCCGGTACGAGCTGGTTCTCGTACGAGTGCAGTGCCACGGCCTCCTGCTCGTACTCCACGTAGTCCTGCACGAAGAGCGGGAACCGCTCCTTCTCCGGCACCTTCTCCACGGCGACCTGCAAGGCCCCCTTGGTTTCCAGGAGTCCATCCAGGAGCATGGCGAAGTCCCGTCGAAGCAGGCGCCGCCCCTGCTCGATCGACGCGATCGTGTCGTCGCTGACGCGGCATCGATGCGCGAGGGCCGCCTGAGTTAACCCGGCCGCTCGCCGGAACATGGACACCTGGGCACCGATCAGGTGCACTCAGGGGAGCTGGGGTCCGTATCACCCGCTGGGGAATAGTTGTCTGACGTACTGCGCGAATGTGCTCCGAGCGGGAGGGGCTGACGTTCCCGAAGGGAAAGCGGCCATTCCCTGGATGAGGAAGTTCCTCTCGGGCGGCCAGCAGGCTTCTCGCTGATGACGTCTTGACCAGTGTGTTTAAGTGCTGTGTCCCGATCGCAAGGAACCTGGATGGCTACAAGAAACTCCGAGGCGCTCGATATATTCCTCAAGGTCGCTGCTGACTCCAGGGTTTCGTGGCGCGCTGTCGAACTCGCGGGTCGAGGAATCTCGACTGACGCGGCGAGTGTCGTCTGGATGATTTCCAAGGGGAAGCATTCGCTAAGTGGAGAGGAGTTGTCTGATCTCCTTATGAGGCAGGGTGATCTGATTGATTCCCTATCCGGAGTTTGGCGATCCTTCGACGGTGGGGAGCTCTCTAGCGCGGATTTCGACGACCGGCTAGAGGCGGTTGTGCTGGGGCTAGAGGAGTGGATTGCGCGAGCCTCGCGGTAGCAAAGCACCAAGCCCCCGTCGGAATTTCTCCGGCGGGGGCTTTTGGGCGCCTTGACGGCAACGTGAGTCTCGAAGTTTCGTGACGGGCCGCCGACGGATTCCGTGGCCCGTGTTCTGTTGAGGGCTGAGGCTGTGCAGGCCGAGGGCCCGAGCGTCGCCTCAGGGTGGCGCACTCCGGGTTTCGATTTGCTGTCGTAGGGACGGGTGGATTGGCTGGTCAGCCGGGCTTCGGCAGGAGTGTGAGGTGACCCCTTCGATGCCGACACCTGAACGGCAGGTCACGCGACGAGCTGTGGGTGAAAGTCATCTGCCATGGCTCGCGGCAAGCAGTCCGGGGATGCCGGTCGCGGACATCGCCCGGTCGCTGGGCGTTGGAGGTGGCGCTGGGGACCTGGATAGAACGCGAACCGGAGGCCGACGGCGGAAGGCGGCTGGGGGCGACGGCGGTGGACGTCGTGGTGAGCCGGGAGGTCGAAGCGTTGAGAGTGCGCAGGTTCTCCTTCTGGCCCCTGGCGGTCAGTAGTGGTCGCGGGCCTGGATGATCTCCAGGCCGCCGGAGTCGGTGACGCGGTAGACCAGCCGGTGTTCCTGCGTGATGCGGCGGGACCACCAGCCGGACAGATTCCCCTTCAGTGGCTCGGGCTTGCCCCTGCCTTCGAAAGGGGTCCGTTTGATCTCCTTGATGAGGTCATTGACCCTGCGGAGCGTCTTGCGGTCGGTGTCGGCCCAGTGGGTGTAGTCCTCCCACCCGTCGTCCGAGAACGACGTCTTCACGCGTCCTCCGTGTCGATCAGGTCTCGTACGGTGCCGCGGCCGGCGTCCATCTGCTCGATGGAGCGCATGAGGCGGGCGGCGTTACGGGGGGAGCGCATCAGGTACATCGTCTCCTCCCAGGCGTTGTAGTCCTCCTCAGACATGATCACGACGGTGCCCGCCTTCGATGTGACGCGCTCCGGTGCGTGGTCCTCGGTGACGCGACGGATCAGGCCGAAGAAGTCCTTCCGTGCTTCGCTTGCGTTGATGGTCATGGGGTTCCTCCTGTGCATGTCGCCAGGTCGCGATAGAGACGTACTTAAAACGGTACCAGATGCGTACGTTATTCGGTACGGCGAAGGTTGCGGCCTTGTGTCCGGGTGGATCGTTTTGCCGCACCGGCAAGGATGTTTGCCGCAGTCGCGCGCGGGCCCCACCATCTCCGTAGATGGAGGAGGTTCGCATGAGCGACAACACGCAGATGTACGACGTAGTGGTGATCGGTGGCGGGGCCGCCGGGCTGAGCGGGGCGCTGGCCCTCGGGCGGGCGCGGCGGTCCGTGCTCGTGATCGACTCGGGGAGTCCGCGCAACGCGCCCGCGTCGCACGTGCACAACTACCTGGGGCGCGAGGGCACCCCGCCCGGGGAGCTCCTGGCGATCGGCCGGGAGGAGGTCGCCGGGTACGGGGTCGAGGTCGTGACCGGCGAGGTCACCGTGGCCGAGCGGCTGCCGGAGGACGCCGGATTCCGGGTGGTGCGCGGGGACGGGACGGCCGTCACGGCGCGGCGGCTGCTGGTCACGACCGGGCTGACCGACGAGCTGCCGCCCGTCCCGGGCCTGGCCGAGCGGTGGGGCCACGAGGTGCTGCACTGTCCGTACTGCCACGGCTGGGAGGTGCGCGACGCGGCGATCGGCGTCATCGCGGTCAGCCCCATGGCCGTGCACCAGGCGCTGCTGTGGCGGCAGTGGAGCGGGGACGTCACGCTCTTCCTGCACAAGGGGCCCGAGCCCTCCGACGAGGAGTACGAGCAGCTGGCGGCGCGCGGCATCGCGGTCGTGGACGGCGAGGTGGCCGGGCTGGAGGTGACCGACGACCGGCTGACCGGCGTCCGGCTCGCGGGCGGCCGGGTGGTCGAGCGGGCGGCCGTCGTCGTCCAGCCGAGGTTCACGGCGCGCTCCGGCGTGCTGGAGAGCCTGGGGCTGCGCCCCGTACCGCTGGAGATGGGCGGGCACACCGTCGGCTCGTACATCGAGGCGGACCCGGCCGGCGCGACGGCGGCGGCCGGGGTGTGGGTCGCCGGGAACGTCACCGGTCTCATGGACCAGGTCATCGGCGCGGCGGCGGCCGGGCTCAAGGCGGGCGCGGCCATCAACGGGGACCTCGTCACCGAGGACACCAAGCGCGCCGTGGAAGCCCGTAACGCCCCGTCCGACGCGGAGCTGTGGGACAACCGGTACCGCGAGAGCCACCGCATCTGGAGCGGGAAGCCCAACACCGTGCTCGTCCGTGAGGTGGAGGACCTGGCGCCGGGCCGGGCGCTGGACCTGGGCTGCGGGGAGGGCGCGGACGCGGTCTGGCTGGCGGGCCGGGGCTGGCACGTCACCGCGACGGACATCTCGCGCGTGGCGCTCGAACGGGCCGCCGAGCACGCGGCGGAGGCCGGGGTCGCGGACCGGGTGGACTGGCAGTTCCACGACCTGGGCGCCACCTTCCCCGAAGGGGCGTACGACCTGGTCTCGGCGCAGTTCCTGCACTCCATGGGCGACCTGCCCCGCGAACGCATCCTGCACCGGGCGGCCCGCGCGGTCGCCCCGGGCGGGGTGCTGCTGATCGTGGGGCACGCGGGCTTCCCGGCCTGGGACGACCGGCACGCCGACATGGAGCTGCCGACCCCGGACGAGGTGCTGGCCCAGCTGGAGCTGCCGGAGGGGGAGTGGGAGGTGCTGCTCAGCGAGGAGCACGAGCGCATCCAGAACGACCCGGACGGCAACCCCACCACCCGAACGGACAACGCCCTGAAGGTCAGGCGGCGTTGACCGCGCGTACAGGACCGGATCTGACCTAATGCGCTCGTACTGTCGGTCCTGACGGCGGAACAGGAACGACGGAAGGCAGAACCATGAACGCCAGCGAGACGCCCACCGCGAACACCGGCTCGGACGAGCGGGCGGACCTCCTGGAGGCGCTGGGCAAGCAGCGGCACTTCCTGCGGTTCACCACGCGCGACCTCACCGACGAGCAGGCGGGGGACCGGACGACGAAGAGCGAGTTGTGTCTCGGCGGCCTGATCAAGCACGTGACCTCGGTCGAGCGGGGCTGGGCCGCGTTCATCGTGGAGGGTGCCGCCGCGATGCCGGACTTCACCGCGATGACCGAGGCCGACTTCGCCAAGCGGGCCGACGAGTTCAGGATGCTGCCGGGGGACACGCTGGCGGGCGTGCTCGACGCCTACGAGAAGGTGGCGGCGGCGACCGACGAGCTGGTCGCCTCGCTGCCGGACCTGGGCGCCGCGCACGCGCTGCCGAAGGCCCCCTGGTTCGAAGGGGACGCGAAGTGGTCCGCCCGCAGGACGCTGATGCACATCATCGCGGAGACCGCGCAGCACGCGGGCCACGCGGACATCATCCGGGAATCCCTGGACGGCTCGAAGTCCATGGGCTGAGCGGGCCGGGGCGGCGGCACAATGGCGCGCATGGATGCCGAAGTCGCCGCGCTGATAGGGGCCGCCGTCGGCTCGCTCACCACTCTGGGGGCGGCCTTCGTCACCGGGCGGACGGCGGCCCGCTCCCAGTACGACCAGTGGCGCAGACAGCACCGCAGGGACGCGTACGTGGCGTACCTCGGGGCCCTGCACGACCGGGACATCGCCCTGGACGCCGTCTTCGAGGCGCTGCGGCCGGAGCGGCCGGACATGGCGATGGTGGACGAGCGGGTCGGCGCGTTCGTCGGCCTGGCCCGCGAGGTTCACCGGGCCGCCGAGGTGGTCCTCGTGGAGGGGCCGGACGCCATGGTCGCGGCGGTCGGCCGGGTGGGCCGGGCGTCGGGCGAACGCGCCGAGCTGATGCGGCGGATGGTCGCGGACGCCCGCGCGGGCGACACCACGCACAGGGCCGCGCACACCGCGCTGGCCGCTCGACGCGACGAGGCCCTTCACCAGGCGGTGAAGGGCCTTCGCGCTGCCGCCGCGCGGGTGCTCGACGCTCCGCGCTGAGCGGGTCAGGCCTGCGGGGCGGCCTTGATGGCGGAGATGTCGAAGGTCAGCTTCACCTTGTCGCTGACCATGACGCCGCCGGTCTCCAGCGCCGCGTTCCAGGTCAGGCCCCAGTCCGAGCGCAGGATCTCGGCGCCGCCCTCGAAGCCGACGCGCTCGTTGCCGTAGACGTCCTTGGCGGAGCCGTTGAACTCCAGGTCGATGGCGAGCGGGCGGGTCACGTCCTTGATGGTGAGGTCGCCGGTGACGCGGTACTTGTCACCGCCCAGCTGCTCGGCGGAGGTCGAGCGGAACGTCATCAGGGGGAACTTCTCGGCGTCGAAGAAGTCGCCGCTCACCAGGTGGCCGTCGCGGTCCTTGATGCCGGTGTCCACGCTGGCGATCTTCACGTCGATCGAGGCCGTGGAATTGGCCGGGTTGCTGCCGTCGAGCTTCAGGGAGCCCGCGTGCTCGGCGAAGGAGCCGCGCACGTTGGTCACCATGGCGTGACGCACGGTGAAACCGATGCTGCTGTGCGCCGGGTCGATCGTGTAGTCACCCGTCAGCGCGGCCAGGGCGGGGTCGACGTCGGCCGTGGTCGTGGCGGCGGCAGCGGCGTCGTCGGACTTGCGGTTGAACAGAGCCATGGCTCCTCCTCGAAGACCTGGCCGAGTGGGCTCGACCTGTTGTTTAACCTTCAACGACATTCACTGTAGGCCCATCTTGTTCAAAGTTCAACATCTGTCGCGCGGACTGTTGCGATGCCCGCCATCTGTTCACGCGGCCGTTACGCGAGGCCCCCTGGCGACGCGCGTAGAACTGGGGCACTATTCCTCTGCCCCTTTGTCATGCACAGGAGGAGAGTCCCCCATGGTCTTCCACGCGCCCCGTGTCCCCCGGATGACGCTGCGCCCCGTCCTGACCGCGCTCGCCCTCGTGCTCGGCGTCCTCTTCGCGCCCGGCTTCGGCCTGGTGAGCGGCACGACCGACGCGTACGCCGTCACCAAGCTCACCCACAGCCAGGCGACCGCACGCTTCAGCTCGTCCGGGATCACCTGGTCGTCCTCCGGCGGCTGCTCCGACCGCTACAACTCCACCTGCACCTCGTTCGAGCAGCTCAACCTGGCAACCGCGCAGGGCGCCCAGACCCTGAAGAGCGCCACCGGCTGCGCCCTGAACATCACCGGCGGCACGGAGACCGGGCACGCCAGCGGCACGTACTCGCACTGGAACGGCTACAAGCTGGACTTCGGCAAGACCACCTGTCTCACCAACTACGTGAAGAGCGCGTTCAGTTACATCGGCCTGCGCGGTGACGGCGCCCCCCAGTACAAGTCCGCGTCCGGCAACGTCTACGCCGACGAGGGCAACCACTGGGACGTGACCTACTACAACTGCGGCGGCTGCTGACCGGTTGCGCCCCCCGTAAGCGACTGCGCCCCCACCGTTCCCGGGTGGGGGCGCAGTCGCGTACGGGGGCGTGAGGGTCAGGCCAGGTCGTCCAGCGCCCGGCGGGCCCGTGCGACGACACCGGGGTCGGTGACGAAATGGGTGTCCTGCTCGGCCGACGTGCCGCCCGCGCCCATCGGAACCCACGTGCCGCCGGGGCGGCGCGGCGCGCGGACCTTGGCGGAGAGGTGGACGGAGCCGACGCCCGCGGAGACGAGGGCCGGGATGTCGCCGAGGCGCACACCGCCCCCGGCCATCACGTCGACGCCCGGGGCCGCGGCGGCCATCGCGGCGATCGTCGCCAGCCCCTCGGCCGCGGACGGGGCCCCGCCCGAGGTGAGGACCCGGGTGAGTCCGAGCGAGGGCAGCAGGGCGGCGGTCGCCACCGGGTCGGCGGACTGGTCGACGGCGCGGTGCAGGGTCACCTCCACCGGACGCCCCGCGGACCGGGCCGCCTCGGCCAGCCGGGCGACCGCCGGGACGTCGAGGGTGCCGTCGGCGTTGAGCGCGCCGATGACCACTCCGGCGGCGCCGGAAGCGATCACCGACCGCACCTCGGCGGCCATGAGGTCCAGCTCCTCGGCGTCGTGGACGAAGTCGCCGGGCCGGCACCTGACGAGGACCTGCACGGGCAGCCCCTCCGCGGCGACCGCCTCGACCAGCGCGGCGGACGGGGTCACGCCGCCCAGTTCGAGCGCGGTGCACAGTTCGACCCGGTCGGCGCCGTTCTCCCGGGCGGCGCGGGCGCCCGCCGGTGAGGTGACGGCGATCTCCAGCGCGGGGCGGGCGGTCACTCGTCCTCCCCGGTCAGCGGCTGGTCGGAGGCGGGAATGATCCGGGCCGAGAGGTCCGGGTCGGCCATGTCGCGGTCGAAGGGGAACATCGGGCGGCGGATGCGGTGGTGGCCCAGGCGCACCAGGTCCTGGTCCACGCCGCCGGGAGTGAGCGCCATCTTCCAGCCCACCGACATGTCGAAGAGCTCGGGCTCCAGGTAGCCGATCTTCACGATCACGATGTCGGCGCCCCGCGGGTCGAGGCCCAGATCGGTGAAGTCGTGCTCGTGGTGGTACGGCTTGCGGAGCTCGGTGAGGATCGCGTACACACTGCCGACCCGGATCACGACCTCGGTCCGCGCGTCCCGGTCCCCGTGCCGAACGGAGTGCACCGTGCCGGTCAGGGTGACCGGGCCCGCGTGCCGGTCGTCCACCTCCGCGCCCGCGGTGACCGTGACGGTGGCGCCGACCCCGGCGGCGACGGCCGTCGCGACGGCGTCCGGTCCGGGCACCGAGGCGTAGATGACCGTCGGGCCGTCGTCCTCCCGGAACTCGGGGCGGGCCAGCAGCCGGGTCAGCCCCCAGGTCACGTCACCGGCGCCGCCCGCGGTCGGGTTGTCCCCGGTGTCGCTGATGAAGTACGGGCGCTGGTCGGACTTCAGGGCCTCGTCCAGGATGCCGTCGAAGGTGCCCGTCGGGGCGACGAACTCGAAGTCGTGGCGCGCCTTCCAGAAGCCCTGGGCCAGCCGCTCCGCACCCGCCGCCACGGCCTCCCGGCCGGGTCCGGTGACCACCACGGCGGCGCGGTTGCGCGGCTCGTCGGCCCACGCGTAGCCGACCCAGATGGCGGCGTCGGTCACGCCGTCCATGGCCTCGACGTCGTCCACCGCCGCGTACACGCTCTTCGCCGGTTCGATCCGGGTGGAGGTCTGCTCGCCGGCCAGCAGCACCGGCACGGGCACCCATGCCTTGACGGGACGGGGCGCGCCGGACGCCAGCAGTTCGACCAGGTTGCGGGCGGCCCGCTCCTTGGTCTCCATGTGGTCCTCGTGCGGGGCCATCCGGTAGCACGTGATCAGGTCACTGCCGTGGACCAGCTCGCGCGAGACGTTGCCGTGCAGGTCCATCGAGGTCGAGATGATCACGTCCGGGCCGACGGTGGCGCGGATGCGGTCCAGCAGGACGGCCTCCGCGTCGTCGACGCCCTCGACGGTCATCGCGCCGTGGATGTCGTACCAGAGGCCGTCCGGGCGGGGCAGCGCGGCGAGCCGTTCGATCAGCTCGTCGGTCAGCTCCTGCCAGGCGGCGGCGGTGACGGTGCCGCCCGGCAGCGACTTGCCGACCAGGGCGCCGTGCCAGTCGGCCGCCTCGCGCAGCTCCTCACCGGGGGCCAGGAACGGGTAGCGGTCCAGCACCTCGGTGCCGCGCGAGGGGTGGAAGGCGGCGGCCCGGGTGCGGGCCGGGGAGAAGGTGGAGGACTCGATGCCGAGCCCTGCGATGGCGATGACCGGGCGGGATGCTGCGGTGCGGGATTGCGACATGGCTCCTCGTAAGGGGTGGGGCGTCAGAGGGGGCGGGGGGCGAGCGGGTCGAACCGGCCCGTTCCGCCCACCTCGTGCAGGGCGTTGGCCAGGGCGTGCTGCAGGGCGAACTGTCCGGCGCCGACCAGCCCGGCGTCGGCGCCGAGCCGCGTCCGCTCGATGGTGAGGTGCTCGGTGACGAGCGGGTGGCAGCTCTCGTAGAGCCGGCTGCGCACGGCGGCGACGAACTGTTCCAGGGTCGAGAGGATGCCGCCGAGATAGACGGCGCCCGGGTTGAAGAAATTGACGTTGGCGGCCAGCACCTGCCCCAGGTAGTCGCCCGCCCTGCGGACCGTGCGGGTGGCCAGCGGATCACCGTCCAGGGCCAGCCGGGCCACGTCCTCGGGACTGTTCACGTCCGCGCCGCGCTCGCGCAGGATGCGGACCAGCGCGGCACCGGACGCCACGGTCTCCAGGCAGCCGGTGTTGCCGCAGGAGCACGGGATGCCGGCCCCGGCGTCGATCCGGATGTGCGTGATGTCCCCCGCGGCGCCGGTGGCGCCCCGGTAGAGGCGGCCCTCGGCGATCACGCCGGCCCCGATCGCGGAGCCGATCTTCACCATGATCGTCTGCGAGGGCCCGTCGTGCCGGACGGTGTGCTCGCCGACCGCCATGCAGTTGGCGTCGTTGTCCACGACCGCCGGGACGCCGAAGCGCTCGCCCAGCCAGGCGGCGACCGGGAAACGGTGCCAGCCGGGCATCCGGGACGGCCGGACGACCGACCCCGAGGCGATGTCCACCGGTCCGGGCAGCGAGAGGCCGACACCGCGCAGGCGACCGGCGTTCCGCTGTCCGGCCAGGGCTTCCAGGGCCTCGGCCAGCCGGGGCAGGGCGGCCTCGGGTCCGTCGGCGATCAGGAACGGGACGGTCGAGACGTCGGCCAGGCCGCCGCCCGGGAGCACCACGCCGATCCTGGCGTGCCGGCCACCGAGGTCGGCGGCGAGGGCGAAGTCGTCCCGGCTGCCGATCCGCAGCACCTTGCGGGGGCGTCCGCCGGTGGAGGACTGGGTGCCCTCCTCGGCGACCAGGCCGCGTTCGACCAGATGCCCCACCGCCAGCGAGATGGTGGAGGCGGCGGCCCCCAGGCGCTCGGCCAGCTCGGCCCGGGAGTTCGCCTGGCCCGATGCGATGAGTTCCAGGACGCGCACGGCGAGGGACGGGGTCCCCTTCGTGGCCTTGCGGTCCCACGCACTTATTCCAGTCATGTACAAAGTTACTTCCGCAACGGGTGTGTGGCGGCGACGATACGCCCGCGCTTCGCACAGGGGAACAGTGGCGCGAAGGAAGTCCCTCGAGCCTTGAAGCCCTACTTAATTGGTCAAAACACCCCAAACGGGCGGAAGAAATGGGGCAAGACGACTTTCGTCGAAAGTGCAGTAACTTACTTGTTATTCATTCTTGTTTGTTTCTTCGATGGCGGCGGCGTTAGCTGTCGTGAACGCAGCGCCGACCCCCCGAGCGGCTGCGGGCCCTTTCGAACCGAGGAGTGTCATGATCCTTACCCGCACGGTGCGCAACCGTCGCTGGGCCCTCGCCGCAGGTGCTGCCACCACGGCCGCCGTTCTTCTGTCGGGCTGCTCCGGAGGGGGCGCGAGCGCCTCCGGCTCCGGCTCGTCGGACAGCATCAACTACGCGCTGCCCGCGAACTTCACGCCGAACTGGATCCTCCCGGTCGGCACCGCCGCCCACCTGAACACCAACAACTCCTCCATATCCCAGTCCCTCTGGGAGCCGCTGATCGCGTACGACGGCTCCACCGGCAAGGTCGGCTGGAACAAGGACAACTCCCTGGCCACCGCCGCCGACTTCGCCGAGGACGGCAAGAGCGCAACGATCACCCTCGGCAACCGGCACTGGAGCGACGGCAAGCAGATCACCTCGCGCGACGTGCAGTTCTGGTACAACCTGGTCAAGGCCAACAAGGAGGACTGGGCCAGCTACAGCCCGGGCAAGGCGCCGGACAACTGGACCGCGCTGAAGATCGTCGACGACACGCACTTCACGCTCACGTTCGACAAGGCGTACAACACCCAGTGGATGCTCGCCAACGAGCTGAGCATGATCCGCCCGATGCCGCAGCACGTCTGGGACAAGACCAGCGACGACGGCAAGGTGTCGGACCTCGACCTCACCCCCGCGGGCGCCAAGAAGGTCTGGACGTACCTCAACACGGCCGCCAAGAAGATCGCCGGTTACGCCACCGACCCGCTCTGGAAGACGGTCAGCGGCCCGTACACCATCAAGTCCTTCTCGACCGCGGGCAAGGTGCAGCTGCTCGCCAACGCCAAGTACGACGGCGGCGGCAAGGCCAACATCAAGACGGTGAACCTGCTCCCTTTCACCACCGCGGACGCCGAGGAGAACGCGCTCCGGGCCGGCACGGTCGACTACGGCTACATCAACGCCACGAACCTCAGCCAGGAAGCGTCCTTCAAGGCCAAGGGCTACACCCTCAAGCCGTGGGCGGGCTGGGCGATCACGTACATGCCCTACAACTTCAACAACCCCACCATGGGGCCCGTCTTCAAGCAGCTCTACGCCCGCCAGGCGATCCAGATGTCGGTGGACCAGAAGACGCTGTCCGAGGTCATCTTCAACGGCACCGCCGTCCCCACCTACGGGCCCGTCCCGCAGGGCCAGACCTCCTCCTTCATCTCCGCCGAGCAGAAGAAGAACCCGTACCCCTTCTCCACCGCCAAGGCGAAGAAGCTCCTCACCGACCACGGCTGGACCGAGCGCGGCGGCGTCATGGTCTGCACGGAGCCGGGCAGCGGCGCCGACCAGTGCGGTGCCGGGGTGGACAAGGGCACCAAGTTCCAGATGCAGGTGCTGTCGCAGTCCGGCTCGACCGTGACCGACAACATGATGAGCGCGCTCCAGTCGTCCTTCGCCAAGTCCGGCATCGGCTTCAGCATCAAGACCGCCCCGGTCAACTCGGTGCTCTCGCAGGCCGGTGAGTGCACCGCCGACCAGCCCGGCTGCAAGTGGCAGCTGTCCTTCTTCGGCAGCGCCGGCAGCTGGTACTTCCCCGCCTACCCGAGCGGTGACTCGCTCTTCGCCACCGGCGGCGGCTCCAACTTCGGCAGCTACTCGAACCCGGACGTCGACAAGGTGATCAGCGAGACCACCACCGACTCCTCCGACGCCGCCATGCAGAAGTACAGCGCCGCGCTGACCAAGGACCTCCCGGTCGTCTGGCTCCCGGAGCCCGACTACCAGGTGTCCGTCGTCAAGAAGGGCCTCGGCGGCTTCGCCCAGGACTCGCTCGCCAACTTCCACCCCGCCATGTGGAAGTGGACCAAGTGACCCCGGTCGCCCACCACGCGCATCACTGAGCCGAAGCGACCGGAAATCACATGAGCACCTCCTCGTACCTCATCAGGCGGATACTCCAGGCCGTCGTGGTGATCGTCATCGTGACGATCGTGGTCTTCGGTCTGCTGCACGCCCTGCCCGGGGGTCCCGCTCGCGGGATCCTCGGCCCGCAGGCCACCGCGCAGCAGATCGCGTCCTTCAACCACGAACAGGGCCTCGACAAGCCGCTGCCCGTGCAGTACTTCTACTACCTCAACCAGCTGTTGCACGGTGACCTCGGGACCTCGTACACGCTCAACGAGCCGGTGTCCCAGCTCATCACCGAACGGCTGCCGAAGACCCTGCTGCTCACCGTCCTGTCGGCGGTCGTCGGCCTGCTGCTGGCGATCCCGATGGGCATGTGGCAGGCCGTGCGGCGCAACAAGCCCGCCGACTACGTCATCACCACGCTGAGCTTCATCGCCTACTCCACGCCCGTGTACTTCCTCGGACTGGTCCTGGTGCTGCTGTTCAGCCAGACGCTGCCGTGGTTCCCCTCGCAGGCACCGCAGGGCGACACGCTCGCCCAGGTGATCTCCGAACCGCAGGCGCTGGTGCTGCCGGTGGTCGCGGGCGCGGCCTCCATGATCGCGGTCTTCAGCCGCTACATGCGGGCGGCCACCCTGGAGAACCTGTCCGAGGACTACGTCAGGACCGCGCGGGCCGGCGGCTCCCGCTCGCGCGCCATCCTGTGGCGCCATGTGTTCCGCAACTCGCTGACGCCCGTGGTCGCCATGCTCGGGTACTACGTGCCGGTGCTCTTCGGCGGTGCGCTGGTGGTCGAGCAGCTCTTCAACTACCCGGGCATGGGGCTCCTCTTCTGGACCGCCGCGCAGTCCTCGGACTACCCCGTGCTCCTCGGCTGCGTGCTCGTCATCGCGGTCGCCACGGTGACCGGCACCCTCCTCGCCGACATCGTCCAGCGCATCATCGACCCCCGAGTGAAGGCAGGCCGGGCATGAGTGCCGTCATCCAGCCGGGCCAGGTGCCCGGCACGGCCGCCGCCGTCACGGCGTCCGGGTCCCGCCTCGCCGTCCGGCGCTTCTGCCGCAACCGGCTCGCCGTGGTCGGCCTCGGCGTCGTCGTCGTCTTCGTCCTGTTCTGCTTCGCCGGTCCGCTGGTGTACTCCACCGACCAGACCCACACGATGCTCCAGCAGGTCAACCTCGCCCCCAGTGGCTCCCACTGGCTGGGCACCGACGCGGTCGGCCACGACGTCCTGGGCCGGCTCATGTACGGCGGCAAGGTGTCGCTGATCGTCGGTCTCGCCGCGGGCGTCCTGGCCACCGTCATCGGCACCCTCTGGGGAGCCGTCGCCGGCTACGCGGGCGGCTGGGTGGACGCGGTCATGATGCGGATCGTGGACGCCGGGATCGCCATCCCGGCGCTCTTCATCCTGCTGGTGGTCTCCGCCATCACCACCCCGGACCTGACCGGCCTGATCGTCATCCTGGGCTTCGTGTCCTGGCTGGTGCCGTCCCGCCTGATCAGGGCCGAGACCCTGAGCCTGAAGAACCGCGACTACGTCCTGACGCTCCGCGCGATCGGCGGCACGCACGGCCGGGCGATCATCCGGCACATCCTGCCGAACTCGGTCTCGACCATCATCGTCGCGGCCACCTTCCAGATCGCCGACGCCATCCTGCTCGTCGCCTACGTCTCCTACCTGGGCCTGGGCGTCCAGCCGCCGTCCACCGACTGGGGCGGCATGCTCTCGGCCGGCCTCACCGCGGCCTACTCCGGCTACTGGTGGCTCATCATTCCGCCCGGCCTGGCCATCATCCTGGTGGTGTGGGCGTTCAACGCGATCGGGGACGGGCTCCGCGACGCATTCGACGTGAGGGGACGCGGATGACCGCCACCCAGGGCCCCGCCGCAGCACAGGCCGGGCCGATCCTCGAACTGGACGGCCTCGGCGTCGTCTTCACCACCGAGACCGGGGAGGTGCCGGCCGTCCGGGGCGTGTCCCTGACCGTCGCCCCCGGCGAGACGCTCGCCCTCGTCGGCGAGTCCGGCTCGGGCAAGTCGACCATCGCGCTGGCCGCGATGGGCCTGCTGTCCGGCAACGCCCGCGCCACCGGCAGCGCGCTCATCGCGGGCACCCAGGTCGTCGGCGCCCGCGAGGGCGAACTCGCCGCCCTGCGCGGCCGGACCGCCTCCATGGTCTTCCAGGAGCCGGCCACCGCACTCGACCCGCTCACCCGGGTCGGCGCGCAGATCGCCGAGGTGATCCGCAACCACCGCGAGGTCTCCGCCAAGGAGGCCGCGGAGGAGGCCGTCGCACTCCTGCGCAAGGTCGGCATCCCCGAGCCGGAGAAGCGGGCCACCGCCTACCCCTTCCAGCTCTCCGGCGGGCAGCGCCAGCGCGTCGTCATCGCGATGGCCATCGCCAACAACCCCGCCCTGCTGATCGCCGACGAACCCACCACCGCGCTGGACGTCACGGTGCAGGCCGAGATCCTCGACCTGCTGCGCCGCCTCGCCGCCGAGACGGGCACCGGCGTCCTGCTGGTCACCCACAACATGGGTGTCGTCGCCGACTTCGCCGACCGGGTCGCCGTGATGTACCACGGGGAGATCGTGGAGACCGGTCCCGTCGAAGACGTGCTCCTGCGCCCGTCCCACGACTACACCCGCCGCCTGCTGGCCGCCGTCCCCCGGCTGTCGGTGGCCGAGGGCGACGAGGCCGCCCCGGCCCAGGCCGTCGACAAGGCCCCGGACACCGAGCCGGTCGCCGAGCTCCGCGACGTCTCCGTCGTCTTCGGCCGCGGCAAGAACGCGGTGCGGGCCCTCGACGGCGTCTCCCTCGCCGTGCACCCCGGCCAGACGCTGGGCCTGGTCGGCGAGTCCGGCTCCGGCAAGTCCACCGCCTCCCGGGTCGCCCTGGGCCTGATCGCCCCGACCTCCGGCACGGTCTCGCTGTTCGGCCACGACCTGGCGCGCACCCGGTCCCGGGCCCGCCGGGCCCTGCGCGCCGGCATCGGTGTGGTCCTCCAGGACCCGGTCGCGTCGCTGGACGCCCGGATGACGGTCGGGGAGTGCGTCGCCGAACCGCTCAGGGTCCACCGAGGGAAGCTCTCCGCCAAGGACCGCAGGAGCAAGGTCGCCGCCGTCCTGGACCGCGTCCGGCTGCCGCGCGAGGTCGCCGACCGCGCGCCCCGGGAGCTGTCCGGCGGCCAGCGACAGCGCGTGAGCCTGGCCCGCGCTCTGGTGCTGGAGCCCCGGCTGCTGGTCGCGGACGAACCGACCAGCGCCCTGGACGTGAGCGTCCAGCAGGCGGTGCTCGAAGTGATCTCGGAGCTCCAGGACGAGCTGGGCTTCGCCTGTCTCTTCGTCTCCCACGACCTGGCCGTCGTCCAGCACTTCGCCCAGCGCGTCGTGGTGCTGCGGGGCGGCCGCATCCAGGAGCAGGGCCCCACCGGGGAAACCCTCCTGCACCCGGAGACCGACTACACCCGCGGCCTGCTGGCCGCCGTACCGGTGCCGGACCCGGTGATCCAGCGCGGTCGCCGGGCCGAGCGCCTGGCCGCCCTCACGGCAGGCCGGACGGAGGCCAAGGCATGAACGCCCACGACCGCAGGCTCTTCGCCGGAGTGGACATCGGCGGCACCACCACGCAGGTGGTGCTGTGCGACGACGACCTGACCGTACTGGACCGCGCCGAGACGGCGACCCCGGCGGCCCACGGAGGCGCGGCCATGACCGGCGCCGCCCTGGACGCGCTGGCCCCGCTGCTCCGGCGCACCCCCGGCCGGCTCACCGGCTGCGGGGTCGGCGCCGCCGGAGTCGTGGACTCCGACACCGGCCACATCCTCGTGGCCAGCGACTCCTTCACCGGCTGGGCCGGATTCGGGGTGACCGACGCCCTCCAGGACGCGCTGGACGTGCCCGCCTTCCTGGACAACGACGTCAACGCCTTCCTGTACGGAGAGACGTCGGGCGGTGCCGTCCGGGGCGAACCGAACGTCCTCGGCATCACCCTCGGCACCGGCGTCGGCGGGGCGCTGTGGAGCGACGGCGCGCTGTTCACCGGTCCGCACGGCGCGGCCGGGGAGATCGGGCACATCCCCGGCTTCGGCGATCTGCTCTGCTCGTGCGGCGGGCGCGGCCATCTGGAGACCCTGGCCTCCGGCCGGTCCATCGGCGCCCGCTACGCGGAGCGCACCGGCCGCGGGCTGACCGCCCGCGAGGTCGCCGAGGCGGCGCGCGCCGGTGACGCGGACGCCCTCGCGGTGTACGAGGCAGCCGGTGCCGGAATCGCGCGGGCGATCGTGATGACCGCCGGGGTCGTCGACATCACGACGGTGGTCGTGGGCGGCGGGGTCAGCCGCGCCTGGCCGCTGCTGAGCCCCCTCGTCCTCGCGTCGCTGACGGCCGAACCGCCGGTGAGCGGCCAGCCGGTCCGGCTGGTGCGGTCCGGCCTGGGCTCCGACGCCGTACCGGTCGGCGCCGCGGCGCGCGCCCGCCGGGAGCTCGCGGTCGGCGCCGCCGCCTGAAACACGGCACCGGTGCCCGCGCGGCGTCCCGCGCACGCATGAGGAAGGACCCCCGTCCCGCCCGGACGGGGGTCCTCCCGGTCTGTGGGGGTGAGGTCAGGAACCGACGCTCACCGTGAACCGCCTCGGATTGCCGTCGTTCGCGGCGCCCGAGACGTCCGGCTGGCCGTCCGGACGCACGTCGTCGTACGGGAAGGCGTAACCGATCGGGCTGTTGGCGTGGACGATCCGGGACCAGTGGTTGGTCGCCGCGCCCTGGTAGTAGTCGGCCACCGAGGTGCCGTTGGGCTGGTCCGGGTGACTGAGCATGATCGAGCGGTTGAAGCCGGCCGCCAGCCGGGCCAGCAGGGCCTTCTTGTCGTCGTTGTCCGCCGGGTTGTTGGTGAACGGCCCGTGGTTGCAGGTGAAGATGTCCTTCGAGACCGGCTTGGTGAAGGTGTGCCCGCCCTCGAACACCAGCGTGTCGCCGCTGACCCGGCCCGTGCGCACGCCGCGCCCGCCCTGGAGGTCGATGCGCAGGTCCGTCGAGCGGTACTTCTCCCAGACCTGGTCGATCTGCGCCGTGAACAGGTCGCGGAACGGCATCTGGTCGGGCCGGTCGAAGTAGGGCGCCATCAGGTTCTGCGGGGAGATGACCCGCAGCACGCTGCCGTCCGCGCCGCGGGTCACCAACTTGTCCCAGGGCTGGCCGTCGGCGGCCGCCTGGGCGATGAGGCCGTCGGCGATCCGCTGCACGGCGCCGTCGGGGAGCGGGGCGACGGTGTGCGTGGAATCGCCCTCCAGGGTCAGGCCGATCGGGAGCGCGGTCACCAGGTCGACGTAGCTGATGTTGGCGTACAGCTGCTGCGGATTGAACGTGAACTCGCAGAACGACCAGGTCCGTCCGTAGTTCGGGTCGGTGGAGGTGGCGAACGCGGGCTCGACCAGGGCCGGGCCCGGGTTGAGGTAGAAGGTCAGGGTGTCGTCCCGGACGAAGTAGACCCGGGCGCCGTACATCTGAGGCAGCGTCAGTACGACGGGCGCGCCGCCCGCGCCGTTCAGCGGGATCGCGCAGTCGACCGGCAGCGGGGTCTGCGGCGCCGAGGGGGAGTCGGGGTGGTAGACGCTGCCGTCGGCGCGCAGCAGGACCCAGCGGTCGGTGCCCTGCTCGTGGCCCGTGACGTAGGCGTTGACGCGGCCGGGCAACGACTTGTTGACCAGGGCCAGTTCGCAGGTGGCGGCGGAGGCCGACGCGCTCGGGCTCAGGGCGCTGCCCCAGAGGGGGTAGGTCAGTGCGGTGGCCGTGGCGGCGGCTCCGCCCGTCAGGAACTTGCGGCGCGAAATCATGAGGCGACTCCGGGGGTGCGTGGGGGCGCGGACGGGTGGACCGTGCGGGGAAGGTGGTGCGGGGGGCGTCCGCGATGCGCACCACTTTCTCGGCGCGCGGCACAGGCGTCAATACTTGTGACTGAGAGCGCTCTCAAAAAGAAGAACTCTTCACAACTCGACGCTGATGAGCGGCACTTGCCTGGAGGCCGCTCGATGCCCGCACACCACGTGATCAGGAACTGAACGCGGTGCCCCGGACGCCCCGGACCCGCCCCAGGTGGACCTACTTGGACTTACGGAAGGCGGTTGTTGGACTGGCGAAGCCCTCGGAGCCGTACGTCGTTGACGGTGCGCCGAGCCGACGACTACGCAGTGCACATGTCACCAAGCCGTATGCCGGTGGGCGTCGCAGCCGCCGCCTCAGCAGCCGTCCTGGCCCTGGTGGGGACCGCCCTCCCCGCCGTGGCCGCCGCCCCCTCGCCCGCTGCCGCCGGTGCCGCCGTGCCCGCGGACAGCCCCGTCATCTCCTCCGCGCAGCTCGCGGTCGCCGTCGCCGCGGACTTCCCGCGCGTCCTCACGTACACCGACCGCGGATCCGGCAAGCAGCTCACCGGCTCCACCCGCCCGGTCACCGCCGTCACCCTGAACGGCACCGCGCACCCGGTGCAGCTCAAGGGCGCCCCGGAGGTCACCGGCTCGGCCGCCCGCTACACGCTGGCCTTCGCCGACCTGCCCGGGGTGGAGATCGACGCCACGCTCTCCGTGTCCGGCCGTGCCACCACCTTCAAGGTCACCGCCGTCCGCGACACCGCCGCCTTCCGGGTGTCCACGATCGACATACCCGGCCACGACCTGGTCTCCGTGGCGAGCACCGACACCGGCGCGGCCACCGCCTTCACCAAGCTGGACACCGACTCCACCAGGACCGCCGACGTCTTCGCGAAGGTCACCGGCGACACCCCGGCCGAGTCCGCGCCCTCCGGCGCCACCTACGCCATCGTCAACACCGGCTCGCTCGCGGCAGCCGTCGAGTCCAACTCCTCGTACGACAAGCCCTCCGGCGCCACCGGCGGCGACGACGCCCGGTTCTGGCACCAGGCCCGCAAGGAGGACGACGGCTCGACGCGCGTCGCCGTCTGGTCCGGTCAGTGGACCTACCGGGGCGCGGGCGCGCCGGAGCCGGAGAGCGGGGACGCCCTGCCCTGGGCCAAGGTCGTCGTCACGCCCGACGCCAACGGCGACCGCACGGTCGACTGGCAGGACGGGGCGGTCGCCTTCCGCTCGATCGGCGTGGTCGCGCCGGGCAGCGAGGACACCGCGGACCGGGTCATCACCCACATCCCGTTCAACTTCGCCAGCCAGGCCACGCACCCCTTCCTGCGCACCCTGGACGACGTCAAGCGGATCTCCCTGGCGACGGACGGCCTCGGTCAGCTCGCCCTGCTCAAGGGATACGCCTCCGAGGGCCACGACTCCGCCCACCCCGACTACGGCGGCGACTACAACAAGCGCGCGGGCGGGCTGAAGGACCTCAACGCCCTGCTGAAGGACGGCAAGAAGTGGGGCGCCACCTTCGGCGTCCACGTCAACGCCACGGAGGCGTACCCGGAGGCCAAGGCGTTCGACGAGCAACTGGTCGACAAGACCAAGCCGGGCTGGAACTGGCTGGGCCAGAGCTACTACATCGACCAGCGCCGCGACATCAACAGCGGCGACCTGGCGAAGCGCTTCCAGCAACTGCGCGACGAGACCGGCGCCAACCTCTCGATGCTGTACATCGACGTGTACTACACACACGGCTGGATCGCCGACAAGACCGTCCAGGCCCTCCAGAAGCAGGGCTGGAACGTCTCCAGCGAGTGGGCCGACAAGTTTGAGCGGGCCTCGCTCTGGTCGCACTGGGCCAACGACCTGGACTACGGCGGCGCCACCAACAAGGGCATCAACTCGAAGATCATCCGGTTCATCCGCAACGGCGAGAAGGACGTCTGGAACAACGACCCGGTCCTCGGCCAGAGCGCCATCGCCGAATTCGAGGGCTGGACCGGCGAGACCGACTGGAACGCCTTCTACGACAACGTCTGGCAGCGCGACCTGCCCGCCAAGTACCTCCAGCAGCAGAAGATCACCCGCTGGGACGGCAACGACATCACCTTCACCGGCGGGATCTCCGGCACCGTCGAGGACGGTAAGCGGACCTACTACGACCACGGCCGCAAGGTCCTCAGCGGCACCGACTACCTGCTTCCGTGGGACGGCGGCAAGAAGCTCTACCACTACAGCCGGGAGGGCGGTACGAGCAGCTGGGCGGTGCCCTCCCCGGGCACGTACACCGTCTACCGGCTCACCGACAACGGCCGCGTGAAGACCGGCACCGTGCGGCCCGTCGACGGGAGGATCACGCTGAAGGCCGAGGCCGGACAGCCGTACGTCCTCTACCCGCGACAGGCCCCGGAGGCCGCCGACCCGAAGTGGGGCGAGGACACCCTCGTCGCCGACCCCGGCTTCAACGACGACCGGCTCGGCGCCTGGACGAAGACCGGAACCGCCGTCCGCGACACCGACGCGCAGGGCCGCAACAGCGCGAAGCTCTCCGGCTCCGGCACCGCCGCGCTCTCCCAGCGCATCGGCGGCCTGAAGCCCGGCGCCCGCTACACCGCGTCAGCGCTCATCGAGGTCGAGCCCGGAAAGACCCGGCACACCACGCTCTCGGCGGGCGGCGAGTCCGTCGCCGTGGACCGCTCCACCGCCAGGGACTACGTCGCCGCGTCCGACTGGCACGGCACCTACTTCCAGCGCGCCAAGGTCGACTTCACGGCCCCCGCGAACGGCCGCACCACCCTGCGCATCGAAGCCGCGGACGGCAGCACGGCCACCGTCCGCGCCGACGACGTCCGCCTCGTCGCGGGCGCCCCCGCCACGAAGAAGGGCACCGTCGTCCACGAGGACTTCGAGGACGTCGACCAGGGCTGGGGCCCCTTCCTCAAGGGCGACGCGGGCGGCTCCACCGACCCCCGCACCGTCATCTCGCAGCTCCACGCCCCGTACACCCAGGCGGGCTGGAACGGGAAGCTCATCGACGACGTGATCGGCGGCAAGGAGTCCCTGAAGGCCCATGAGGAGAACACCGGCCTCGTCTACCGCACGGCCCCCTGGACCGTCCCGATGACCGCGGGCCACCGCTACCGGGTCGAGTACGACTACCAGTCCAGCCACGCCGGGGCCTACGAGTGGGTCGACGGCTACGACCGGATCACCGCCGAGGGCAAGCCCGCCTCCGTCGAGACCCGGACCACCGCCATCGGCGCCCAGCACGACACCGGCCACTTCACGGAGACCGTCACGGCGGGCTGCGGCGACACCTGGACCGGGCTGCGCAAGCGCGGCGACGCACCGGAGGGCGCCGACTTCGTGCTCGACGCCTTCACCGTGACCGACCTCGGCGAGGCGCCCGCCGGTGAGCGGGCCGCCTGCGGCACGCTGACCGTCGCGGCCGGTGGAGAGACGCTGGAGCCGGGCACCGCCAACCCCGTCGAGGTGAGCTTCACCAACTACGAGTCCACCGCCGCGACCGGCGTCGAGGTGGACCTCGCCCTCCCCGAGGGCTGGCGGGCCGAGCCCGCCGGAGCCGTCACCTTCGACACCGTGGCACCCGGCGCGAAGGTCACCGCGCGCTGGCAGGTCACCCCGCCGGTGGACGCCGAGTACCGCACGTACGCCCTGACCGCGCAGGCCACGTACACGACCGGCGACGGACAGCGGAAGCTCGGCGCCCAGACCTCCGTGCGCACCCTGCCCCCGCCGCCCACCCGGGACAGCTGGGCCAGTGACCTCGACTGGACGGCCACCACCAACGGCTGGGGCCCGGTCGAGCGCGACCTGTCCAACGGCGAGACCGGCGCCGGGGACGGCACCCCGCTCACCATCGGCGGCACGGTCTACGAGAAGGGGCTCGGCAGCCACGCCCCGGCGACCATCCGCTACTACCTGGGCGGACAGTGCACCTCCTTCACCGCCGAGGTCGGCGTGGACGACGTCCAGAAGACCGCGGGCAGCGTCCAGTTCTCGGTGAGGGCCGACGGCACCGAGAAGGTGAAGTCCCCGGTGCTCCGGGCCTCCGACGCCGCCTGGTCGCTCACGGCGGACGTCACCGGCGCCAAGTACGTCGAGCTCGTCGTCGGTGACGGCGGCGACGGCAACGGTAACGACCACGCGGACTGGGGCAGCGCCCGCTTCCACTGCGGAGGCTGAACGGCCCGGGCCCCGCTTCCCTTTGTGTCCGCACTCTGGGAAGCGGGGCCCGTCCGCGCGTACGCTCGTGAACCATGGGGGAGTTGAGAGCGGACTGGCGACTGCGGCTGCGCCGGGAGGGCCCGCGGGGCGACGTGTGCGGGGCCGGGGTGCTGATCACCCAGGACCGGATGCTGACCTGCGCCCACGTCGTCGGGGAGCCCGGAGCCCGGATGTGGGTCGAGTTCGCCGAGAACCCGGCCATCCCGCCCGTCGCCGCCCGGGTCGCCCCCGACGGCTGGCTGCCCGACCGCGAGGACGTCGCCGTCCTCGCCCTGGACGGCCCGCGCCCCCAGGCGGAACCGGCACCCCTGTCCCGGCGCCTGGAGCGCGGTGCCGAGGTGTGGCTCGGCGGCTACGCGGCGCCCTTCGACGCCGACGGCATGTGGCTCGCGGGACGGATCAGCGGCCTCCACGGCGACTGGGTCCAGCTCGACGCCCGCACCAACGCGGAGGTGGTGCGCCCCGGATTCAGCGGCGCCGCCGTCCACACCGGCCGCGAGGGCGAGCGCCCCGAAAGCGTCGTCGGCCTCGTCGTCAGCTGGCGCGGCGACCTGGAGATGGAGCTGCCCACCGAGAACGACCTCGCCTTCTCGTACATGATCCCCGTCGACCGCATCGCACAACTCGTGCCCCTGGTGGCCGAGCTGAGCGGCCCGGACGGCTGGGACCACGCTCTCGCCGCGCGGCTGCGGCGCTGGTTCGCGGGGGCCGACCAGCCCGCCGTGCGCTTCAGCGTCATCCCGGAGGGCGGCGGCCGCGACCGCACCCTGCGCCACCAGCTGCACCGCGCCCACCTCGTCCACCAGGGCGGACGCGGCCGCCCCGACGAGCTCGTGGACACCCTGGTCGCCCAGCTGCGCCCCCCGCTCCACCAGCGCAACCGCTACCGCGACTGGCTCCTCGAAGGCGGCGACGAACCCGAACGCTCGCTCGCCGGACGCCCCGCGGCGGGCCCGGTCCTCGTGGTGGTCGGCCTCGACGAGGACCCGGACCCGGCGGGGCTCGTGCGCGTCCTCGCCCGGGTGCGCGCCCTCGGCTTCCGGCTGCTCGTCGTCGTACGCGGCACGGAGGGCCCGGCACCCGGCGCCGTCGAACGCGACCTGCTCGTACCGGCGCTGGACGAACGCGCCGAGGAACTGGTGCGCGGGGCCGAGCGGATGGAACGCGTCTGGGCCCGCCTGGACGGCCTGACCGACTCCGCGTCCGCACCCCCGCGCCCGGCCACGGACCCGGCGGCACGCCGAAGGCGCCTGGGGGAGCTGAGGGCGCAGCCCGATCCGCACGCCCGGCTCGTCGGGCTCAAGCAGCTCTTACGCGACTTACGCGCCGACCTCGCGTGCGCCGCCGGTCCGCCCGGACAGCGCACCGGACCCGTGGGCCGCCCATGAGGATTCCCTGCCCGCACCGCCGCTTCACCGGCGGCCCCTGCACCGGCGCCGTCCTGCCCACCGGCTACTGCGACACCTGCGGCCGCGACGAGACCGCCCCGGGCCTGCCGCCGCTGCCCGGCGCGCCCGAGGACCACGGGCCCGCCGGGCTCCTCGAACTCCCGCTGCTCGACCCGGGCAGCCCGGCGGAACGACTGGCCGCCGCCGAGCACCCCGTGCGCATCGTGATGACCTGCTCCGTCAAGTCCTGCGACACCGCGTTCGTCCCGCCGCACACCGCCGCGCCGCCCCCGGACGAGGGGTACTGCCCGGTGTGCGGGGCGCCCTACTCGTACCGCCCCGAGCTCACCAAGGACGGTCCGCCGCTCCAGGACCAGTACGTCATCCGGGGCCCCATCGCGCACGGCGGACAGGGCTGGGTCTATCTGGCCGAGGACACCCACCTGGAGGACTTCGTCGCCGTCAAGGGCCTCCTCAACCGCTACGCCGAGCGCGGCGCCGCCCAGGCCGGCGAGGAGCGCCGCAGCCTGGTCGCCATCCGGCACGAACGGATCGTCCAGATCCGCGACTTCGTCTCCACGGCCAACGCCGACGGCACGGTCTCCGGCGGCTACATCGTCATGGAGGACGTCGGCGACCGCACCCTGTCCGCACTGGTCGAGTCCGTCCGGCAGGGCGCCTTCGTCCTCGACATCGAACACGTCGTCACCTACGGCTGCCAGATCCTGGAGGCCCTGTCCCATCTGCACGGGATGGGCTTCCTCTACGGCGACATGAAGCCGTCGAACGTGATCCACCACCTCGACGGCATCAAGGTCATCGACCTCGGCGGCGTCCGCAAGGCGGGCAGCGTCGACCCGCCGCCCGTGATCACCCCGTACTTCGCGGCCCCGGAGACGGACGGCACCAAGCCGCTCACCGTGGCCCACGACGTGCACACGGTCGGCGTCACGCTCGGCGAACTGGCCCGCTGGGCGGTCGGCGACGACGTCCCCGGCCTCGGCATCAGCTCCTTCCGGCTCGTCCTGGCACGGGCCACCGCCGAGGACCCCGAGGAACGCTTCGGCACCGCCGAGGACATGGCCGGGCAGCTGCGCGGGGTGCTGCGCGAGATCCGGGCCCTGCGCGGCAAGCGCGACCAGCCGGAACCCTCCGCCTACTTCACGCCCTCCACCGAACTGCTCGGCGCCCGCCTGGGCTCGGTCCCGGACTACGCGCACTGGCTGCGCCGCCCGCTGCACAGCCGCCGCGAAACGCCCCCGGCGCCCACCCTGGACCCGGGCACGCCGACCCCGACCGAGATCGCCCGCCGCCTCCCGGTGCCCCGGCCCTACCCCGGCGACCCGCAGGCCGCCCGCTTCGGCGTCAGCAGCTACGACCCGGGCCAGCCGCTCGCCCAGCCCGCCGAGGGGGAGCGGTCCGTCGAGATCTGCCTGCACAACGCCCGGCTGCTGCTCGGCCAGGAGGGCCCCGAGGCACTGGCGGCGGCCCACGAGCAGGTCGAGGCGGCGGCTGCGATCCCCGGGCCCGGTCCGGTGCGGCAGTGGCGCCTGAGCTGGCACCGCGGCCTGGTCGCCCTGCGCGGCGCGGACGTACGGAAGGAGGAGCGCCGGGCGCTGCTGGAGGCCGCCCACGGCCACTTCTCGGCCGTGCACCGCGCGCTGCCCGGCGAATACGCGGCGAAGCTGGCCCTCGCGTACTGCGCGGAGCAGGTGGGGCCCGGGGCGGGCCCGTCCGCCTACGAGCTGTTCCGCGCGGTCCACGCCCGCAACCCCTCGCACGTCGGCGCCGCCCTCGGCCTCGCCCGGCTCGCCCTGGCCCGGGGCGACCGGAACGCCGCAGTCCGGGTCCTGGACCTGGTCCCCGACGAGTCCCGCGACCACACCGTGGCCCGCGTCGCCGCCCTGCGCATCCGGGCCGCCCGGCTGGCCGCGGGCGAGCACCCGCTGCCCGGTCTCGCGGAGATCGGAGCGGCGCTGGCCGCGCTGGCCGCCCCGGTCGTCGCGGGCGACGAGGCGGCGTGGCTGCTGCGCACCGAACTGTACGAGTGGAAGCTCGACGCGGTCCGCGCCACGGCCGGCCCCCCGCCCCCGCGACGGACATGGCCGCGCAGGAGCCTCCCGCCCCCACCGGTCCCCGGCGAACGGGAGGTCCGCGCGGAACTGGAGCAGTGCTACCGCTGGCTGGCCCGCCAACGCCAGAAACCGGCGGAGTACGAACGGCTGATCGACCTGTCCCACGCCGTGCGCCCGCAGACGCGGTTCTGAGGGGGCGCGCGGTGCGCCCCGGCCGCCACTACCCGCCCGCCCCTCCCGCCGTACCCCTGGAGATCCGTTCATGGCCGCTCCCGACCCGACGCCGACCGGGCTCCGGTTCGTCGTGTCCGTCGACGTCCGGCGCGATCAGCAGCCGCACCACGACACCCGGATCGACGCCCATGTGCGCGTCAAGGCCACCGGCACCGGCCCCCAGGACCAGCGGCCCGCCACCGAGCTCGCCGTCGTCCTCGCGCTGGACGTCGGCCCAGCCCGGCGGCAGGACGCCGCCGCCGCGCTCGCCGCGACCCTGCGGGCGCTGCCCGACGGGGTGTCCTTCGCGGTGCTCGGCGGCGCCGGCGACCACGGGCCCGGGCAGTGCTACCCGCTGCGCGGACCCTGGGCGCTCGCGGACACCGACGAGAAGCGGCGCGCGGCGTTCAGCGCGGGGCGCGTCGCACCGACCCCCGACGACCGGCCCCCGCCGGGATACGGGACCTGGCTCACCGCCGCCCGCACGCTCTTCGCTGGGCGGCCCCTGCCCGTACGGCACCTGATCCTCGTCACCGACGGCGGCGGGCACGACCCGGCGGGCGAGGCGGCCCTCGGGGCCGGGATCGCCGCGTGCGAGGGCGAGTTCAGCGCGGACGTGCTCGCGCTCGGCGCGGACTGGGACCCGGCACCGCTGCTCGCCCTCACCGAGGGCCTGCACGGCACGGCCGACACCGCGCCCGACCGGTTCGCCCCGGCCGTCACCAGGGCGCTGCGGCGGCTGCGCCAGGTCCTGAGCCCCGAACTGCCCGTCACCGTCACCGGCCGCCCCGCGGTGACCGGGATCGCGCTCAGCGAGCGGCAGCCCCGCCAGCACGCCCTCGTCCCGCTGACCACGCCGGAGCACCCGCACCGGTACGACTTCGCCACCCACCAGTGGGAGCCCGGCGCCCGGGACTACCTGCTCACCGTGCGGGCGGACGCGAGCGCCGACCCGCTCGGCGTGCTGCTCCAGCTCGCCACGGTGTCCGTCGGCGAGGCCGCCGCCCCGCTCGTGGTCCGCTGGCTGCCGCCCGGCGTCGCCGTGGGCGCGGACGGCGGGGGCGGCACGCTCGACGCGATGAACGCCGCGACCCGGATGCGGACCGCGCTCGAACGGGGCTACGCGGCGCTGGACCCGATGAGCCGCGAGGAGGCCGAGCGGCAGTTCGGCCTCGCGGTCCGGCTGGCCCACGAGATCGGCGCCGACTGGGTCCTCACCAAGGTCCGCACCGTGGCCGACATCGTGGACGGGCCCCGGGGCCTGGTCCGCGTCGGCCCCACCGTCGACCGGGGGACCGTGCGCGAGGGACGGCTGCACGTCGCCTCCGGCCCCCTGCTGGACCTGCCCGCGCACGCCGGGGGTCCGCCCGGCAAGTGCCCCGGCTGCCGCCACCCCGCCGGGCCGGGCGCCCGGTACTGCATCGCCTGCGGGAGGCGCCTGTGATCCCCCGGCCCACCCACTGGACGCGCGCCTTCCGGGCCCGCCGGACGACCGGCTCCCGCACCAGACGGCTGCTCGAACTGCACCTGGCCGTCATCGTGCTGGCCGCGCTCGTCTCGATGACCGCGCTGCTCGTCTCGTACCGCGAGGTCCAGAACGCGGCGGGCGAGATGCGCAGCCACGCCGCCCCCGCCGTCCAGGGCGTCTCCGCCACCCAGCTCGCCCTGCTCCGCGCCCACCAGGAGGCCCGGCTCTCCGTGTGCTTCGGGATCGACGAGGTCGTCGGAGCCGGAGCCCGCTACGAGGCCCAGCTCTCCGCGGCCGGGCAGGGCCTGTCCCGGCTCTCCGACGTCCAGATCGACGGCGAGCGCGGCCGGGGCGTCCTGGCGACCGTCACCGGGGTGCTCACCTCGTACAGCGGCTCCGTCACGCCCGGGACGGTGAAGTACGTGCACGACGACCTGATGCAGCGGCAGAAGATGAGCGACGCGGACCGCCAGCTGAACCGGCCGGGCACCGGGGTCGTGCCCCGCCTCGACGTCCTCCAGGACCACCAGATGCGCCGGATGGGCCGGATCAGCACCCTCGGCCCGCTCCAGGTGACCGGCTGGGCCGTCGCCGAACTGGGCCTGCTCGTCCTCGTCCTGACCACGCTCAGCGCGCTGTGGCTGCTGCGCCGCCGCTGCGGGCGCAGCCTGGACCCGTGGCTGCTGCCGACGCTGCTGGTGGCCGTCGCCCTCGCCGTCGTACCGCTGTGGGCGACCGCCGCCACCCAGGAACGGCTCGACGCGGCCCGCCACCGGCTCGTCCGGATCGAGGCCACCGCGAGCGACCCCCGCGTGCGGTCCGGGGACACCGCGAGCGACCCCTGCGTGCCGTCCGGGGGCGGCGCGAGCGATCCGGACCGCCTCGCCGACGCCCAGCAGTACGTCACCCGCGCCTCCACCGAACTGCGAGACGGGCTGGCCGCCCGGAGCTGGCAGAGCTGGACCTACTACGGGGCGCTCGGCGCGGGCGCGCTGGTCCTCCTGCTCCCGGCCGCCGGAATCGCCCGCCGCCTCAACGCCGACTACTACTGGAGGGCCGGATGATCCGGAGGACGGCCCCCCGGGCGCTGCTGCTCGTCCTCGCCCTGCTCCTGACCGCCTCCTGCGGCCTCGCGGCCCCCGGAGGCAGCGACGCCGAACCGAGGGTGACCATCCTCGGCCCCTGGACCGACGAGCAGGAACGGCAGTTCAAGGACGTCCTGGACGGCTTCGGCATCCCGTACACCTACCAGGGCACCGCGGCCACCCGCGAGGTGCTGCTCGCCGAGGTCCAGGCGGGCAACCCGCCGGACATCGCGATCCTGCCCGGTGTCGGTGAACTGGTCGAGTACGCCGCCGACAACCGGCTCAAGCCGCTCACGGACCTCTACGAGCCCGAGGAGTACGGCAACCCGTGGCTGCCGGAGGCGGAAGGCATAAAGAAGGACCTGTGGGTACCGCTCAAGGCCGACCTCAAGTCCATCGTCTGGTACCGCAGGGGCGAGACCCCGCCGCCCGCCCCGGCCCCGCTGGACGCCTGGTGCGCGGCCATGGGCGACGACGGCTCCTCCGGCTGGCCCGGCAGCGACTGGATCGAGGACCTGCTCCTCCAGCAGGCGGGCCCGGTGCTGTACGCGCGGTGGGCCACCGGGGAGCTGCCCTGGACCGCCCCGCACGTCGTCACCGCCTGGACCACCTGGGCGGGCCTGCTCGCCCAGGGCTCGCCCGAAGAGCGCCAGGCGATCCTCACGAAGGACCACCGCGGCCCGGCCGGGGGAGACGGGCTGCTCTTCGAGGGCGGCTGCTCCCTGGAACACCAGGGCTCCTTCGCCCGCACGTTCTACGGGGCCCGCAGGGCCGGGGCCGCCTTCACGGACTCGGCCCCGCTGCTGCCCGGCGGCACGTACACCGTGAAGGCCCACGAGGTGTCGGCGGACTTCGCCGCGCTGTTCGGGGACGGCGAACGGGCCCGGACGGTGATCCGGCGCCTCACCTCCGAGAAGGCCCAGGAGGAGTGGGGCCGCGAGGGCGGGGTGTTCTCGGCCAATTCCGCGGTCCCGGCCCGCAAGGGCGCGGTCGAGCGGGAGATCGGCCGCCGCCTCACGGACCAGCGGGTGCCGTTGTGCCTGGACGCGTCGGACGTCATGCCCGCGGCGGTGCGGGACGCCTTCTACGAGGCGGTGCTGCTGACCGTGGCGCACCCGGACGAGCCGGTGCTCCCGCGCCTGGAGGACATTCAGAAGGTGCAGGACGCCCAGCTCGACCGCGTCCCCCGGCTCACCGGCGTGTGCGGCAGGCCACAGTGATCCTTTGTAGGACCTCCATAAGGAGAACCCGGTACCGGCTGGTACTTCGCCTGCATGGGCCCGGGCTACTGTCAGGCTCCACCAGTAAACCGGGCAGGAGACTGTACGGAGTCGACGGCACGATTTCTTTGGCGGGGTTCGTAGGGTCGTTACATGACCGTTGTGGACGAAACCCAGGGCGAGCCGAGCGACACCCGCGGCCGTGTGGCCGAACTGCTGGCACTGCGCGAGCGGGCCCGCCGCGGACCCAGTGACCGGGCGACCGAGGCACAGCACGCCAAGGGCAAGCTGACCGCCCACGAGCGCATCGAGCTCCTTCTCGACCCGGGTTCCTTCCACGAGGTCGAGCAGCTGCGGCGGCACCGGGCGACGGGTTTCGGCCTGGAGGCGAAGAAGCCCTACACCGACGGTGTGATCACGGGCTGGGGCACGGTCGAGGGCCGGACGGTCTTCGTGTACGCGCATGACTTCCGGATCTTCGGCGGGGCGCTGGGCGAGGCCCACGCGACGAAGATCCACAAGATCATGGACATGGCCATCTCGGCGGGTGCGCCGCTGGTGTCGTTGAACGACGGCGCGGGTGCCCGTATCCAGGAGGGCGTCTCGGCGCTCGCCGGATACGGGGGCATCTTCCAGCGCAACACCAAGGCGTCCGGTGTGATCCCGCAGATCAGCGTGATGCTCGGTCCCTGTGCGGGCGGTGCGGCCTACAGCCCCGCGCTGACGGACTTCGTGTTCATGGTGCGTGAGACCTCACAGATGTTCATCACCGGTCCGGACGTCGTGAAGGCGGTCACCGGCGAGGAGATCACGCAGAACGGGCTGGGCGGCGCGGACGTCCACGCCGAGACCTCGGGCGTCGCGCACTTCGCGTACGACGACGAGGAGACCTGCATCGCCGAGGTCCGCTACCTCATCGGGATGCTGCCCTCCAACAACCGGGAGAACCCGCCCACCGCGGCGAGCGACGACCCGGCCGACCGGCGCGGCGATGCCCTCCTGGACCTGGTCCCGGCCGACGGCAACCGCCCGTACGACATGCACAAGGTCATCGAGGAGCTCGTCGACGACGGCGACTACCTGGAGGTCCACGAGCGCTGGGCCCGCAACATCATCTGCGCCCTGGCCCGGATGGACGGCCAGGTCGTCGGCATCGTCGCCAACCAGCCCCAGGCCCTGGCCGGCGTGCTGGACATCGAGGCGTCCGAGAAGGCCGCGCGATTCGTCCAGATGTGTGACGCCTTCAACATCCCCATCATCACTCTTCTGGACGTACCCGGCTTCCTGCCCGGCGTCGATCAGGAGCACGGTGGGATCATCCGGCACGGCGCGAAGCTGCTCTACGCGTACTGCAACGCGACGGTGCCGCG